>DATFZT010000047.1:0-21783 GCA_035314185.1 Terriglobales bacterium
GGACATCCAAACCCAAAAATCGTAACTTCTCTATCATGACCGGTTCCCTCCGCTTGTGGCTCTGGACTAAAGTTCTTCAAACAAACTCAGCCTAACCCACGACCAGCGCATCGAGCCGGTCACACCATAATGACTAATCGGATAAGGTACGGTTTGCCCCCAAGTAGGGCAACTGAGCGGCTGCATCTGGGTGTACATTGGTTCGCCAGGACGGGATAAACCATGACCCCTGCCACGGAAAACGATCGGGAAGTGTTGCCTGCGTTGCCTTTAGACAGCTGGAATGACACTCTTGCAACCTTGCACATGTGGACACAGGTGGTCGGGAAAGTGCGCCTCAAATTGTGTCCCCTCGTCAACCACTGGTGGAACGTTCCTTTCTACCTGACCGCGCGGGGCATGACTACCTCGGCGATGCCAAGCCGTCCAGGAGCGATCGAGGTACAGTTCGATTTCATCGACCATAAGCTCTTGATTGAATCGAGCGATGGCCGCGTTGTCGGCATGACGCTAACGGCACAGAGTGTTGCCGAATTCTATAAGAAATTCATGATGGCTCTGGCCGAGCTCGGCGTAGTTGTGCGGATCTGGACCATGCCGTGCGAGATTCCCGATCCCATTCCGTTTGAGAACGACCGCGTTCATGCGACCTATGACCCGGAAGCAGTGCACAAATTCTGGCACATACTAACGTGGGTCGATCAAACACTTAAGGAATTTCGCGCGGGGTTTCTGGGTAAGGTCAGTCCGGTGCATTTCTTCTGGGGGAGTTTCGATCTGGCTGTGAGTCGTTTCTCCGGGCGAGTGGCGCCGGAGCGGCAGGGAGCCGACTCAATCACTCGGGAAGCATACTCTCACGAAGTGAGTAGCGCGGGATTCTGGCCCGGTGGAGGCGACGTCAAGGGACCGGCTTTCTACTCATACGCTGCGCCTGAACCGTCAGGTTTCGCGGGGCAGCGGGTCCGCCCACCAGCGGCGTTCTACCATCCGCAGCTGAAAGAGTTCTTGCTTATGTATGACGAAGTGCGAACCGCCGAATCTCCCAGGACCACGCTGATGGAATTCCTCCAGAGCACGTATGACGCGGCTGCCGACTGCGGAAATTGGGACCGTAAAGCCTTGGAACGCTAGACGTGCTATTCCCGTGTCACACTGAGCTCGCCACCCATATACAATTCTCCGCGACCAAATTTATGTTTCTCACAGGAGAGAAAATTCATGTCCAGGCGGTCGTCGCTGCGCTCGCTGATCTTACCGTCATTGATTCTGCCGTTGCTGTTGACCTTCTTTAGTTCCCCTTTTGCTGCTGCGCAAGGCAACCCGGTCGATGCGGAAGGCCATCAGTGGTGGCAGCATGCCGTGTTTTACGAAATCTATCCCCGCAGCTTTGCCGACAGCAATAACGACGGTGTCGGCGACCTCAACGGCATCAGCTCCAAAATGAGTTACCTGCATGAACTGGGCGTCGACGCCATCTGGATCACTCCCTGCTATCCCTCGCCCCAGGTCGACTTCGGCTACGACGTTGCCGATTACCGCAATATTGACCCCATGTACGGAAATCTCGATGACTTCGATCACATGGTTGGCGAAGGCAAGAACCATCACGTTCGCATCATTATGGACTTCGTGCCCAACCATACCTCCGACCAGCACCCCTGGTTCCTGGATTCGAAGTCCTCCCGCACCGCCCCCCATCGAGACTGGTATATCTGGCGCGACGCCAAAGCACCCGGCCAGCCTCCCAACAACTGGATCTCAATCTTCGGCGGTTCGGCATGGACGCTCGACCCAATCACCAACCAGTTCTACTACCACTTCTTCTACGCCCAGCAACCCGACCTGAACTGGCGCAATCCCGCCGTCGAAAAAGTGATGCTCGATACCACGCGCTGGTGGTACAAGCGCGGCGTTTCCGGATTCCGCCTCGACGCCGTCGACATTTTGTTTGAAGATCCCGAACTGCACGACAACCCCGTTCTCCCTGGTGTCAACAAACAGGGGGACCCTAACACGGACGAGAAATACAACCGGAATTTTCCCGAGGTTCACGAAGAATTGCAGAAGCTGCGCAAAGTGGCCGACGAGTCCGACGCCGTGCTCATCGGCGAAACCTGGACATCGACCGCCGCCGAACTTGACCGGTATTACGGCCAGGGCGGCAATGAACTCCAGATGCCCATGGACTTCATGTTCACCACGGTCAACAAACTTTCTCCACCCGAATTCCGCCGCCAGATCGCGGCCGTCGACGCCGCCCACGGCTGGCCCGCGTTCGTGATCAGCAATCACGATATCGTCCGCTCCTACAGCCGCTATGGAGACGGCAAGAACAACGACGCCATCGCCAAACTGATGGGCGCTTTCTACCTGACGCTGCGCGGCACGCCCATCATGTATTACGGCGAAGAGATCGGCATGGAGAACAACGACCCCACCCGTAAGGAAGACGTAAAAGATCCCATCGGCCGCACCGGATGGCCGCAAGAAAAAGGACGCGACGGCGAACGGACGCCCATGCAGTGGAACACAGCGCCCAATGCCGGATTCAGCAAGAACACACCGTGGCTTCCCGTGCCGCCGAGTTACCAGACTCATAACGTGGCCACGGAGTTGAAAGATCCCAACTCCGTTCTCAACCTCTACAAGAAAGTGCTGGCATTGCGCCACTCGAACGAAGAGTTACTCGAAGGCAGCTACACCGCGCTCAACGAAGAAGACATTAACGTGCTGTCTTACCTGCGCAGCTACAAGGGAAAAGCCGTTCTGGTAGCGCTGAACATGTCGACGACGCCGCAAAAAACAACCTTCGATCTTTCCCGGCAGGGATTCGGCCACGCTCCGCTAAAAATCCTGATCGAGTCCCAAGCATCGGCAAAGGGTAATGAAGTCACGCTCGAGCCTTTCGGACTACTGATCGCGGAAGTGAATAAATAAGGTGAATCGAAGCTGACGACCTGAGGGTCTTCCCTGTGTACCTCTGTGCCCCTGTGGTAGAGAAGTTGACGTCAGGCGCCTTGCCCGAACGCCGCCGACCTGCGTATGGTTAAGTGCGGCAACTGCAAAATCGTTAAAATACGAAGACGACAGAAAAGAGACAACGACATGCACACGGCAGCGGCAATGGTACTGAGAATGAGTATGAGCATGAGAATCACGTGCCTGATCCTGATAGGGTCCGGCGTTCTGATGGCGACCCTGGTCCAAGCGCAACCGAAGAATCCGAGCGAGGCTGGCGTGTCCGAGGCTAGCGTGACCGAGGCCGGGGTGGAAAGAACAAAATTCGGAACCTTCGCTGACGGTACCGTCGTCGACATGCTTACGCTGAAGAATTCCACCGGCGCCGTGGCCAAGATCATCACCTACGGAGCGACGCTCACCGAGCTCTGGGTTCCCGACCGCGGCGGAAAGACGGCCGACGTCGTCCTGGGATTCGACCAGCTCGAAGGCTACGTGGGAACTCATGCCTGGATTGGAGCCACCGCAGGCAGAGTCGCCAACCGGATTGCCAAAGGTAAGTTCACGCTGGAAGGAAAACAATACTCGCTGGAAATTAACAACCCACCCAATACGCTGCACAGCGGAGAAAAGAGCCTGCACCGCGTCGTCTGGAAGGCCGAACCCGTGTCGTCGCCCCGCGCCGCAGCGGTTCGCTTTTCCTACCTGAGCCCCGACGGCGATGAAGGCTTTCCCGGAAACCTGTCGGTCACGGTGACCTACACCCTCACCGACGCCAACGAACTGAAGCTCGACTACGCCGCTAAGACGGATAAGTCCACGCCCGTGAATCTAACGAACCACAGCTATTTCAATCTGGGTGGTACGCCGGGTGTGCCGGCGGACGTCTTGGCGGATATTCTCCTTCTGAACGCCGCTACCTACACCCCGTTCGACGCGACTTCGATTCCAACCGGGGAAATCTTGCCTGTAAAAGGAACGCCGCTAGACTTCACCCAGCCCACCACAATCGGCGCTCACATCGCTGAAATCAAGGGCGACCCCGGCGGCTACGACCACAACTTCGTGTTAGGAGACCCAGGTAAATTGAAACTCGCCGCGCGCGTGTTTGACTCCGGTTCAGGCCGTCAGATGGAAGTCTGGACCACCGAACCAGGCCTCCAGTTCTACACCGGCAATTTTCTCGATGGCAGCATTGTGGGCAAGCGAGGAGTTCACTACGGAAAGCATTCGGCCTTCTGCCTCGAAGCCGAGCACTATCCCGATTCCGTGAACCATCCCGATTTTCCGTCGACAATCCTTGCACCCGGCTCCATCTACCATCAGGAAACGATTTACAGATTCTCCACGAAGTGACGCGAAACCAATTGCGAGGACTTTCGGAGCCGGCCGCGGAAGAATTCGATGTTGCACTTGATTTTGGGTGGCGCAGCGGTTTACCGGGGTTGTACTTGCCTTTGGGTGGCGCAGCGGTTTACCGCTGCGATCACTGGAATGCTTTCAGTATCGGCTTTAGCCGCAGAGGTCAGACTGCGACACAGAAGGCATTTTTCGGACCCTCCAAGATGAAGACGAAGAAAATGAAATCGTATCTCGAGGCTCACGCACAAATCCGTCAGCTCTGGAACTGAGAAAGCTCCCGGACGGCGCGATACGCTTCGTCGATCGCCGTATTCATGTAGGCAACGGCGCCCGCATCAGAGTTGGCAATCGCGATCCGGCCAAACGGTTTTCGTCCCACCTCGTTGGGTGCTTCTCCCTCGGCGAAGTCGGGATCGAACAAGGAGTTATATCCGTAGGCGTAGCCGTGCGCCCAGCGTCCAACCGTGATGCCCTCGATATCCGCCGCCGGGTCAAACCCTCCCGGCCCCAGCATGCGTCCCAGTTGGTCGCGAATATTTCGCTCGAAAGTTGTAAAGGGCGTGTCGTAAAGTTCCACCCGCCCGATGCGATGCTGTTCACGCTCCGATAAGCCCGGCTGGCAAGGTGTGCGCAACATGAACACGACCATCGGATCCTCCGGACGACTCGGGAATTTGTATTCTCCAATACTCACGGGATAGTCGATCATGGCGAATACGTGATAGCTTCCCGGGGCCGCGATCTGGCTCACCCCCAACTTCTGGAACGAAGTCCAATTGCGAATCGCTACGTGCGAGTACACCAGCGGAGTTCTCACCCCATACACCAGCGCTTCCTTCTGCACCGCCGGAAGCTCTGGGCAAATATAAGGAACCATGCCGTTGTAGCAAGCCAGCACACAGCGGCGTCCGCGCACTTTGTAGAGTTGCCGATCGCGGGTATAAGTTACTTCCACCTCGCGCGCCGAACCCGGATCTCCGTCGTGCCGCACACCGTCGTGTTGCACTCTAACCACGGTACTGTTCAAGCGTATGCGCACCGGAGAAGAATCGCGGTCGAGGCGGCTGTAGTCGGCCTTAGCCACCACCACGTCTTCCATAGTGTGTCCCGGCATCGCCTCTGGAGTGAGCGCCCGCACCAGCAAGCGCGCAACCGAAGCATTCCCATCGGGAAAATGAAAGATGTAAGGATCCGGCTTACGTTCGCCGCGATCGCCAGCGTGTCCCAGCATCGCGTCCAGTCCCGGATACCCATACCCGTAGTCATCGCCTTCATCGTAGAGCGCAAGCGCGGAAACGGCGTCGATGCCAACCCCGAACAAATCGTGGCTGCGGGTCTGAAACACCGGAACCACTTCCGGAGTGCACTTGGCAATTTTGGTCAGAAAATCGGCATAGCTAGTTTTTTCCAGGATGGCTCGCTTCTGTTCCGGAGTGTGTCCCGGCAAGTAGTCCACATTTTCCGTGTAGAGGCGCACGATGTCGCGGCGTGCCGTCTCGGAAAGCGGAGCCTTGGCGAAGAATTCCCGGTGCGGAATCTTTCCGAACCCCGCCACCAGACGATCTTCTCCGAACGTCTCCCGGTCGAAAAACATGCCGCTACTCATCTTCAAAGAGGAATAGAAGTTCTGGTCAAAGTAGTGGTAGAACTTCTGCACGTCAACGCCCAGGTCGGCCAGCACACTCTTGGACTCCGCGCTGTAGCGCGATGGGCTTTCAATCGACTGCGCGCCGTAACCGAGCAGCATCCGGTTGCCCGCGTGGAATTCTTTCCGCGCGGCGTGCCCGCCAAAATCGTCGTGCGCTTCGAGAATCAGGATGCGTGCATTCGCCCCCGCCTGCTTGCGGAAAAAGTGAGCCGCCGCCAGTCCACTGACACCCGCTCCCACCACGATCAGATCGTAAGTGGAGTCCGTGTGCGTCGCCCGGCCGGCCGTTTGCCAAAAAGTTCCGTCGCGCAAACCGTGCGCCGCTTCAAACGACCCCGTATTATCGCCGCGCATTCCGCTCGCCGCCGGAGGACTATACCCCGCGCCATCCTGCGCCGCAGACTCCGAGTTGCCGTGCCGCGAACACCCCGTCAGGGTCGAACCAAGCGCCAGGCTGCCGATCCCGATGGCGACTCCGTTCAGAAAATCGCGCCGGGTGATGTGGCGGTCCATCCCCAGCTCGTGATCGCGTGCATCCGTCATAGGTTGTCTCAACTCTTTCTATTGCTTCGATGCCTTCAGCGCTCGTTGTTGGGCCGCTCGACGCTCGGCCGCTCGCTGCTGGCGCGCGTCGCCGGCTTCTCCTCAGCTTCCCTGACTACCCTGAAGCTGGCGCCGGCAGAAACAAATTCATCCGCGGGAGTGCCAACGCGAAATTCCGGTGCGTTTCCCGGCAGGTCGAAGAAGTCCCATGCATTGACGACAGGCAACCGGGGATCGCGGAAATCCGCCCGGCTATCAGTTCGGTCCCAGGCTTGCATGGTACCGCCCGCGACACAGGCGTACTCCAGTTCCGATTCTGTCGGCAGGCGATATTTCTTTCCCGTCGCCTGCGACAACCATTGCGTGTAGGCTTCGGCGATCTGCTGCGTCAGCGCGTCAGGTTTTTCCTTCAACTTACGCTGGGCAGAAAACACTTCAAGGTTGTGGCGACTGACCTTGGCCTGCGCCATCCAGAACGGCTTCACGCCAATCGGGTGCTCTGGTCCCGCGTCCTGTATGCGGCAAGCGCCCAGCTCCGGACTCCCCGCCGCCAGAATTCCACCCGGCACTGCGATCATGTGAAACTTGACCGCCGATCCTGGCACCGCTTCCGTATAGTCGTGAAAGCCCGAGGCGGAGAGCGGGAACCGGGAATCCTCGACCGCAGCCGTAGCAACGGGCGCCACCTTCTTCTCTATAAGATGCCCGGCGAACAAATGGCAGTTGACGCAGTGCACCTTGTCCCGATGGCGCTGGTAGTACAGGTGCCCTTCCATCCTGCGCGCGACGATTCTCATCTCAAGAATTTGCGCCGCGTCGGTTTTCTGATCTGCGGAGGGAAGAGTGTCCTCCACTTTGGAGAGTCCCTGGGTAAACAGATTACTGTGACAACGGATGCAACTCGCGTCATAAGTAAACGTGACGGCGCGGTCGAGCTTGCGCTCCCGCGCCCAGTCGATTCTGGAAACGTCGCGAAACAGCTTAGAGTAGGCGTCGTGCGCGCCCAGCCGCGCTTTTTCCGTGAGATACTGCATCCCGCCCGGAGGCAAGTGGCAGTCGGTGCAGTGGACCACCACGCCATGTCGATTAGAGTAGTGCGCGGACTGCACCCAGTAATCGGCAGCGTGCGGGTGCGAATGACAAGACTCGTTACAGAATGCATCCGTCGAGGTGTAGTTCACCGTCTTGTGCCCGGCGAAAGCGGCCAGAAGTCCAAGCAGCAAGCCGCACCCCAGCAGCCAGCGCATTCGTCTTGGTTTCTCGGCCATGGGCAATCAGTTCCTTCCGCTGCGCTCACCCGCATGCGCGCCTGTTCGTAGTCGACGCCACGGCTCAGGCTGCCTGAAACGTTGCAGAATTATAGCAAGGTTGCCGGGGAGTGCAAGCAGGATCTGTTTTGATCCATTTCCTGTGCATCGTTTTGTGTTTACAATACCTGCCCATGGACTATCTTCTGAAAACTGAACCGACGGTGTATTCCTTCGCGAATCTTGAGCGCGAGCAGACGACGATTTGGGATGGAGTGACGAATCCCGCGGCAGTGAAACACCTGCGCGAGATGAAGCCAGGCGAGCGCTTGGTGATCTACCACACCGGTGACGATAAGAGCGCAGTAGGAACAGCGTCAGTAGTGTCGGTGGATGCGAGCGATCCCAAGACTCCGCAGGTGAAAATCAAAGTGGGAAAGCCGATCGCAAAGCCGAAGACACTAGCGGAAATCAAGGCACACAGGTTATTCGCCGAATCTCCGCTGGTGAGGCAGGGACGATTAAGCGTGGTGCCGCTAACGACGGCTCAGTACGGGTGGCTAGTGGGAGAGTAAGTTTTGTGTGGTGCCGCGCTACGCCCCGGCGGACGGGGCAAAACCCCGTCCCCGCCCGAGGTTAGATACTGCTTCCCGGAACTTCCGGACGCCGGGCGAATTTATCCGACCAGCGAATCTTTCCCGTCGTCTGCATCACGATGAATAGCGTGATCACCGAGATGACCGTGATGGTGAGCCCGGTAAAGCCCTTCCAGAAGAACGCGTAGGAAAACACCACCAGATAAATCAGTTGTGCCGTCCCCGCTTCCAAGGCGGCGAAGCGGATCCCTGCCACCAGCCGCAGATAGCTCACCACCAAGAAAATAGAAACGACCGAAGAAATCGCCATGGCCGCATGAATCGAGATGTGATCGACCAGGTAAGCGAGAAGCAGATGGAAAGCGAAGAAGGCCGCGGCCAGGAAGAAATAATTCATGGGGTGAAGATCGATCCCGCGCAAGGTAGTAATGATGAACATCAGAAAAAAGAAGAAGAACAGTGAAACCGGAGCAAAATAACTGATTTCTCCGGCGAGTGGGCCAGGCTGCAGTTTTTCGGGCATTTCCATGCCGATCTGGAATCCGGACACCAGATCGGAATAACGCCAGTCGAGTTCCCAGCCGTCGGCGGTTTCCTTCTTGGCCGTTGGTGAAAGAGTATCGTCCGCGAAGTCGATGCCTTTGAAGTTAGTGTGCATGACCAGAGAGAAATCGTGCACCTGTGCGACTCCTTCGGCAAGTTTGTAGCGCCAGCGGTCCATGCCGTGGGAGCGATAGGCAACGTGGAGCAGGGCCGTCTGACCAGGCGCGGGCGCGAGTTTGGAAGCCGCGCCCGTGTCGTCGATCGAGGTCGTGACCGGTTGGCCATTGAAAGTCATGGCAAGTCCGTCGTACACCGCTCTTTGCGCGGGAAATGGCAGACGAAGAGTTACCGTGCCCGGAACGGTAGCGTTGTTGTGAAAACTGTAGTCACCGTCAAAGTCCACCGCATACGTGCTGTACCAGAGCAGGCCTTTCTGGCGATGGTTGAGGTCAAGGTCGACTTTGACCCGGGTGGAATCGAGCTGTAGATTGCTTTTGCGTTCAACCTGGTTGTAGTGAATGACGGTCTTGCCGTTTTCCGTGGTTGTCGTTGCCACCGTTTCATACCAGGCAAAGGTTGCCGTAGGCGGAATTTGCTCCTGTTCGGAGCCCCAAGTTGAAGCCACACGGCCTCTCAGCTGATTTCCGCTGTTGTTGGTGCGTTCCATGATGGTGGAGCCGAGGATAATCCAGGCGATCGACGTGCACACAAAGATGAAGACGAGAGCAGCAATGTGCTTAATCAAGCGGCTAACCTCCCGAAGTTGGTGTCGGGATACAGAAATGCAAGCATAGCGCCGAATCGGAGCCACTGCTGCTTAGGCAGTTAGCTGAGAAACACGACGTTGACACGTGTCAGGCGAAACACAAGCGTGTCTCCGGAGAAACGCGTCAGTGGCAACGAAGCAAAGCCCTAAGTCCGCACCACGCGCTCCATGCAACCGGATTCCTGGCAGGCGTAGGTCACGTGATTGTGCTGCCGGTCAAGGCTGATGATGAACATAGGGCGTCCATGGCGCTCGCAGCTGGGCTGGTTGGGGGTGAGGACGGGCGCGTCTCCGCGCTTAGGCGTGGCGTAGCCGATGCGCTCGCCGAAACAGCGGTGACAGAATTTGTCAGTGCAGCGAAAGAATTCGATGGAATAGTCGGCGTTGTACGGAGCGATTACCGGCTCCATGGTGCGAAAGTGCTGGTCGCAAAGGGGCAGTAGGTCCGTCCGCATGCGAAGTGAGTTTAGCACCTGGAGTGGGTCATTGAGCGAATTCGCTTCTGCACCACTGTTGCGTTTTTCCTCAAATCCAGCGCCCATTGCGGCCTTTACAAATCCCTACCTTTTCTATGCAAAGCTTTACCAACAAAATCCTATACAGTTCCTCAAGGCACGCGTCTAACTGATTGGGAGCACGTTTCCTCTCCAAAGTACGAAACGTGAGCGCCGCACGAGAGCTCTTCCACAGGAGATACAAAATGCCGAACCAAGACCACTGCCGTCGAGTCGTTTCGGCCCTGGCTGCCTTTCCAACTCTGGCTGGAACAAAAGCGAAGCAAACTCTAATTCTCGTTTCCCTGCTCCTCGTCGCCTTCACCTGTCTTGCGCAAGATCAACGCCAAGGTCAAGATCAAGATCACCCGCAAACTGCACCGCCCATTTCGCAATCCGGTTCACAAACCAGTTCGCAGGCCGCAGCCACAACTCAGCCATCCACAGTAACCATCCCCGCCGGAGCCCGTTTCGCGCTCGTGCTCACCAATCCAGTTTCGAGCAGGACCATGCACCGCGGAGACGTGGTCTATGCGCAAACCACCGCTCCCGTCACCGTCGGCGACCATGTGCTGATCCCCGCCGGAACCTTCGTCCAGGGCAAGCTCGATAAACTCACGCGCGACGGCAACCGCGCTCAGATGCTGATGAACTCTGCTTCGGTGGTCTTCCCCGACGGCTATGTCGCCAACATCGCCGGACCACTGAATGTGGATACCGAAGAGGGCACGGCTTGGCGGAATCCCAGCGACGCCGCAAAAGCCGGCGCGATCATCGCCCCCATGGCCGGTGCCGGCCTCGGCGTACTGATTGGCACCGTCGCTCACACCACGCAAAGCTCCACCCTCGGCGGAACCACGATCACTTCCGGCTCACCGAAAGGCTTGATGATCGGCAGCGCGGTTGGAACGGCTGCCGGCGTCGCGGTCATGTTCGCGATTCTCTTGCACAGCCACGGCTTCTTCGTGGACGTCGGCTCGCCCATGGAAATGACTCTGCCGCAGCCTCTAACCTTGTCCGAGAACCAGCTCGCAGATGCGCTCAGACAAGCTCAGGAGCACCCGGTAGCCGCTCCCATGCCCGCTCCGCGCCCGCTGCCCTATCCGGTCTACGATCGCGGCTATGATCGCGGCTATGATCGCGGCATCTGCTACACGCCGGGTACGCCCGGCACACCAGCAACCATCATTCCTGGGACGCCTCCGATAGGCGACAGTCCGGGCACACCCGCCACCGTCATTCCCGGCACCCCGGCGATTCCGGGAACGCAGTATCCGTGTCCGTAAGCGAGACGAAGAAATTGACTCATTGAATCATTGAGGTATTGACTCATTGATTCATGTCTAAATGATTCATTGTCTAAATGGTTCAATGCCTCACCCGATGTGGCGCATGGCGTCGACAATGGCGAGGTTCGAGGCGCGGTAAGAGGGAATCAGGCCGCTGACCAGCCCTACCAGAAATGCGACAGTCATTACGACTAGCGAGGTCGCGATGGTCATGTGCATCGAGACTGGCATCCCGATCCCGGGCCGCGACATTGCTTTGATCACCACAGTCCCGAGCGCGACGCCGGCTAACCCTCCGATTACCGCAATGGCGATCGACTCGCTTAACAGCAATTTGAGAATGCTTTCGCGTGTGAAGCCAAGCGTGCGCAACACGGCAACTTCGCGTGTGCGTTCGCGGATCGACATGGCCATCGTGTTCGCGCAAACCAGGAGGGTGGTGAACAGCACGGCTCCGCAGATGCTGAGGATGAATATCTTGACGCTGCCCAGCGTGTTGATGAAATCGAGTTTGAAAGCCTGCTCGCTCTCGCTCTTCGTCGGAACCGGAGTGCTGTGGAACATGTCATCGATAGCGCGAGCCGCCACCGGCATGTGTTCCGGCGTATCGACGCGAACGAAGTAAAAGCCCGCTGTATCTTTGAACCAGCCGACGGACTCTTCCAGATACTTGTTGTGGAGGTAAAGCGCGCTATTAGGCGGGTCGATGGTGTAGATGCCGCGCAGGGTCAGGTCAAGATTCGTGGGGAAGATGGTGCCTTGCAGAATGATGTGGTCGCCGATCTTCCAGTGGTGTTTGCGGGCAAGGTCAGCGTCGACGACGCAACCGGCTCGGTCGCGCTTCCAGGCGGCGAGTTGGTCGGCGGGCATAACCTTGTCGGCGGCAACGTCGAAGTATTCATCAGGATCGGTAGCGAACTGAGCGAAAAAATTCTCCGGCTTCTGGTCCTTATAAGTCCCCCCGAACCAGGTCATCGGCACGACGTGCACTACGCCCGGAACAGCGCGGATCTTGTCGCGATAATAAATAGGAAGAAAGTTAGCCAGCGACACCTTGTGGCGAGTCATGATGCGCAGCGCGGAGTCAGGCGCTCCCTTGTCGATATAAAAGCTGCGCCAGACGCATAGCATGATGCAAAGCAAGAGCAAAGAGAAGGCAATGCTGGCAACGGTAAGAAGACTGCGCCGCTTATTGCGAAACGCGGATTTGGCGACGAAGCTGGTAATCGTCATGGGGATAACAATATTTTACACTGCGGGAAGGGGCACGATGTCTCGTGTGGTGACGGGGCTTTGCCCCGTCCAGCGGGGCGCAGCCCCGCTACCACACGATAGTCTGCGCATCGTGACTGTGGCGGATCAAGAGAAAGTTTTCCGCAGCTCGCGCCGCAGAATCTTGCCCGATGCCGTCCGCGGCACCGCATCCACAAAGCGAATTTCGCGCGGCTGCTTGTGGTGGGCAAGCCGGTCGGCGACGAAGCCGCAGAGTTCCTTCTCGAGTGCGTCCGAAGCAGCAAAGCCATCGCGCAGCACAACAAACGCGCAAGGAATCTCTCCAGCGTCGAGGTCGGGTCGAGCAACGACGCCACAGTCGCGCACGGCGGGATGTTCGAGCAGCAACGCTTCAACCTCAGCCGGTGCCACCGGAAACCCCTTGTACTTGATCATCTCTTTGCTGCGGTCGAGCACGTAGTAAAAGCCGTCGGCATCCGCGCGCACAATGTCGCCGGAAAAGTACCAGCCATCGCGGAGCACGGCGGCGGTAGCTTGCGGTTCTTTCCAATATCCCAGCATGATCTGCGGCCCGCGCATCGCAAGTTCACCTTGTTCGCCGGGCGTGACATCGTTCCCGTCAATGTCCACGACGCGGCACTCGGTGAGCGCCAGCGGTTGCCCGATCGATGCAGGACGATACATTTCAGGTGGCGCGATGTAGCCGGCGTGCGTGACCGGCGAAGCTTCCGTCATTCCGTATCCCTGGACAACGCTAATGCCAGTGAGGCTGGAGAAGCGACGCGCAAGTTCCGGAGCCAGCGGCGCCGCCCCACACTTGATCCATCGCACGCTGTGATTCTTGGGGAAGATGCCCGCTTCGACGGCCTGGCACAAAGCATTGATAGCAGGCGGAACCACGGGCATCATGGTGACGCCCTCCTGAATCAGAAGAGCGCACAGCCTTTGCACGTCAAAGCGCGGCATCAGCACCAGCTTGCAACCCAGGGTCAGCGAAAGCGTCAGCGCCACCGTGAGTCCGTAGATGTGATAAAGCGGCAGGAAACAGAGCATGACGTCATCGGCCGTAAGCATCGCGGCATTCGGGCCCAGGATCTGATAGACATTCGCAACCAGGTTGTAGTGCGAGAGCATCACGCCCTTGGGCAGTCCGGTAGTGCCGCTGGAGTAGGGAAGCGCGGCGATAGTTAGTTGCGGGTTCTTAGAAGCGGCCGGGAAATTCGCAGAAGTGGTTCGCAGCAGACTCGCAAAATCATCGCAGCCTGTTCGCCCGCCGCGCGTAGTGAAGACGCGGCGCAGCCCAGGAAGTCCCGCGAGGTTCACGCTCTCCATGAGTGGAGCGTCGGTAACAAGGAAAACTGCGCCGGAGTTTTCCAGTTGATACCGGATCTCGCGTTCGCGGTAGGCGGGATTAAGCAGCGTAGGGATACCTCCAGCAAGCGTGGCAGCGTGATAAGTGATGGCAAACTCCCACGAGTTAGGCAGAAAGATACCAACCACTTCTCCGGGCGCAAGACCGATGGAGATGAGGCCACGGGCAAGCGATTCGACCAAGGTGCCATATTCGGAGAAAGTGAAACGGCGATCACACGAAGTGTCGACCAGCGCGGTTTTGCCGCCGTTCTGGCGGCAGCTTTCCAGAACAATATCGTGGACGAACCGTCCCGTGGGATCGGCAAAGAGTTGGGTGCGAAGCATCGGGGCTGATTGTAATGGCAGAGTGCAGAAGTTAAAAGTCAGAGGGCACTTAGCTAGTGTGGTGACGGGCGTCTCGCCCGTCCCGCCGCCGTAACTTCGCCTCAGGCGCTCAGTTTGCGGAGGAATTCCTGCTCGTCCATCCGGTACTTAAAAGCTTTGCGCCCGTTGATGAATACAACAGGCACTTCATCGTTATAGAGCCGCCGGATTTCGGAATCGGAGTCCACGTCGATTTCACGCCAGCTAAACCCGCCCCGCTTGTGCAGTTTGACGATGCTCTCCTTGACGATTTCGCAGAGATGACATCCCTTGCGGGAATAAACGATGACTTCGCCAAGCGGCGTCATGCGAGGGAGTGTAGCAGTTTCGGTGCAGTGTTTCCAAGACACCGCCGCCCGTGTGGTGACGGGGCCCCGCCCCGTCCAGGCTTGCGTAGGGACAGCCGCCCTCGGCTGTCCATCCGAGCGCAGCTCGGCCGCTCGCCCGCCGCGCTGCAATTCCCGATCCGCTATAGAATCTCGGCATGACGACAAACGGACGGCTACTTTCTGGAAAGACACTCCTGGTAACGGGCGCGGCGAAACGCCTGGGCCGGGCAATTGCCTTGGCCGCAGCCGAAAACGGCGCGCACGTCGCCATTACCTATCGCGAGTCGGCGCGCGAGGCACAGGCACTGATAGAAGAACTGGCCCGTAATGCAGTGGAAGCGCTGGCGGTGCGCTGCGATGTTACCGACGAGAAGAGTGTCCGCGAGATGGTGAAGGAGGTGGCAGCGGAACTGGGCGGCATCGACGTGCTGGTGAATAACGCGGCGAATTACGAGACCGTCGAACTTGAGAAAATTACCGTGGCGCAGTGGGACGCGATTTTTGCGTCGAACACCCGCGGACCATTCCTGGTTTCTCGCGAGGCCCTGCCGTACTTGAGGAAGCGCCGAGGCCGCATCATTAACATGGGTTCGCTCGGCGGGCTACGTCCCTGGGCAACGCACGCCCACTATTGCTCGTCGAAGGCGGCGGTGCACATGCTGACCAAAGTGATGGCCAAAGCGCTGGCGCCGGAGATCGCGGTGAATGCGGTCGCTCCAGGAATGATTGATCTGGGAGAAAAGGCGGCGGCCTCATTCATGAAAAAAATGGCGAAACAGACGCCGATGCAGCGCAGCGGCACGGCCGCCGACATCGCCGCAGCCGTGATGTTCTTCGCCACGGCCCCGCAGTTTATTACCGGCCAGGTACTGGCCGTGGATGGCGGGCTGGGTCTGTAACCCACGCTAAAAACCTCGGTCTAGTGTTTGATCTTGGGTGGCGCAGCGCTTCAGCGCTGCGATAGCCGCCTCTTGATCGTCGGCTTTAGCTGCTGGGGGCGACGGCTGCATGCAAGAGGACCCTTCAGCAATCCGGTAGGAGCGGAATTTGCTTCCCGACCCGAGTTCACGTATCGTTCGTTTTCGCGTATCGTTCTTTCTCGACCGTGGACGCACCTATGACACGATCCATTCGGAGGGCGGCCTCTCTTTTTCTATTTCTATTGTTCGTACCTGCGATGTTCCTCTCAACTTCCCTGGCCCTCGCCCAGGGTCGTCCCGAAGACGGAGGTCGCGAGCTCGAGGTCTGGACTGGCGGCGGCCACTCGGTCCCGGGCGGCACGAGCAATACGAGCGTGTGGAATGCCGGAGTCCGCTATGGCTGGATCCTGACCGAGCCCCACGGGCCGGGTTTTCTCAACGGACGCTTCGAGCTCGCCGTAGACGCGGTCCCGGCCTTCGTCGTCTTTCAGCGCGCAAATACTGCGTACGGCGCGGGACTGAATCCGGTGGGGTTCAAATGGATTTTTGCGACCCGCGGACACGTGGCTCCCTACCTCGAGTTAAATGGCGGCACGCTGTTCACGACTCATGAAGTGCCGGCCGGAACTTCGACGATAAACTTCACCACGGGCGCGGCATTCGGGATGTATTTTCTGAGAGATCATGCCTGGTCGGTGGACGTCCGCTACCTGCATATTTCAAACGCCGGCCTGACCGTACCGAATCCAGGAGTGAACACGGTGCAAGTGCGCCTGGGATTCGGGAAGTTCTTCGGAAGGAAGTAGCGATCGCCATCATCAGTTGTGATTTGTCATCCTGACCCTGAGCGCAAGCCGAAGGGGAAGGACCTGCTGTTTCGGCGGGCGCCACAGAAACTTAGCGTCGATCTGACAACGCGCCCGCAGTCTGCCGAGGTTCGGCTCGCCGTCCGCAACACGGCCCCGGCGGAATCGGGGCGCCATGTGGGCACGTCAGCGGATGGTTGAGGAAGGTGCAGATCTTGTCGGTCGCCTCAGGCGAAAGTATGTGCTCGAACTTGCAGGCCTGTTGCTCGATTTCGGTTTCGCTGTCCATGGCCAGCGAATCGGTAAACAGGCGCTCGGCCAGGCGGTGGCGGCGGATGATGTCGGCGGCGCGCTGGTGTCCACGCGGCGTGAGTTCGACGATCATCGAGCCGTCGCCGGTCGAAAAGCCAGCCGGCTTCAGCGCGTCGTGGCACGGATTGATGAAGGGCTTATGATCGTGTGCCTGGGGCGGGTGCGGGCGCATCGTTACCAGATCGATGGCAGCCATTTTCTCCACCGCGATTGACACCGGCAAAGCGCCGTGGACTTCCATCCGCCCAATCTCAGCGATCTGGCCGTTCTCTTCCAGGGCAAATAATTCTTCCAGCACTTCATCGAACTGCTCCTCGTCGGCCATGGCAAACACTTCCTGGGCCGCGATCTTGCCGTGGTGCAATTCGACGCGGCGATCGGCCAGACGCGCCACTACCGGATCATGCGTCACCATCACGATGGTTCGCCCCTGCTGATGAAGCTCGCGCAGCAGCCGCAGCACGATTTCTTCGTTGACCGCGTCAAGGTTGCCGGTAGGCTCGTCGGCCAGCACAATTTTAGGATCGTTGATCAGGGCGCGCGCGATGCAGACGCGCTGCTGCTCGCCCCCGGAGAGCTGCGAAGGCAGGTGTCCGGCGCGGTCTTTCAGGCCGACGCGATCGAGCGCATCGAGCGCTTCCTGTTCATCGGTCATGCTATGGAAGTACTGCGCCAGCATCACGTTCTCGACCGCGGTGAGATACGGGATCATGTGAAATTGCTGAAAGACGAACCCGATGGTTTCGGCGCGGACATGATTAAGTTCAGAAGCGCTGAGGTTGGCGACGTTTTGTCCATCAAGCCAGATTTCACCGTTAGTCGGCCGGTCAAGGCATCCGATGAGATTGACCATGGTGCTCTTCCCCGATCCCGATGGCCCCATCATCGCAACCCACTCGCCGGGCGCGATAGAAAGAGAAATATCGTCGAGTGCCTTGATAAGGCTAAGTCCGCCATTATTTTCTTCCGCTCTAGCGGGATAACTCTTAGTAACGTTCTTAAGTCGAATCATCCTAATCTCTTTCTTCGGTGGTGTTTTCACGGTTGAGATTCAACGAATCATTGACTCAATACCTCAATGATTCAATCTCGTTCCCCTACTCTCCCCTCAAAATAATAGCCGGTTGCACGCGCCGCAGCAGCACAATCGGCAGAACCGCCGAGATAAGAGCCACGGCAACGCTGCCGGCGAGCACGTACGGAAAGACGCTGAAGCGCGGCACTACGGGCGCGTGGAAGTTGACGCGGCCGATCCACGCCGCAACACCAATCCCGATAACGAAGCCCAGAATCGCGCCGACTACGCCCAGGGCGGCGGCTTCTGCGGCAAAGAATCCGTTGATCAGGCGTTCGGAAGCTCCCAGCGCCTTCATGATAGCGAAATCGCGGCGCCGGTCGAAGACCCATCCGATCAGCGTGGCCAGCACGCAGAGAGCGGAAGTCAGCACAACCAGTGTAGCGGAAGCGTAAAGTGTGGCTCGCGTTTTGTTCAGCACGTTGGCTTCGGCTTCCATGATCTGGCGGACGGGACGAACGTCAGCCGAGGGCAGAAGCTGCGCCAGTTGGCGAATCGACTCTTCAACTTCCGCGGCGGTTCCATTGACGGCAATTTCGATGGTCGAGGGCGCGACGCCGGTCCAATTCTGGAATTCAGATTGGTCAAGATAAATGCGGCTGTCTTCGTCCGCGCCGGTCTGCAGCATGCCGGCGGGAGCGAGTTCAATCGCTTTGCCCTGAAAAGTAAGCTCGAAGGGCTGGCGATTGGGACCAGCTTTGGGGCTAACCACGGTGGCGGCGCGCATGCCGACGAGAACTTCGTTCGGCGCGCTGGGCCAGCGGCTCACCTTCCACCAGTGGTTCAGCTGGCGGGCGCGCGTAAAGTCGGTGCCGACGACGACGACGGATTGTCCGTCAGATTGTCCGCCTTTGATCCGCGCGACGGCATATGCAAAAGGAACCGCCATCGTTTTAGCGCCAAGAACCGATTCGACTTTAGCGAGCGCGTCGGCGGGCAACCCCTGTCCCTCTTTTGCGACGATGACCACGTTGGCGCCATAATTGCGGAACTCGGTGCGCAGCTTGGCTTGCACGTCGACGTAAAGGTTCATCATCGCGGTAGCGACGGCGGCGGCAACGATCATGGCCAGCAGCGCGGATGCCGCGCGGCGGCGGCGAAGCACAGCCGCGCGCAGCAACATGCGCGCAAACATCGAAGTATGCGGCGCCGGAACGCGGCGGTCGGCAACCTGTTTCGGAGTGAGGAGCGCGCCAGGAATGCTGCTCATCATCATCCTTCACCTCGCAGCGCAAAGACAGGATCGAACTTCACCGCGCGGCGAATGGCAGCGGCGCTCCCAGCAAACGTCACGAAGACGGCGATGGCGATGATGACAGGGAAGAGCACGGGCTCAATGGAAATCCGCGAGTTGAAAATCGACCTGCCGATCTGGCGGGCAAGCAAAGCTCCGGCGGAGAATCCGGCAACACCACCGACAAGTGCGAGCAGCAGCGCCTCCGCAAAGAAGATCGCCGAGACCGCGAGATTGCCCGCCCCGAGGGCTTTCATCAAACCGACTTCGACCCGGCGTTCATAAATAGCCGTTGCCATGGCAGCCGAGACGGCGAGCGCGGAGGCGAAAAGCGCCGCAAATGTGATCAGCAGCATGAGTCCCTTAATGCGCGAAAGCACCGTGCCCTCATTCTGCGCGACCTGGCGAATCTGCTCAGCGTGCGAATGCGGAATGACTTCCTGCAACTGATAAGCAATCGACTCCACGTAAGGCGAGCAGTACCAGCGGTCATAAACCTCGGGCGTCATTGTCTTTGGATCGCGGACGGAAAGCGCATCCGGAGGCTTGGTCATGGCGCTGACGTAAACGCGGCGAACAGCGCCCGGTTTGCCGAGAACGTCCTGTGCGAGCGCGAGCGGCGCGACGATCTGGTCGTCTTCCGCCCCGCCCGTCGAAACAATGCCTGAGATGGTCAGTCGGCGGCCAGAGATTTCAATTGTGTCGCCGGGGCGCTTACCAACCTTCGCCGCCAGGCGCTCGCCCAGCAGCACATTCTGCGAGTTGTCGTCGGGCCAGGCGCAGTTCAGAGACTCCCTGCCGTCCCCGCAAGAAACCTTCCACCACGGATGCGTGATCCTCGCCCCGGTAGTGAAGTCGTCCTTCCCAAAGCTAAGCGCCTTATTGAAGTAAGTGCCAAGCAAAGTGACATCCCTCGCGTCGCTGCCGACTTTCACCGTGACCGGCAGCATGGGCGAAAAGCCGACGATGTTGTGATGCCAGAACGTCCCGCGAATTTTCGGGAGGTCCGCTTCGTTGAGGAACGCGCCATCGCTAGGAGGCTTAAGATTGACGCCGCCGACTTCTACATCAAGCGTGTCTTCCTGTGGAGTAACCACCAGGTTAGCGCCGTAACTGCGCAATTCGCGATTGATCTTGTCGCCAATATCGGTGGCAACGGCGATCATGGCCGTGGCGACCGCAACGCCCAGCGTGATCGCGACGCCCGCCAGCAGTTTACGGCGCGCTTGGCGGCGAAACGATTCGTAGACGATGCGAGGAAACATTATTTCTGCTCGAAGTAGCGTTTGCCGGCCGCCACGTCCGCCTCGGAGACGATGACCGCATCGTCGGTGACCTGCGCCTTCAGCGGAATCGGATTGCAGCCGCCCGCCATGCCGACCGACTGCGGATTAATGGGAGCAGCGCAGTTCTTGCAGACCACTCCCTGCGCTCCTTTGTAGAAGCCGACCGGCCCGCAGATTTCGCATGCGTCGAACAGCGTCGCAATTTTTCCGTCAGGCTTCTGATAAAGCCAGAACCGCACTTCAACCCCGCCTTCCTGAGCTTCAAAACGGTGCAGTTCGCCGTCGTAAATCTGCTTCAACGGGATGGAGACTTGGCCGTCAACGAACGTAACTTCCGCGGCAGGAGAAAGAGCGCTGGCGCTCTTCTCGTAGATGAAGCTGGCGGTAATCATCACGATGAAGATGAACGAAAAAACGTAAACCGAGGCCATCCAGAAACGCTCGCGGCGGACGGTCCAGAGCGCTTTGCGGCGGGCGGCGCCGGCCGGTGGCAAGTCTACCGGTTGACGGCTCTTCATTTCAAACAGCACCATCAGTGCCGCCAGCACAAGAATGGTCACGAAAAAGAAAAAATCGTTGCGCACGATGGGGCCGATAATCGCCATCTCCTGCCGGGAAGAGGGAAGCACGCCGTTTTCGGAAAGCTCGTGCAGGCCCGAGATCACCAGTTGCCCAGCCACCAAAAAAAGAATTGCGGTGGTGACCTTAAAGAATTTCTGCAGATTGATCTTGACGCTGCCCTTGACGAAAATCACGCCGAACAGGACGGCCACGACGATTCCCATCACGGTGCCGATGAAGCTCATCAGTTCGCTCGAATTCAGCGTAACGGCGGAGAGGATCAGAACGGTTTCGGCACCCTCGCGCAGCACCATGAGAAAAACAAAAATGAAGAGGCCAATCCATGCGTCGCCACGGGCGAACAGGCCGACCTTGTTTTCGATCTCGCCTTTGAGCTTGCGCCCGGTCTTCATCATGAAGACGATCATGGTGACGACGAAAACGGCCGCGACCAGCATGACCCAGCCTTCGAAGACATCCTCGTTCAACTTGAAACGGGAGAGCAGCACAGCCACGCCGATCGATCCGGCAAAAGCTGCAGCCAGCGCGGCGTAGACGGACTTGCGCAGATCGTTGCGGCCGATCTTGGCCAGATAGGCCAAAGTAATGCCGACGATAAGCGCCGCTTCGACGCCTTCGCGGAGTGTGATGATGAATGCCTGCAACATTGAAAAAGGCCGCTTTCTAATTGAAAATGAAATTCAATTTCAATATCAATAGGATACGGTTTCAGGTGGGGAGCGGTCAACGCAGTGAATCACGGATCGCTGTGATTTGCATCACATGGGGAAACGGCGCATTGAATGGCGCTTCGCGTTCCTAGCTTGTTCGTGGAGTGTCGGCT
>DATFZT010000048.1:0-5878 GCA_035314185.1 Terriglobales bacterium
CTCCGGATCTTTTCCGGGGACGCCAGGCTGATGCGAATGGCATCAAAATCAGCCACGGGATTTGCCATATCGAACGGGCTCGAACGAAACATGTTCCTCCGCTTTCCTACGGCTGTACGCCGCCGTACGCGGCTCTTAAGAACGGTCGCTAGTCGCTGGTCGTTAGTCGCTAGCGAAATCTCTGACCCGGAAGCCCAAGAGCGAAGACTGCGGGTCTATTCTTCGAAACTGAGTCGGCCTGCTAGTCGCGAACGACCAACGACTAGCGACCGACGACGATTCCTTAATCTGCTGCCACCGCCACCGGCTTCTTCTCCGTGGCCTTGATCAACTCGACATCCAGGCAAAGCGCCTGCAATTCGCGAATCAGCACGTTGAACGATTCCGGCACGCCCGGCTCCATCGCAGCCTCGCCTTTGACGATGGCCTCGTAGATTTTGGTGCGTCCGTATACATCGTCCGACTTCGCGGTCAGCAATTCTTGAAGGATGAACGCCGCGCCATACGCTTCCAGAGCCCAGACTTCCATTTCTCCGAAACGCTGGCCTCCGAACTGCGCCTTGCCACCCAAAGGCTGTTGGGTTATCAGAGAATAGGGTCCGATGGAACGCGCGTGAATCTTGTCGTCCACCAGGTGCGACAGTTTCAACATGTAGATGTAGCCGACCGTGACCGGCAATTCAAACTGCTCGCCTGTCATACCGTCGCGCAACATGGTCTTGCCCGATGTGGGCAAGCCCGCGCTCGTTAGCAACGCCTTGATTTCCGTCTCCCGGGCACCGTCGAATACGGCCGATCCCATGAACACGCCCTTCTTCAGCGTCGGAGCCACCGCTTCGAGCTCATCCTCACTCATGTCGCCGATGGTGTCGGCCAGCACAGTGTCCTTGAACAGAGCCTTGAGATCACGGCGGATCGCTTCCGCGCGAGTATTCTGCTTCAGCAATTCCGCGATCTTCAGACCCAGTTCATGGCCCGCCCATCCCAGGTGAGTTTCAAGAATCTGTCCCACGTTCATACGGCTGGGCACGCCGAGCGGGTTCAGCACGATCTCGACCGGCGTTCCATCCTCGAGGTACGGCATATCCTCTTCCGGAAGAATGCGCGCGATCACGCCCTTGTTCCCGTGGCGTCCGGCCATCTTGTCGCCGACGCTCAGCTTGCGTTTCATGGCGATGTAAACCTTCACCAGCTTGATCACGCCCGGTGGCAGTTCATCGCCCTTGGTCAGCTTGTCTTTCTTTTCGTTGACGATCTTCTTGAGCACATCGATCTGGCGCGAGGTCATTTCCTCGATCTCGTCGATCTGCTCGTTCACTCGCGGATCCTTGTCGGCGTACTTGATGCGCTTCAGGTTGCGAGTCGAGATGCGCTCGATGGCGTCGCGGTCCAGAATCGTGTCCTTGGTCAGCAACCGCTTGTTGGTGCGCTCGTCGTGCAGATCGGCTTGCACTTCCTTGCCACCCAGCAGGCCTTCCAGGCGCTTCAACCGTTCATCGGTCAGAATCCGAATTTCGTCCGAAAGGTTCTTTTCGAGCTTCGCAATCTGATTGCCTTCAATCGTCTTGGCGCGTTCGTCCTTCTCCTGGCCTTTGCGCGAGAAGATCTTCACGTCCACCACGATGCCTTCGATTCCAGGCGGACAGTAGAGCGAAGCGTCGCGCACGTCACCGGCTTTTTCACCGAAGATCGCGCGCAGCAGTTTCTCTTCCGGCGTCAGCTGAGTCTCACCCTTCGGCGTAACCTTGCCCACGATGATGTCACCCTGCTTGATGCCGGCGCCGATGCGGATCACGCCCGCTTCGTCCAGATTGCGCAGTGTGGATTCACTCACGTTGGGAATGTCGCGCGTCACTTCCTCGGGACCAAGCTTCGTGTCGCGAGCTTCGAGTTCGAACTCTTCGATGTGAACGGAGGTGTAATAATCCTCTTTCACCATCTTTTCCGAAACCAGAATCGCGTCTTCGAAGTTGTAGCCGCGCCACGGCATGAACGCGACCAGCACATTGCGTCCCAGCGCCAACTCGCCGAAGTCCGTGCAAGGACCGTCGGCAATCACCTGCCCCTTCACCACCCGCTGGCCTTTCTTCACGATCGGCTTCTGGTTGATGCAGGTGTTCTGGTTCGAGCGCTTGAACTTGGTGAGCTGATAGATGTCGCTGCCCACTTCGCGCGAAAGCTGCATCGGATGATGCTCGCCCTCAACCCGAACAATGATGCGTTCAGAATCGACCGAATCGATGATTCCGTTGCGACGAGCCAGCACAACTGCGCCCGAATCGCGCGCGGTAACGCCTTCCATGCCAGTTCCAACAATTGGAGCCTGAGCACGAAGCAAAGGCACCGACTGACGTTGCATGTTCGCGCCCATCAATGCGCGGTTAGCGTCGTCGTGCTCGAGGAACGGCACCAGCGATGCGGCCACCGAGACGAGCTGCTTCGGGCTGACGTCGACGTAGTCCACTTCGTCGCGATTCACCAGTACGAAGTTGCCCGCCTTGCGAGCGTTGACCAGTTCGCCGGCGATGCGGCCCTTGTCGTCCAGCTCGATGTTAGCCTGCGCAATGGTGTGCCGGTCTTCTTCCCACGCCGAGAGATAGAAGGAAAACGGCTCGACCTCGACCGCTTTCTTCTTCCGCTCTTTGAGATCGGCGTTCACCTTCTCCATCTCGCTCTTCTCGGCGTAGTCGTTGACCTTGTAGCTGCTGTCGCCGGCGTTGACGACGATGACGTAGTCGACCACGCGCGAGTTCTTCACCTTGCGGTACGGCGACTCGATGAATCCGTAGTCGTTGATGCGCGCAAAGCAGCTCAACGACGAGATCAGTCCAATGTTCGGACCTTCCGGCGTTTCAATCGGGCAGATACGTCCGTAGTGCGTCGGGTGGACGTCGCGAACTTCAAATCCAGCGCGTTCGCGCGATAACCCGCCCGGCCCAAGAGCCGACAGACGCCGCTTGTGGGTAATCTCCGACAGCGGATTCGTCTGATCCATGAACTGTGATAGCTGCGACGATCCGAAAAATTCGCGAATCGCTGCCATCACCGGCTTAGCGTTGACCAGGTCGTGCGGCATGGCCGTCGACATTTCCTGGTACACGCTCATTTTTTCCTTGATCGCGCGTTCCATGCGGACCAAGCCGATGCGGAACTGGTTTTCCAGTAACTCGCCCACCGCTCGTACGCGGCGATTGCCGAGGTGATCGATGTCGTCCACCGCGCCGATGTTCTTGCGCAGCTTGAGCAAGTACTTAATGGTCGCGTAAAAATCCGTCGGATCAAGCGTGCGCTGTTCCAGGCTGGTCGCTTCCTGGTTCTCGAACAGCTTGATGTTGAACTTCAACCGGCCCACGCGCGAAAAGTCATACTTGCGCGGATCGAAGAACATGCCCTGGAACAACGCCGTCGCCGTATCCAGCGTCGGCGGATCGCCCGGGCGCAGCTTGCGATAAATTTCGATCAGAGCTTCCGATGGACTGACGACCGAATCGCGGCGCAGCGTCTGGCTGATCACCGTGCCCACGTCGTCGCGCTCGGGGAAGAACACGCTCATCTCGACCACGCCTGATTCCAGAATCTTTGCCACCTTGTCGGCGGTGATTTCCGAGTTGGCTTCGAGCAGCACTTCGCCGCTGGTGGTGTCGACAATGTCGCTCGCCGCCCACGCGCCTTCCAGATCAGTCATGTCCACTTCGATTTCGCTGATCTTCGCCTTCTGAATTTCCTTCAGGGTCGCGGCGCTGATCTTGCGGCCGGAGTGCGCAACCTCGTCACCCGATTTCGACTTGACGCTGTGCGCCAGCTTCATGCCCAGCAGGTTGGTGGGCTTTTCGCTCGCGGGGTCCAGCGTCCAAAACAGCTTTTTGTCGCGGACAACCAGGCGGTCCGTCGTGTAGAACGTCTTCAGAATGTCTTCGCCGGAACGCAGGCCCAGCGCGCGTAGGAAAATCGTGCCCAGAAACTTGCGCTTGCGGTCGATGCGCACATAGAGAACGTTCTTCTGGTCGTACTCGAATTCAACCCACGATCCGCGGTAGGGAATAATCTTTCCCAAAAAGTAAGTGCGATTCGCCGCCGTCTCGAAGAACACGCCGGGGGAGCGGTGCAACTGGCTGACGATGACGCGCTCGGTTCCATTGATGATGAAGGTGCCGTTCTGCGTCATCAAGGGGACGTCGCCGAAGAAAACTTCCTGCTCCTTGATGTCGCGGATGGACCGATTGCCCGTCTCCGGATCCTTGTCCCAGATGGTCAGGCGCATCGTCACTTTGAGCGGCGCCGAGTAAGTCATGCCGCGCTCTTCGCACTCCGCCACGTCATACTTCAGTTGCAGTCCGACGGGATCGCCGCACTTGTTGCAGAAGTCGGGAGTGTTCGCGTTGTAAGTGCCGCACTTGTGGCAGAGAACTTCGCCGGGATGAAACGGGTCCGTGATCACCGTCGATCCGCAATTCTTGCAAGTTGTTCGCAAGTGGTGCAGCCCTTTCAGGTGGCCGCACTTGCACTCCCAGTTGCCGATCGCGAAGTCGACAAACTCAAGCTGGGAAACGTTGCGGAAGTCGGTAATCGGAAACACTGACTGAAATACCGCCTGCAGCCCGCCGTCTTCGCGCTCGCTGGGTAGTTTGTCCATCTGCAGGAAGCGGTCATAGGAGCGCTTCTGAACCTCGATCAGGTTCGGGATCTGGATGGTTGCTGGAATCTTGGAAAAATCGAAACGCTTGCGATGGATATTGTGCTTTGTCATGCTCAGGAACTCCTGCTTTCAGGCAGCACGGGGCTGCAGTACAAGCGGAATGAGGGACGCAAAAAAAGCGGCGCCACAATGTTGCTTAACGAGACTGCTACAGCTCACGAGCGGAGTGCGCGGAAAAAAGCGAGAGGCTCCCGCAAGGACAAACTCGTCCGCGGGCGCCACATGCGACGCTTACTCTTGAATAACTTGTAAAATTCCGTGCCAGTTCAAAAGGCCTGTTCCGTCCCGCCGCCCGCGGGACCGGCTGCCATACTTTCGTTCCAGCGACCCTTTTCCGTTCCGCTTCCTGGGTCGATTTGGAGGATGCGGGTCGCCGTCGCCTCGCAGTGAAGCCAGGTAAGCGGGTTATTTATTAGATATTAACACGGCTTCCAAGGATTCAGCTACTGTTCGGTCAAATAATTGCAAGCGGCTTAAGATCTGTGTGGTGACGGGGCTTCGCCCCGTCCAAGCGGGATAGAGCCCCGCTTCCACACGCACCCCGCACCGCCCAAATTATTTAACCTCGACCACTGCGCCGGCTTCAGTGAACTTCTTCTTGATGGTCTCGGCTTCGTCCTTCGAGACGCCTTCCTTGATGCTCTTGGGAGCGCCGTCGACGAGGTCCTTTGCCTCTTTCAGGCCGAGGCTGGTGACCTCACGTACCGCCTTGATTACATTGATCTTATTGGCTCCGACTTCCTTTAGAACGACCGTGAATTCGGTCTTTTCCTCGGCCGGGGCTGCCGCGCCAGCCGCTGCGCCACCGGCAACCATTACCGGGGCCGCTGCCGCCGCCGAAACGCCCAGACGCGATTCCAGTTTCTTTACCAGCTCTGCCGCTTCCAGCAACGACAGGCCGACAATCGACTCTTCCAACTGCTGTAGATCCGCCATGTGAATCTCTCCGCTTCTTAATGTAAGATTTACGATTTCGCTATCGCTTTGCCAGGTTTCCATTGCGACCAGGTCTTCAACTCCGGCGCCAGACAACACCAAAAGTATCCGACCGCGCCACCCCTCGCTTCGCAATAACTAAATCTTTTTCGGTCAGCTCGCGCCGACCCGAACTCTGTCAGTGGAGCGCCGGGCGCCCTCGCCCGGCTCCTACCGGTAGCGCCGCCGTCCCGGCGGCTATGGCCG
>DATFZT010000049.1:0-3391 GCA_035314185.1 Terriglobales bacterium
GTGAAGGAGCCTTTCTCATGGCCGAACAACTCCGAGGCGATCAAGTCACGTGGGATGGCTGCGCAATTCACACTCACAAATGGGTATGAGGAGCGCAGGGAGCGCCTGTGCATCGCGCGGGCAACCAGTTCCTTGCCTGTGCCGGTCTCGCCGGTGATCAGAACAGTGGAATCCGTGGCAGCGACTTTGGACACGCGGGAAAGCACCGTTTGGAGAGCCGGAGAAGTTCCAACAATTTCCTCGAACATCGACGCTTTATCGATTTCTTCGCGCAGTGCAACGTTCTCCTGCCGCAGTCTCTCTTCCGATCGTTTGCGATCATCGATATTGGTTGCGGTCGCGTACCACCGAATCACCCGTCCGTCTTCACCGATCACTGGGTTGTATTGCATTAGAAACCACCGGTACTGCCCGTTCTTGCTCAGGACTCGCTGTTCGTTCTCAAACCGTTCGCCCCGCGAAAGAGCCTCTCGGCGCTCGCTCCGTAGCCGTGCGACATCCTCGTGATGTACTGCCCGATCGCTAAAATCTCCTCTCGTCAGCTCTTCGATTGTGAGGCCCGTGTATTCGATACTGGTGTGGTTCGCATAAACAAGAGCGCCATCCGGATTCAGCACTGCAATCATCTGCGGTATAGCATCGACAATCTGTCTGAGTTGAGCTTCGGATTTGGAGAGTTGCTCCCGCTCGAGTGATTCCTTGCGCAATCGCGCGAGGGCTAAAGTCGCCGCCACTCGGGCTGTTAGCTCTCTTGCGTTGAATGGCTTGGTAAGGTAGTCGTCCGCACCCTGCTCTAAGCCCTCGACCGTTGATTCTTCGCCGGCCCGTGCGGTAAGCAGGATAACTGGCGTCGTACGAGTTGCCGGATCGCTTCGGATGGCCCTCAGCAGCTCGAACCCATCCGGGCCGGGCATCATAATGTCGCTGAGCACCAGATCTGCCGGCAGTTGCCGCAACTTGGCAAGCGCGGTTAACCCATCTGCCGCCGTTGTGAGTTCGTAGCGTTCAGCCAATAGCGCTGAAACATAGTTCCGCATGTCGGCGTTGTCGTCAACGAACAAAATTCGCGGCTTGGGTTTACCGTCGCCTGCGACTGATGAAGTGCGCTTTTGTGTTGAAGCGGACGCCTCCGGCACACTCGTTCCTGAAGATGGATCGGAGAGCCACCGCAGAGCCTCTTCGACGAAAGCACCAGCACTTGACACGCTGGATGAACTTTCGGGTTGGTCGGACTGTCTTGCAGCCAAACGGCGTGGGATCGATACGGTGAACACGCTCCCTTCGCCCACACGGCTCTCCACCTTGATCGTCCCGTCGTGGAGTTTTACAAGCTCCTCCACCAGCGCCAGGCCAATGCCCGTACCTTCTGCGGACCGACCCTCAACACCCTCAACCCTATAGAAGCGTTCAAAGATGTGTGGCAGCGCCTGTTCGGGAATCCCAACACCGGAGTCACCAACGCGCAACTCCACGCAGTCGCCGGTCTCGCGAAGAGTGATTCCGATCTCTCCTTCGAATGTGTACTTCAAAGCGTTGGATAGGAGATTGAGAACGATCTTCTCCCACATTTGACGGTCCACGGATATCGCTGTCGAAGACGGAGGAGAGTCTACCACGAGCCGCATGCCTGCCCGCTCGATGGCAGAGCGGAACACAGCTGCAAGATTGGCGGTCAGTGTACCAATGTCGGTAGCCTCTTGCACAGCTCTTAGACGACCCGCCTCAATGCGGGAGAAATCGAGCAACGAGTTTACAAGCTTCTGTAGGCGCAGACCATTTCGATAAGCTAAATCGAGCGCTTCTCGATCTTTCAGTTCAAGTGAATTACTCCTCCTGCGTAGGACGTCTTCGAGAGGAGCCAGCAAAAGCGTTAGAGGCGTCCGAAATTCATGACTGGTGTTACTGAAGAATGTGCTCTTGGCGCGGTCCAGCTCAGCTTGCAACTGCTCAGTTCGTTTTCGGTCGTCGATATCTACGTTGGTTCCATACCATTTGACGATCTTGCCCGATTCATCCCTCAACGGGTCGGCACGGAACAAGAACCATCGATATTCTCCATCGAAACGGCGGATGCGTGCTTCGATCTCGCCCGTCTCGCCGGACGCGAGAATCGATCGCCAGTACTCGACGAGTCGGTTCAGGTCATCCGGGTGAATGGCTTTGGCCCACCCCCAGTTCAGTACGTCCTTGATCGAGATCCCGGCAAAGTCGAGCCAGCGCTGGTTGAAGAAATCAGTTTCACCATCAGGATTGGCTGTCCAGGCCAGCGCCGGGATCGTGTGCACGATCGCCCGAAGTTGATCCTCCATTCCTTTACGGGACAGATATGCGACCGCGCGCGCCATGGCAGCCCCGATCTCGATGGTGATCGAACTGAGGAACATTAGATAGGCGTCGTCGAGGGCCCTGCGAGGGCTTATGCCAGCCACCAGTATCGCCTCTGGAAGATCGCGGCCGGTTGGAGTGATGGGGAGTATCAAAGCACTTTCGGGCGAATCATTCCACGGACCTCCAGAAAAAGGTCCAAAGCGTTGCGACAGATCGTCAACGCGCAGCGGCTCGTTCCCGCCAGCTGCTCGAGTGAGGGGCCACGCTGTGTCGCCCTCCGGGTCTGCGAGCTCAACGATCCGAGGACTCGCATTCGACCCAACGTCCACGCCTACGCTGCTCACCAGTCGAGCCACTTTTCGGTCCTTCTCGATTACGTAGAGCAGCGCGAACGGCAGGTCATAGCGGTTCTCGCAGAGCACACCGGCGGCAATTCGGCAGGCCTCCTCCGTTTCCTTCACGTCGCCTGAGCGGGCTGCGAGATCGCGGAGAGTCCGAAGGCGCCGCTCACCGATCACCCGATCCGTAATGTTGTCAATGAGAGTGAAAGAGCCGCCCGGCATTCCAGACTCCAGCACGATCGGGTTGAAGGATACCGTGTAATATCTTTCCTCGAGAAATCCCCTGCAGTTGTAGACGTGGAGCAGACCTTCGGAAAGAGCACCCGTACCCTTGGTCAGCACGGTCTCCAACATCCCCTCGATCGTGGGACGCAATTCGGGCCAGAATTCGAATAGCCGCATCCCAAGCGCACTCGGGTGTTTGTCGCCGAGCAGTGGAATAAACGCATCGTTGTAGAGAACGATAAGATCTGGCCACCCCCAATGGATGATAATGGGGAGCTGAGATTTCACGCAAAGGCTCACTGCCATCCGTAACGGTTGCGGCCAGTCAGATACCCGCGCGAGCGGTGTGGTTGCCCAAGGGTGGAGGCGGATTCGCTCGCCCATTTCGCCGCCACCCGCAAGAAAATCGGCTTCGCGCATCTCGCCAGCCCGCTCGGAATCGTGTTCTGCCAATGGCATGGCGTAAAATTATACTCCGTTTACGTGTCGTCGGCCCC
>DATFZT010000050.1:0-6585 GCA_035314185.1 Terriglobales bacterium
AGCGGCCGGCAGATTGCGGAATTTTCTCCCGCCGGGCTGAATTTCGATCGAATCAAACAAGCCTGCGACCTGACGCCCAAGAAACCGAGCACGGACTAGGGCTGTCGTCAGGGCGTCGCAAGGCCAAGAAGGCGCACCAAGGTCGAAGATGAATAAGGCATTTGCGCTTCTCCCATTGCTTGCGTTATTCGCGGCCGCGCCGCCGGTTAAGGCCCAGGAGCAAGCTCCGAAACTTGAGGTGTATGGCGGGTACTACTACGCGCTCTTTAATATAAATGCCAACGTCCCCGGGATTGCGCCCTCGGCAACATACAACGGAAACGGCGGGGGTGGCCAATTGGAGTACAACGCCAACCGCTGGCTCGGTGTGGTGGGAGATCTGAGCGGCTTTAGGGCGACCAGCAGCGGGAGCGGCGCATTCGCCGGAGCAGCGTTCACTTATCTTCTTGGGCCCAGAGTGAATTTCCGGCGCAGCAAAGTTACTCCGTTTGCTCAGGCCCTCTTCGGAGGCATTTGGACAACGGACGGCATTGCCAAATCATTGGGGCCCGAAAATAATTTTGCGATGACGGCGGGCGGCGGCGTTGATATCAAAGTTTCCCGCCATGTCTCCGTTCGTCCCATACAGGCCGAGTACTTTATGACCAAAATCCCCGACGGTCTCAACAACCGCCAGGACAATTTGCGGCTTGGCGCCGGCGTTGTTTATCGGCTGGGCCGAGAGTAGCTCCGCGCAATTCGACCTGCTCACTCCTGCATCCCCAGCACTTCCCGCGAATCCAATGATGATATCGTTGGACTCGCATCGGGAGGCGCATGAAGATTGGCATAACCTGTTATCCGACCTACGGGGGCAGCGGCGTAGTCGCCACGGAACTGGGGCTGGAGCTGGCCCGCCGGGGCCACGAGATTCATTTCATCTCGTATTCGCAGCCCATTCGACTGACCGGACCGGAACCGAACATTCATTATCATGAGGTCGAGGTCACGCGCTATCCGCTCTTTGAATATCCTCCTTACGATCTGGCGCTGGCGACGCGCATGGCGGAAGTGTCGCAGCTCTACGAACTCGATCTGCTGCACGTTCACTACGCAATTCCGCACTCGGTGAGCGCGATGCTGGCCAAGCAGATGCTCGCGGCAACTCCGCCCCGGAAGCGTCTGCCGTTTGTGACCACCCTGCACGGCACCGACATCACTCTCGTCGGACTCGATCGCTCGTATCTTCCGATTACGCGTTTTTCCATCGAGCAAAGCGATGGCGTAACGGCAATTTCGCAATATTTGCGCAACCGCACGCTGAACATTTTCGACATCAAGAACCACATCGAGGTTATCCCGAACTTCGTAAACTGCGACGAGTATCTGCGCAAACCGGAATGGATGGAAAAGCGCATCGAGTATGTCCGGGACGACGAGCGGCTGCTGGTGCACCTTTCCAACTTCCGGCCCGTGAAGCGCGTCCTCGACGTGATCGAGATCTTTGACCGCGTGCGCAAGAAGATTCCCTCCAAGCTGCTGCTGATTGGCGACGGACCCGATCGTTCCCAGGCGGAATGGCTGGCGGTGCAAAAAGGAATTCACGAGCACGTGCTGTTTCTCGGAAAGCAGGATCAGATCCGGGAAAAACTGGCCATGTCGGACCTGATGTTGATGCCGAGCGAACTGGAATCGTTTGGACTCGCCGCTCTCGAAGGCATGGCCTGCGAGGTCGTCCCGGTTGCCACCCGCACCGGAGGAGTGCCGGAAGTGATCGAGCACGGTGTCACCGGATTTTTGGCCGACGTCGGCGACGTAGAAACCATGTCGCGTTACGCCATCGAACTGCTGAGCGATGAATCCGCCCTGCGCGCCATGGGCAAACGCGCGCGCGCCGCCGCCATGGAGAGATTTTGTTCCAGCAAGATCATTCCGCTTTACGAAGGTTTTTACCGAAAGGTGCTGGAGCAGTCGTCGAAGTCGTCATGAGCTCTTCCGGATTGGGCAGAATTGGCAGCCGCAACCGGATCAGCGTGCCTCCGCCTTCGCGGCTCTCGATCATCATCTTCGCAGCATTTCCGTAGAGCACCTTCAGGCGCTCGGCGACGTTGGCCATGCCGATTCCCATGCTTCCCAAGCCATCCTCATGCTCGAACTCCCGAACGGACTCTTGGGCCGACTCCATGCCCACGCCGTCATCCTCGACCTCAACCACCAGCCGGGACTTGATAACGCGGCTGCGCAGCGTGATGCTGCCGCCTTCGACTTTGGGAGAAAGTCCGTGCTTGATGCAGTTCTCGACCAGCGGCTGCAACAGCATGCTGGGAACCATCGCCTCGAGAGACGCCGGATCGAGATCCTTGACCACCTTGAGCTTGTCCCGTCCAAAGCGCACGACTTCAATGTCCAGATAATTGTCGATGAACTCCACTTCTTCGCGCAGCGCGACGAACGAATCCGTGCTGTGCAGCAAGCGGCGAAGAATGGTTGCGAGTTTCAGGATCATTTCCCGCGCCGTGTCGGGATCGAAGCGCACCAGCGATGAAATCGAATTCAGCGTGTTAAACAAAAAATGCGGATTGATCTGATTCTGCAGCGCCGCCATGCGCGCTTGTAGCAGCAACCGTTCCTGCTCCTCCAGCTTGATCTGGAGGCGAACACTGTTGAAGATCTTCAGTTCCGTGCCCACCACCATGACCACGGTCAGGTAAATCGCGCTCTCCACCAGATACCCGTTGAGAGTCCCGTCGCCGCCGTTTGTCCACAGACCAGGGCTCTCCAGGCTGAAAATGGAATTCGGCCAGAAGCGCCAGATTTCCGTCTGCAGAAAACGCAGCCCGACGATGGTCGCGAAAAAAAAGACCTGCCAATCGAACACCCGCGGCCGTGGAAGATTGCGGCGAATCATGCGGTAGAGGGTGAGATCGATAAAGGGTGAAAACGACCAGATGTCTTCCTGTTCGGGTGCAAACCGGCGCAACCACCCTGCCGCAATTCCAGCAAAAACATTCAACGGCATGGCGGCCCACTCGCCGTAAAACGCGGCGGGCAGCGACATCAAAGCCCCGCCGACGCCTCCCGACAGACGCCCGCCAATCACGCCCAGCAACAGCGCTGTTTCAAGCGATAAATCGCCAGCGAGAAAGCTCTTGACGCTGCATCGTATCCAGACGCCGAGTGCGATGGGGATGGCCATCCATAGCGCCAGATAAATCTTGTGCTTGGTGGCTCGCTGTTCACGGAAAACCAGACTCTTGAATTCCTTGGAGCGCACCAAAGCGCTCGACAAGGCCGCAGCCACGCCCAGCTTGATCAGAAGATTGACGAGTATCAGCCGCGGTTCCAGCATCGAATGATTCAGCCCCGGAGGGGCGACCTAACTTAGCCCAGCGCTTCAGCGCTGGGGAGAACCGGCCAAAGACTCAAGTCCCGGAGGGACGGCCGACTTCGCAGTTTGCACTCTTTCACGCGCAGCCGCGAGCTCAGGTTCCGATTGTAACCGCTGCCTGCTGCAAAAGCTGCTCGACATTACCTTGCGAGCCCGCGGGAACGCCGCCCTGAGCGAAATCGCGACTGCCGCCGCCGCGGCCTCCAACCGACGACAACACTTGCTTGAGCAGCGCGCCCATGTCGGCTGAGCCGCCCGGAGTCTGCGCAAAGACCAACCCCGGCGGATCCACGGTGCTGCCAACCAGCGCGATAGCTGGCGTCGCCGCTCGCGTCGCTTTCTGCGCAAACAGTTTGGCGAAAGCAACGTCGCGATCAGAAAACACACGAACGATAATCTTCCGCCCTGCTATCTCCGGCTGCGAATGCAGAGCGGCCAGGGCCATGACCTCGGCAAGTTCATCGAGCGCATCGTCCTTTTGCTTGCGCAACACCTTGCTCTCTTCGTTACTCTTGCGGATCTGCTCCGGCACATCCCAAAGCTGAGCCGAGAATAACGCTGCCGCCTGGCTGAGCGCGCCGTAGTCACGCCGCGCCATGCGAACCGCGCGATCGCCGCAGACAAACTCCACGCGCGTCCCCTGCCGCACTTTCTCGGTTTTCCGCAGCAAAATTGAACCGATTTGTCCGCTGGCGCTGACGTGAGTTCCGCCGCACGCCGAAAGATCAAAATCCGCGACCTCAACCAGCCGCAGCTCGTCGCGCTCCGCCGGAGGCAGCTTACGCAGTCCAAGCTTCTCCGCTTCCGCCCGCGAGACATAGCGAATGCGCAGAGGACGGTTCTCAAACACAATCTGATTAGCGCGCTTCTCCGCTCCGGCAATCTGCTCAGCGCTTACCGCAGGCGTCGCCAGATCAATCGAGCAATAATCTTCTCCCATGTGGAACGAGACCGTCGGCATCTGGTAAAGCTCGACAAAAGCCGCCGAAAGAACATGCTGGCCGGAGTGCTGCTGCATGTGGTCGCGACGCCGCTCAGGATCGACGCTGCCGCGCACACAAACGCCGACAGCCGGCAATGTCGCCGGGGCCTGCAGATAGTGCAGAACCCTGCCGTCCTCCGCATCCGCAACTTCGGCGACACGCAGGCGCTCGGCGCCTTCCAGCGTCAGCCATCCCGTGTCGTGCACCTGACCGCCACTGGTGGGATAGAACGCAGTTTCGCGCAGGATGACAGCCGGACGCGATTGCTCAGGCGAGGAAGGCGTAACGTCCTCGACCACCGAATCGAACTCGTGAATCTCAGAACTGTCGTAGTAAAGACGCTTGGTCATGAAACTTTGTCGGTGGAGAGCCGGGCTCCCGCCCGGCCAGCTCAACTCTGGACGCAAGCCCCGCCGGAAAGCAAAAGCCAGGCACCGGCGCTCCACTGCACACGAAAGAGCCCGTTACCGTTGCTTCCTTCCGGACCTGGCGGGGTTGGCGGGAAAACGTCGCGCGGAACCGATGCCTGACTCTTTATACTATCAAGAGATCACCGAAAGTGAGAGCGGGCAGGGGCCGTGATGACGACTGAGAAAACAAAATACTGGCTGGCCCTGATAGCGGCGTTAGCTATTTCCTACTTAGGCGCGAAATCTCCCATCAGAGTGCCACTTGACTACGATGCCATGATTTCGAGAAGCATCCCTCTCGCGATTGCCTGGGTGGCAGTACTCGCATTTTGTCTGTGGCGCTACAAGGCGCGCGGGCTGTGGCTGCTTTTGGGAGCGCCCATGGCGCTCTACTGGCCAATCTGGCTGCTCTTTAATCACTTTCCACCTTGCGATTATTTGCACAACTGCTACTGAAATCTAACTCGTTCCCTAAATCACCTTTATGTCTGAGTCAGAATGCGCCGCCTACAACCGACTAAAAGATCGTGAGACCCGCGCACACGCGGCATGGACTTCTTTTCTCTACCGCAATGAAGTTAAGCCCAAGCTTTCGGAGAAGGCAAAGCGCAAGCATCAGAAAGAAGAAATGGAAGCCTATCAGCAAGCCCACAAGGCGCGCCTGGCGCACGTGAAGACGTGTCCCACCTGCATGTCGAACGTGTAAATTTACCTACGTAACTTTTCCTGTGCCTTCTGCGGCCACTGTGATTAAATCTCTCTTTTCCCGAAGCTTATGAAAATTCCCCAGCTCTTGAAAATCATTGCCCTGGCGCTGCTTCTTGCCACGGCACTGGCGGCCGTGGCGCAATCTAAACCCAGCTATGAGGTCTACGCGATCCGTTACGCGACCATACCCGACTTCCCCGTGGCAGAGCTGGTAGCGGGCGCCGAGCCGGCGCGCAAGGTCGACATCGCCATGATGATCTGGCTGGTTCGAGGTAACGGCCGCAATATCCTTGTCGACAGCGGGTTCTATCACGATCGCTTTTTCAAAGACTGGCACGTGACTGACTTCACCAAACCTTCCGACACGCTAAAGCGAGTTGGTCTGAAGCCCGAGGACATCACCGACGTCATCATTACGCATATGCACTGGGACCACGCCGACGGCATGGATCTGTTTCCCAATGCCCGTATCTGGATTCAGAAAGATGAACTGCAGTTCTATGCCGGGGAAGCGTGGCAGTCGAAGGACACTCACGGTGGCATCGATGAGGACGACGTGCTCACTCTGGTGAAACTGAACACGCAGGGGCGAGTGGGTCTGGTGAATGGCGATGCCCAGGAGATTCTTCCCGGTGTCATCTGCTACACGGGTGGCAAGCATACTTATCAATCACAATACGTCGGCGTGCAAACGGCCGCAGGAATCGTCGTGCTGGCCAGTGACAACATGTACCTGTATGAAAATCTGGAACGGCATGCACCGATCGCGGCCACACTCGATGCCGCATCGAATCTGCGGGCGCAAGATCGCATGAGACAAATCGCCGCCCGCCCCGGCCTCATCATTCCCGGACACGATCCAGCGGTTTTCTCCAGGTTCCCTAATCCCGTGCCTGGAGTTGCCGAAATCCGCTGAGCTCAAAAAGCGCCTCAGCGCACGACCAGCACTTCCCGGATGGCATCGCGCGCCAGAAAAAACTTGATCGATGCGAAATCGCGAAAAAGGTTTTCAATGTGCCGGTTGTTGAACACGCGCTGCAAGCGCGGAGAGCGCTTGTCGGACGCCGGCCGTCCCGGCGGCGCGAACTTCACTTCCTGCATCTCCAGCATGTCGGTG
>DATFZT010000051.1:0-7978 GCA_035314185.1 Terriglobales bacterium
CGCCGATGAAGCCGAGCGGCATTCGCATCGGAACTCCGGCGGTGACCACGCGCGGCATGAAAGAAGCGGAGATGCGGCAAATTTCCCATTGGATCGCGGAGGCTCTTAATCATCGGACCGACGCCGCGGCGCTCGCGAAAATTCGCAAGCAGGTGCTGGGGATGGCCGAGGAGTTCCCGCTGTACGCCGAGCGCCGGGCGCGGGCGCAGGCGGAAATCCGAGCCTAGACCTCTATCCAGTTGTCATCCCGAACGAAGTGAGGGATCTGCATTTTGCGGTGAGCTGCAGATCCCTCACTCCGTTCGGGATGACAAGTCGTATGAAAATCCAGCGAATTCCCTGTGTCCCGCCGCATCCCCTGTGGTTAAATTCAGGCTGTGAAAGTAGCCATCGACATCCGTCGCATGACGGAATTCGGGGTTGGCACCTACATCCGGAACGTAGTCCGCACGCTGGCGCGGCTGGATCGTGAGAGTAAGTACTTCCTCATCGGATCGCCGGACAAGGTAGCGGAATGCAGCCCGCTGCCAAAAAACTTCCACGCGGTAGCGCTCGACGGCGGTGATGGCACGCTCAAAGGGAACCTCGCTTTCCGTGCGATCGTGCGGTGCCTGGAGTGCGACGTGGTTCACATCCCGCACCTGTTCTGGATTCCCCGCGGGTTGAGCTGTCCTTATGTCATAACCGTGCACGACCTGTTGGAGCACATGTATGGATCGCGCAACGCTTCCAGTTTGCGGCGCAGCCTGCATTTTTATTTGACGCGCCGCGTGCTGCGCAAGGCAGCGCGCGTGATTGCGGTATCACAATTCACCAAAAACGAAATCGAAAAGCTGCTGGCGATTCCAGACGCCCGCATCGAAGTTGTTTACAACGCGATTGACGAGCGTTTTCTGCACGGCCATGCCACCGAAGCGGATCGCGAATTGATCGCCCAGCGCTATCTCGTGAACTATCCGTTCATTCTGTACGCCGGCGCGATTCGGCCCCACAAAAATGTGGTGCGCATCATCGAAGCGTTTTCCGCGCTGAAGAGCGAACTGCAGAAAGAGCAACGGTACCTTGATCTGAAGCTGATCATCATCGGGGACGACCTTTCGAGCCATCCACGGCTGCGACGCACCGTCGTGCGCAGCGCCGTGCAAAACGACGTGCGCTTCCTCGGTTTTGTGCCCATCGAAGTGCTGCGCATTTTTTACGATGTGGCAAAGGTTTTTGTGTTCCCATCGCTCTACGAGGGATTTGGTTTGCCGCCACTCGAAGCGATGGCCCACGGAACTCCAGTGGTCACTTCGAACACTTCGAGCCTGCCCGAAGTTGTGGGAAACGCGGCGTTGCTGGTGAATCCGGAAAATGTGTTTGAGATCCGGCGAGGTTTGCAGCGCGCTCTGCTCGATTCAGCGCTGCGCGAGCAGATGAAGCAACGTGGCTACGAGCAGGCGCAGCGATTCTCCTGGACCAGTTCGGTAGCGAGGATCCTTGAGATTTACCGCGAAGTGGCGGACCGCCGTGTTAGCCACGGCGCCGCCGCGGACTGAGGTCGTGTGGTAGCAGCTCGTGTGGTGGCCCGCCCCGCCCGGCCTGAACGGGGCAGGGCCCATCCCCACACTCCCGTATAATGGAAAATTCTGCGATGAACCCCAGCGCTACGCGCCATCTCGAGCCACCGAAGATTGAAAGCGCGCTCCCTCCCGCAATAACCCATCCGACAGCGAATTCTGGCACCGTGACCCGTCCGAACCGCTTGTTTTCGGACTGGCGGATTTGCGTGCTGGTACTGATCGGCTTGTGGGCGGTCATCTACATGGTCGGGCTCTCGCGTCCCGCATTGCTCGACGACGTCGACACGGTGCATGCCGAGGCGGCCAAGGAAATGCTGCAACGGCATGACTGGGTGACGCTCTACGCCAATGGCATCCGCTATCTTGAAAAAGCTCCGCTGATGTATTGGGGCGTGGCGACAAGCTACACGCTGTTCGGCATCAGCGAGTGGAGTACCCGCCTTCCCCTCGTTTTGGGCGTGCTGGCGATGATTCTCTCCACTTACGGTTTGGGGCGCTGGGCGTTAGGCAACGAAGGCGGATTCGATTCCGGGTTAGTGCTGGCGACCGCGCTCGGACCGTATCTTTTTACGCGCTTTCTGATTCCGGACGTGGCGGTGGGCCTTTGGCTGACCCTGACGTTCTGGCTTTTTCTGGTATCGCTGGAGCAAACCAAGCTCGAGCAAGCCAAGGTCGACCACACAAAGCTCGACCAACCTAAACTCGGCCAACCGCAGCCGGCGCTTTGGACTTGCTGGGGACTCGCGGCCGTCTGCGCGCTCAACGTGCTTACCAAGGGACTGATTGGCTTGGTGTTTCCAGTAGTAGCGATCGGGCTGTATCTGCTGCTGACGGGAAATTTGCGGCATTTGCTCAAGCTGCGCCTGCTTTCGAGCTCGCTGGTGTTTTTCGCCATCGCTGCGCCCTGGCACATTCTGGCGGCGCTGCGCAATCCGCCGCAGGGAAACGTCCGCGGATTTCTGTGGTTCTACTTCGTCAATGAGCACATCAACCGGTTCTTGAACACGCGCATTCCGCGCGACTACGATAAGGTCCCGCTGCTGCTGTTCTGGGCGTTGCTGGTTCTGTGGCTGCTCCCGTGGACCGCGTTCCTTCCGCAGTCGCTGCAGGAAGTGCCGCGCCGCTGGCGCGAATTCCGTGCGCAGATGACGCGGCGCCAGCGCGCCTATCTTTTATTCTTCTTGTGGAACCTGGTGATCGTAGGCTTCTTCAGCCTTTCGACGCGGCAGGAATACTACACCATCCCGGCCATCCCGGGGATGGCATTGCTGGTCGGCGGATGGTTGCAGCGGGAAAGAAGCTCCGCTGCGGATAGCCGGGAACGGCGCAACGGACGAACTTCGTCGGCGGTGTTGCTCGCGGTCGGCGTCATCGTCACCGCGGTTGGCTTTGCCTTGCTCATCTTCTCGAAGGCACCGGCTCCGGGCATGGATCTGTCCGACCTGCTGCGGAAAAATCCCCAGGACTATGCGCTCTCGTTCGGACACTTTCTGGATTTAACCCCGCAGGCGATGGGGGCATTCCGTGTGCCGCTGTTCGGCTTCTCGCTGGCATTTCTGCTGGGAACACTCGCCAACTGGATTTTGCGCCGTCGCGGACAGGCGGGTCCGGGGAATGCTGCGCTGGTGGCCATGATGGTGGTTCTGCTGGCGTGTGTGCGGGTTTCGTTCGGCATTTTCTCTCCGATTCTTTCGTCGAAGGATCTGGCGCTCACGATTCGCGAGCAGTATCGGCCAGGCGATCAAATCGTGGTGATCGGGCTGTACGAGAATGCGTCGACGCTGAATTTCTACACCGGGATCCCGCTGCACAGTTTGCGCTCGCCGGGAGGAAACATGTGGTATGGCACGCAGTTTCCAGGAGCCCCGCGGGTCTTCGAGACGCAGGCTTCTTTTGTCGAAATGTGGAAGGGGTCGCACCGCGTTTTCTTATGGGCCGAGGAAGAGGATCCGCCGGCGTTGCGCGGATTGACAAGGTCCGTCGTCGCGCGCCGCGGAGGCAAGATTATTTTTTCTAATCAGCCGATGGCGGCTACCCCGCTCACGTAGGGACGGCCGCCCCGGGCCGTCCATGGAGCATCTCGGCAGCCGCGCTTGTGGTCACAGCTGCTTGGGATCGGTGCTAGTGAGTCGTCCGTCTTTCAGATCGAACACATCGCCACGCCAGTGGATGCGGTTACCCATAAAGCCTGCGGCCCAGACAACCGGCGCAATCAGGTCTCGCACCGGCAGCAAGAGAATGTTGCGCAGCGCTTGCCGGTCGCAGAGCACACACTCGGCGGCGACGAGCCCGACGGCTAGCCGCGCGGCGAGCGTCAACCCGAATAGCAGCCATGCCCATGCGGCCCCTCCAGCCGCGAGCAATGTCATCAATGCCCAGGGCAGGCCGAAGGTGAAGAGCAGTCCAACATATCCCCAGCGGCGGGCATCCCGAATGGTTCGCGACCAGCGCAGTTGGTGGCGTAAAAACTGCCGCAGCGTGTAAGCAGGCAGAAATGTGGTGACGGTCGCCGCGCCGATTTCGACTCGTTTCCCGCTGGCGGCGATGCGACTCCCGAGTTCATAGTCGTCGGCAAGATAGTCCAGCAATACCTCGAATCCGCCGATGGCATCGAGGTCGCGGCGGTGAAACGCCAAGGTTGAGCCCAGTCCGAAATGCAATCCTTGCTCTAGAAGCCTTGCGCTCAGAACGCCGGGCACAAAGTCGGTGCTGATGCCCAATGCTTCGAGGCGCGAGCCAAGCGTTGGGCTGGCGACGCCGCGGTACAAGCAGGTAACCACTCCCACGGAAGCATCCGCGAGCGGCGCAATCACCCTGCGCAAATAATCTGACGGGACGCGGATGTCGCTGTCATTCACCAGAAGGAGTTCGTGGCGTGCCGCAGGCAGCATCTGCACCAGATTGCTGACTTTGATATTCGCTCCCAGAACGCGATCGCACGCGATCAACTCAATCGGAAGATTCGGATATTTTGACTGGAGCTTACGCACCACCTCGGTGGCAGGATCGCCAGGATCGCTGACCCCGAAGATGATTTGAAATTGGGGATACTCCTGCTCGCAGTGACTGCAAAAGCTCTCCCAGATTTCGGGATCGATACCCTTCAAGGGCTTAAGGATGGAAATTGGAGGCAGCTGATTCTCCGGCTGCGGAGCCTGCCGATGTTTCTTGCGCCTGTCGCCTAGAAAGCTGGCCAGCCCAAGCGCGGAAAGAAGATAGAAAAATAGACTGCCAACAGTTCCAGCCAGGGCCACAGCTTCGAGCACTGCTCTTGCTGTCAATATCGCTGACGGCATGAGTAGCATGTTACTCGTAGCGCAGCGACTCGATCGGATCGAGGTTAGCCGCCTTCCACGCGGGATAAATCCCAAAGACCAGGCCGACCGCGGCCGAGGCGAAAAAGGCGAAACCCGACCAGTACACCGACATGGTGGCTGGAAGCGACGGGAACGCCACCGGAACGATCGCAGTGATCAGGCCGCCCAGCAAGAGCCCGATCACTCCGCCCACCGCCGTAAGCATGACTGCTTCCAGCGTGAATTGCACCAGTATGTCGCGCTTGCGGGCTCCCATCGCCTTGCGCACTCCGATTTCTCGCGTGCGCTCGGTCACCGAAACCAGCATGATGTTCATCACGCCCACGCCACCCACGATCAAGCCCACGCTCGAGACCGCGAACATGAAGACGAAGATCATACCCGTGATCTGATTCCACACGTCGGAAATCGAGTCTTGCGTGAACACGGCGAAGTTGTCCGGCTTCTCGGGCGGAACCTTCCGCCGCCGCCGCAGCAGTTCGCGCATTTCATCCATCGCCTTGGGCATATCATCGTGCGACGTGGCCTTGACGCTGATCCAGTATTGCTTCAATTCGGGGTGCAACTCCCGAAATGTGCTCAGCGGGAAGAAAACAATGTTGTCATCGGGATTCTTTCCGCCACCGAACACGCTCTTGCGAAGTTTTGCCACTCCGATCACGCCAAAAATCTGGCCCTCAATGTTCAACTCTTTACCCAGAGCCTGCTCATTCTGGAAAAGCTCCTCCGCCGTATCGTGGCCGATGATAATGACTGGGCTGCGGCGATCCTCATCAATATCGCTGAACCAGCGGCCCGAGTCGATAGCCAGGTCAAAAACATCTTTGTACGAACTGGTGTCGCCTTCCAGTATGGTCCGCTTGGCTTTGCGGTCTTTGTATTTGACGGCGTAGGTGCCGGTCCCGAGTTCCTGCCGAAAATAGCGCACACCGACACCGACCGCTTTCACGTGAGGCAGATCCCGCATCGCCATGGCGTCGTCATACGTCAGTTCCTTGCGCGTGCGCATCTCTTCCGTCGGACGTCCGAAGATGAAAGGCTCCATATGAAACGCGAAAATAATATTGGAACCCAGGCTGGTGATGACCTGGCTGACGTTGTCGTTCAAGCCGCGCACGATCGAGGAAATTCCTATGACGACGGCGACTCCAATCACGATCCCCAGCACGGTCAGTGACGAGCGCATTTTATTGCCGCGGATCGTGTCTACCGCCATCTTCAGGCCTTCGCCGAATTCGCCTTTGCTTAGCATCGCTTCAGAACCTTTTCACCGCCAAGACGCAGAGTGCGCCGAGAAAACCCATTCTTGTTTTGGCTTTCCCCTGTGAACCCCTGTGTGCCTCTGTGTTCTCTGTGGTTACACTTTGTTTATGTCTCGAAGCGCAGCGCCGTGATTGGATCCAGTTTGGCCGCCCGGCGCGCAGGATAAACGCCGAAAAAAATACCCACGCTCGCCGCCACCAACACTCCCGCCGCCACAGCCCAGAGTTTGATCGCCGACGGCATGCCGATGGCGAGCGTGACGCCCTTGGCGATCACAATGCCAAACAGCACGCCGATCGCGCCGCCGAGCAGAGCCAACGCGACCGCCTCGATCAGAAATTGCAGCAGGATGTCACTGCGGCGCGCGCCCATGGCCTTGCGGATGCCAATCTCCCGGGTCCGTTCCGTCACCGAAACCAGCATGATATTCATAATTACAATACCGCCCACCACCAGCGAGATGGCGGCGATTCCGATCATGGCGTAGAAGAACGTGCCGCTGAAGTTCGACCAGATACTGAGCAGGCTGTCATTGGTTTCGATGTCGAAATTGTCCTCGTCGCCGGGATGAACGTGGCGGCGCGCCCGCAGGACGGCGCGCGCTTCATCCATCGCTTCATCGAATCCGGCGCCGCTAGCCGCAGCCTTGCCCGAGATGTGGATATCCAGGTGGGAGCCATTCTGTTTCTGAAACGCGGTGATCGGCATGAGCGCATAGTTATCCAGGCTCTGGCCGAGCGTCTTGCCCTTGCGCTTGCCGACGCCAATTACGCGATAGACCCAGCCGTCGATGCGGATCTCCTTGTTAATGGGATCCATGCCAGGCATCAGGTTCTGCGTGATGTCCGGTCCGACGACGACGACGGCGGAGTTGTTCTTCACATCGCTATCGTTGAGCATGCGCCCGGCGGTGAGGTCGATATCGAGAATCGTCACCATCGACGGCGTCAGGCCGCGGACAATCGTATCGCTGATCGACTGCTCACCGTACTTAACGTGTCCGGTGGTGTTATAAAGCGACGCTCCCACCCATTCGCAATGCTTGCAGGCTTCTAGGACAGCTTCGTAGTCCTCCATGGTGAGGTTCTTGCGTTTTTCGCCCTCGAGGAATTTATCGATGTTGGTGACGGCGGGTGAATTCTTGAAGACGATGAAAACATCGGCGCCCAGATTAAAAATCTTCGTTGCCACGTAGCCATTGATGCCGTTGACGAACGTGACCACGGCAATCACCGCCGCCACTCCGATCACTACGCCAAGCAAGGTGAGCGCGGAGCGTAGTTTGTTCGCCCACAGCGACAGGAACGCGATCTTAATCCCCTCGGTAATGTTCATTTGTCGATGGCTTGCGCTTCTCACCGCAGTTCATCGGATCTTGGACCACGGGAGCGGACTTTCTCCAAATGAGTTTAGCAGGACGAAGGCGCGGACCCGCGCAAGAACCATTCACAGGGCGAGGATGTTATGTGGGTAATTTGATGATTGCAGAAGCCGCATTATCCCCTGCCGGAAGCCATGCGCATTGAGAGTTTCACCGACACAAACGCCAGCAGCAGCGCCATCGCAACCCAGATCGCGGCCGACCCCATACCCCCATGCAAGATCGGTGGCGTCGCGGACGGCAGGAACGAGGACAAGGACAAGGACCAAGACGTGGAAAACCGTGCCGTCGTCGACGCTCTCCCCAACTGCGCGATGGCCACAATTCCCGCCACCAGAACCAGAGTCACTGCCAGGCCCGCAACCACCAAGCCAGGCAAAGCGCGCTTCCAAGGGAACGGAATGGGCGGCGGCGCTGCAGCCTCGCGCCGAACCGCATCCATGACGGAGACGGCG
>DATFZT010000052.1:0-21883 GCA_035314185.1 Terriglobales bacterium
CCGTCGTTCAGCGCGTCCCGGCGAGAGCGGCAGGACGGGATCGAAACGATCCAACGCTTGAATGGCGGTCTTCTCATCGACGCGGAACACGACCGCGTGCTGCGGCGGGCGCCAGAATTTTGCTGCCGGAGCAGATTTCTCGCAACAGTCATATGGCATCGGCTAATGTCTGGCGTGGTTGTGGGGAGCGCAGAAAACTGTGCCAAAATTGCGCCAAACAGGTGGCATTCTGGGCCATTTCGTCCTTTCTAATCCTTTCTATAATGTGTAACTTACAGAAACAAAAGGTGCACCGCGGGTTCGACTCCCGCCGCCTCCACCATTTCACCCCTGGTAATTGGAGCCTAAGCTCCCGGCTATGCCCCTGGGCTAGTTATATATCAGTCCTCTGCTCAGCATGGCGGCTGAGAAACCAGCAGGGACGATCCCCGTAGTGTGGGAAAAGGCTGTGCACGCAGATCTGCTGCACGGGTGGATCAAAAATGATTTCGGCCTTCCCGTCTTTGTGCGCGACTTCGTAGTAGTGTTCGACGGATACGCTGCCGAAGGGCTGGTGATTTGTGGCGAGACGGTAGCGAAACACGCAATAATCCGCAGCGTACGCGATCCCCAGCAGACTCACTACGGCTAGTAACAATCGCAAAGCGATTCGCTGGAACCATGGGCTGCTTTGGTTACCGGATTGGTTGCCTTCAACCGCGTTCACCCGCTGAATTATACCCGTCGGCCGACTGGCCCTAAACCTGGGCGTTGACAATTCTTCACAAAAAACTCGGCTCGATTTGCCCCTCCCGCGCGTCGAATGGGTACGGAAGAGATGATAAGATTCAGCAGAAAGCTATACGTGAGAGCTCTTTTCCCTCATCGATTTGAGGAGTGCAAGTGACGGAACAACGATCAGACGCAGCTGTCTCCAGGGAATCCGAGCAGCAAATAACCCAAAGTTCAACGACGCGCCCGAACCGCTGGTGGATCTGGCTGATCGTCGCCGCCGTTATCGTTGGCGGCGGATGGTGGTGGCAGCGCGGCGGGGCCGACCCCGCAGCGAAGGCTGGCGCTGACACGGCCTCCCGGCCGGTTCTGGTGACGACGGCGGCCGCGCATCAAGGCGACATCGGGATTTACTTGAACGCATTGGGTGCGGTGACGCCCGTCTACACCGTAACCGTGACCAGCCGGGTGCAAGGCGAGATCACGCAGGTCTACTATCACGAAGGGCAAATGGTGCGGAAGGGCGACCCGCTCGTCGAAATCGATCCGCGCCCTTATCAGGCTGCGCTGACTCAAGTCGAGGGACAACTGGCGCACGATCAGGCGGTCTTGACCGAAGCCAAGATCGATTTGGAACGCTACCAGCAAGCTTTAAATCGGAACGCTATCGCCAAGCAGCAATTTGACGATCAACAGCAGGTCGTGTTGCAGGATGAAGGCACGGTGAAAAACGACGAGGGCCAGCTCGCCAATGCCAAGGTCAATCTGGAGTACACGCACATCACCGCACCGATCGCCGGGCGCGTGGGACTGCGGCTGGTCGATCCCGGAAATATCGTGCAGGCCAACAGCACGACCGCCCTGGTGGTGATCACGCAGCTTCAGCCCATCACCGTGATCTTCAGCATCGCGGAGGATTCCCTCGCCCAGATTCAGCAGCAATTACGCAAGGGGAAGAAACTCACAGTGGACGCCTTCGATCGCGAAGGAAGCACGAAGCTGGCATCGGGCACGCTGCTCAGTCTCGATAATGTCATCGACCCGACTACCGGAACTTTGAAGCTCAAAGCCATTTTCGACAACAAGGATGACGCTCTTTTCGCGAGCCAGTTCGTGAACGTGAAGCTGCTTGTCGACACCCAACACAATGTGACTTTGATTCCTACTCAGGCGATACAGCGCAACGCCCAGGGTGCGTTTGTCTACGCGATTAAAAGTGACCAGACCGCCTCCATTCGGACGATTACGCCCGGCACTACCGATGGATCTGTGACCGCCGTACAAGGTCTTGAACCGGAGGAAGTGGTAGCGGTGAACGGCTTCGACAAGCTTCTGGATGGGGCGAAAGTTACCATTCGCACGCCCGCGAAAGCGAACGGCGGAGCCTCCGGCCAGCAGGCTCAAACCGGCCAGAGTAACGCGAACCAATCCGCTCCGTCCGGAGCCTCTAACGGAGGCACCGGCGGCGGCAAAAACGGAGCCTCGCATCAGTGAGTCCCTCTCGTCCATTTATCTTACGGCCGGTAGCGACGTCGCTCTTGATGGCGGCCATATTGCTCGCGGGCTTCGTCGCCTATCTGCAACTGCCCGTTTCCGCCCTTCCCGAGGTCGACTACCCCACCATTCAGGTGGTTACGTTTTATCCCGGCGCCAGTCCTGATGTGATGGCCTCGGCGGTAACCGCACCTCTAGAGCGGCAGTTCGGTCAACTTCCCGGCCTCAATCAGATGACTTCCACTAGTTCGGATGGAAGCTCCATTATTGTGCTGCAGTTTTCCCTAGAGCTGAACATCGACGTCGCCGAACAGGAAGTGCAAGCCGCCATCAACGCGGCCCAGACTTATCTGCCCTCCGATCTGCCGGTCCCGCCGATCTATAGCAAAACGAATCCGGCCGACACTCCGATTCTCACCCTGGCGCTTTCTTCCAAATCGCTTCCCTTGCCGCAGGTCGAAGATCTCGCCGATACGCGTTTCGCGCAGAAAATCTCGCAGCTCCCCGGCGTGGGACTGGTCAGCATCAGCGGCGGGCAGAAGCCGGCCGTCCGGGTGCGCGTAAATCCCACCGCGCTTTCCTCTTACGGCATCAACCTCGAAGACGTGCGGACCACGCTGCAGTCAACGAGTCTCGACCAGGCAAAGGGCAACTTCGACGGCCCGCAACAGGACTACCAGATTCAATCGAACGACCAACTCCTCACCGCCGCTGATTTCGCGCAAGTCATCATTGCCTACCACAACGGGTCGCCGGTAAAGCTCTCGGACGTGGCGACCATCGACAATGACGTGGAAAACAATCGCCAGGCGGCATGGATGAACGAGACTCCCGCGGTCATCGTCAACATTCAGCGCCAGCCCGGCGCGAACATCATTCAGGTGGTTGACCGCGTTAAGAAGCTGCTTCCCCTCCTGAAGAGCAATCTCCCCGCCGCCGTTCAAGTCGACGTGCTAACGGACCGCACTACTACCATCAGGGCTTCGGTCAGCGACGTAGAGTTCGAACTCATGCTCACAGTGGCGCTGGTGGTCATGGTCATTTTTCTGTTCTTGCGTAATGTTTCCGCCACCATCATTCCCAGCGTTGCCGTTCCTCTCTCCATTGTGGGCACGTTCGGCGTGATGTATATGGCCGGCTTCAGCTTGAACAATCTCACCCTGATGGCGCTCACCATCTCGACGGGCTTCGTGGTCGACGACGCCATCGTCATGATCGAGAACATCATTCGCTTCATCGAAGAGGGAGATCCGCCGCTCGAAGCGGCTCTCAAGGGCTCGGAACAGATCGGCTTCACCATCGTATCGCTGACCATCTCCCTGATCGCGGTATTGATTCCTCTGCTCTTCATGGGCGACATCGTGGGGCGGCTTTTCCGCGAGTTTGCCATCACCTTGAGCGTGACCATTCTCGTATCGGCGGTGGTTTCGCTGACCCTCACGCCGATGATGTGCTCGCGTCTGTTGAAAAGCACGCATGGGCAAAAGCAGACGCGTTTCTATGTGGCTTCAGAACATGCCTTCGAAAGTATCATTGCCTTCTACGGGAAAACTTTACAGTGGGTGTTGAAACGCCAAACCGCAACTCTGCTGGTGGCCGCGGGGACGCTGGTGCTCACCATCGTCCTCTACATCATCGTCCCCAAGGGTTTCTTCCCGGTACAGGATACGGGGATCATTCAGGGCATTTCGGAAGCGGGGCAGTCCATCTCCTTCCCTGCCATGGCGGAAAAGCAGCAACAGCTCGCCCACCTGATCTTGCAGGATCACGCGGTTGAGAGTCTTTCTTCCTTCATCGGCGTCGACGGCACCAACACTACCTTGAACAGTGGGCGTATCCAAATCAATTTGAAGCCCCTGGAAGAACGCAAGATCAACGCCTCCGATGTGATCCGGCGACTCCAGCCCAATCTGGAAAAGATCGATGGCATTACGCTGTACATGCAGCCGGTGCAGGACCTCACCGTCGAAGATCGCGTCAGCCGGACACAATATCAATACACTTTGGAAGATCCCGATCCGCGCGAACTGAACCTCTGGACGACCCGGCTCATGGGCAAACTGAAAGAGATTCCGGAGCTCCGCGACCTAGCCACCGACCAGCAAACTTCCGGTCTCGCCGCCTCTCTCGTCATCGACCGTGTCACCGCCTCCCGTATGGGCATCACACCGCAGGCGATCGATCAGACGCTCTACGATGCGTTTGGACAGCGGCAAGTGTCTACTCTGTACACCCAGCTGAACCAGTACCACATCGTTCTTGAAACGCAACCCGAATTTCAGAAGAATCCCTCGAAGTTGCAGGACATATACGTTCGTTCTGCCCTGGCTTCGACGGCACTCACGACCGGCGCTTCCAGCACTCAGACGGTCACCTCGACCACCGCTTCCGGCAACTCCGCCTCCTCTGCTGCTCCCAGCCCTTCCGCTTCCCCAAAAACCGCTGCCAGTTCGGGCTCGGCCAACCCCAGCGCGGTGACGGCGGTAAACGGCGCCGCGGTTCCGCTCAGCGCCTTCACTCGGTTCGAAATGAAGAGCAGCCCGCTGTCCGTCAATCACCAGGGGCAATTTCCCGTGGTCACCATCTCTTTCAACCTGGCGCCCAACGCGTCGCTGGGTGAAGCCACCAAAGCCATCGACAAGGCGCAGCAGGAAATCGGCATGCCGCTCAGCGTCCAGAGCGCGTTTCAAGGCACCGCCGCATCGTTTCAAGCTTCCTTGGCGAGCGAGCCGATCTTGATTCTCGCGGCCCTGATCGTGGTATATATCGTGCTCGGCGTTCTCTACGAAAGCTACATCCACCCCATCACCATCCTGTCGACCCTACCCTCTGCCGGGGTAGGTGCAATTCTGGCCCTGTTGATTTGCGGCCAGGAACTCAGCGTGGTCGCCCTCATTGGAATCATTCTGTTGATCGGTATCGTCAAGAAGAACGGAATCATGATGATCGACTTCGCGCTGGAGGCGGAGCGCAAAGAGGGCAAGAAGCCGGAAGACGCTATTTATGAAGCGTGCCTGCTGCGTTTCCGTCCCATCATGATGACCACCATGGCCGCGTTACTGGGCGGTTTGCCACTCGCCCTCGGCACTGGAATTGGATCAGAACTGCGCCGCCCTTTGGGCATCTCCATGGTTGGCGGCTTGATCTTGAGTCAGATACTTACGCTCTACACGACTCCGGTTATTTACATTTTCTTTGACCGGCTCGCGCAGCGTTTTTCTTCGCACCGCGCGCCGGAAACCGGACCTGAGCCGGTCCCAGCGGATTAATGCAGATTCATTACGCGGATTAAATTACGATGAGTCTCTCTTCTCCATTTATTCGGCGGCCCGTAGCCACTACCCTGCTGACGGCGGCCATTGCGCTGGCCGGCGCTGTGGCCTTTCGGGAGTTGCCGGTCTCACCGCTTCCGCAGGTCGATTTCCCCACAATTTCGGTGGGCGCCAGTTTGCCGGGAGCGAGTCCCGAGATCATGGCCTCCTCGGTAGCGACTCCCCTGGAGCGCCAGTTCGGGAGGATTGCCGGCATTACGGAAATGACGTCGTCCAGTAATCTCGGCACTACCAGCGTCACCCTGCAGTTTGATTTGAACCGCAACATTGATGGAGCCGCGCGCGACGTCCAGGCCGCGATCAACGCCGCGCGCAGTTACTTGCCCGCCAATCTTCCCGGCAATCCCACGTATCGCAAGGTCAACCCGGCGGATGCTCCGATCATGATCTTGGCGCTTACTTCCGGTGTGTACGACCGCGGAGCGCTCTACGACGCGGCCTCGACCATCATGCAGCAGCGTCTTTCTCAAGTTCAGGGTGTCGGGCAAGTGACCGTCGGCGGTAGTTCTCTGCCGGGAGTGCGCGTGGATGTAAATCCGACGCAGTTGAACAGCTATGGCCTCGGCTTGCAGGACGTTGCCGCCATGCTGAGCCGGCAGAATGCCAACAGCCCCAAGGGACAAATTGTTAGTGACACCACCAGCGCGGACATCGTCACCAACGATCAGCTTCTCAAGGCAGTCAACTACATGCCGCTGGTGGTCGGCTACCACAATGGCGCCGCCGTCAAGTTGTCCGACGTCGCCAACGTCCAGGATTCTACCGAGAACATACGCGCGGCCGGCTTCGTCAACGGCAAGCCCTCCGTGCTCATCATTATTTCCCGCCAGCCGGGCGCCAACATCATTGAGACCGTAGACCGCATTCGCGGTGCGCTTCCGTCGCTCAAGGCTTCCATCCCTTCCGCGATTGACACGGAAATTGTGCTCGACCGAACCCAAACCATTCGCGCTTCCGTGCGCGACGTCGAGCGCAGCCTCGTGGTCTCCATTACGCTGGTTATTTTGGTGGTTTTCTTCTTCCTGCGCAGCGTTCGCGCCACTTTGATTCCCGCGGTCGCGGTCCCCGTCTCCCTGATTGGCACGTTTGGCGTGATGTACCTGTGTCACTACAGCATCGACAATCTCTCGCTCATGGCGCTCACCATTTCCACGGGCTTTGTAGTGGATGATGCGATTGTGGTCATCGAAAACATCACACGCTATCTTGAGCAGGGCATGTCGCCCATGCAAGCAGCGCTCAAAGGCGCCAGCGAAATTGGCTTTACCGTCCTTTCCATCAGTATCTCTCTGGTTGCCGTCTTCATTCCCATTCTGATGATGGGTGGCATTGTGGGCCGGCTCTTCCGTGAGTTCGCCGTGACCCTCTCGGTTGCCATCCTCGTCTCCCTGGGTATCTCTCTGACCACGACCCCGATGATGTGCTCTCGCCTGCTCAAGCATCAACGGGATGACGAGCACGGCAAAGCGTTCCGAGCGAGCGAGCGCGCCTTCAATTGGATCCTTGGCCTCTACGAGCGCAGCTTGGGTTGGGTGCTGGAACACTCCGGCCTGACGCTGGCCGTTCTCGGCCTCGCCATCGCATGTAACTTCTGCCTTTTTTGGATTGTCCCCAAGGGATTCTTTCCTCAGCAGGACAACGGCGTCATCTTCGGGGGCATTCAGGGCTCGCAGGGCATTTCTTTCCAAGCCATGCAGAAGGCTACCGAGCGCATCGTCGATGTCGTCAAGACGGACCGAGCCGTCGCCAACGCCATGGCGTTTACGGGTGGCGGCGGCGCCACCAACAGCGGCTTCATTTTCCTCGGTCTGAAACCGTTTGACCAACGCAATGCGACCTCCAGCCAGATCATCGACCGTCTGCGTCCCAAACTCCTTGGTGTCCCAGGGGCCAACACTTTTATACAAGCCGGGCAGGACCTGCGCATTGGCGGACGCGGGAGCAGCGCGCAATATCAGTACACTATCCAGAGCGACAATTTACAGGATCTGGTGCAGTGGGGCCCGGTGCTTCTGCAACAGATGCGGAAATTGCGGATGCTCACCGACGTCAATACCGACCAGCAGAACAGCGGTCTGCAGGCCATGCTTACCTATGACCGCGACACCGCCTCGCGCCTCGGCATTACGCCGCAGATGCTCGACAACTCCCTCTACGAAGCCTTCGGCCAAGCCCAGGTTTCAACCATGTATACGGCCATCAACCAGTACCACGTGGTACTCGAAGTGGAACCGCAGTACTGGCAGTCACCGGTCAACTTGAAAGACGTTTATATCCGGGCCGCGCAAGGCAAGGTCGTTCCGCTCAGTGCGGTGGCGCATTACGAGCCCGCCACTGCTCCGTTGTCGGTGAATCACCAGGGTCAATATCCCTCGGTCACCATTTCCTTCAACCTTGCTCCTGGTGTAGCTCTCAGCGACGCTTCCAGGGCCATCCTCGCGCTGGAGCAGAAGATGGGCATGCCCAACACGATTACCGGCATGTTCTCAGGTACGCTTCAGGCTTTTCAGGCTTCGCTGGCAACGCAACCTTTTCTCATTATCACGGCTCTTATGGCCGTCTATATCGTGCTGGGGATTCTTTACGAAAGCTACCTTCACCCCATCACGATTCTTTCCACCCTGCCCTCAGCGGGAGTCGGCGCCGTGCTTGCCCTCATGATCTTTCACAAGGACCTCAGCATTATCGCGATCATCGGCGTTATTCTGTTAATCGGTATCGTCAAGAAGAACGCGATTCTGATGATCGACTTTGCGCTGGCCGCCGAACGCATCGACGGCAAGAGCCCGCGAGACGCCATTTTTCAGGCTTGCATCCTGCGCTTTCGTCCCATTCTCATGACCACCATGGCGGCCATCTGTGGTGCCGTGCCGCTGGCCTTCGGCACGGGCACGGGTTCGGAACTACGCAACCCTCTGGGGATGGCTATTATTGGCGGCCTGCTTTTAAGCCAAATGCTCACGCTTTATACCACGCCGGTGGTTTATCTCTTGCTTGATCGCATGAGAGTCAGATGGCTTCGCGCTCATGGAAAACTCGAAGCGCAAAGACAACTCGAGTCCTTCGGATGAGAAGTTCTTATGCGCCACGCGAACAGACCAGAAAAGGCCGAAGCCAAGTCAGCAAGGAGTCTGAGAGACCGATGAAGACAACCAACAAAATTCGCGCTGCGACCGCGCTTCTGTGCGGGGCACTCCTTCTCCAGGGTTGCGTTGTCGGTCCAAAATACAATCGTCCGACGATGCAGGCGCCCGGGGCCTATAAAGAAGTCACTCCCGACGACCTCAAGAAAATGGACGGCTGGAAAGTCGCGCAACCACAGGACAACGCTCTGCATGGCAAGTGGTGGGAGACGCTTGGCGATCCCCAGCTCAACACGCTCGAAGAGCAAGTCAACATTTCCAATCAAAATGTCGCCGCTGCCTTCGCCAACTTCATGGCGGCGCGCGCGCTGGTGCGCGAGGCTCGCGCACAATATTTCCCGACTCTTACCGGTGGCGCCAGCGCCACGCGCCAGCGCACCGCATCCAGCATAGTCAATGGCCAGTCGACCGGAACAACCTTCAACGAATTCTCACTCCCCTTCGACGCTTCCTGGACGCCAGACTTGTGGGGCCGCGTGCGCAACACCGTTCGCGCCAACGTCGCGAACGCGCAGGCCAGCGCCGCCGACCTCGAAAATACGCGCTTGACCGCGCAGGCGGAACTGGCAGTCGATTACTTCCAGTTGCGCGGGCAAGACGCTCTCAAACAATTGCTGGATGCGACCGTGGTGGCTTATGAGGAGTCGCTGAAATTGACCCAGGCGCTGTATGAAACCGGTATCGACTCCGACGAATCCGTCGCGCAAGCCGAAACTCAGCTGGAAACCGCCCGCGCCCTAGACACCAATCTGGGCATCCTGCGGTCGCAATACGAGCACGCGATTGCGCTCCTGGTCGGTCAGCCCGCTTCTTCTTTCTCGATAGCCGTTGAGCCCTTGAAAACTCCGCCGCCGGCAATTCCGTTTGGCGTTCCGTCGCAACTTCTGGAGCGCCGCCCTGACATCGCCGCATCCGAGCGCCTGATGGCCCAAGCCAATGCGCAAATCGGCGTCGCGGTGGCCGCCTATTATCCAACCCTGACGCTTAGCGCTTCTGCCGGATTTCAAAGCCCTGCCGCCTCCACTTGGTTGAGCTGGTCAAACCGAATCTGGTCCGTCGGCCCGTCCATATCCGAGTTGATTTACGATGGCGGTTTGCGCCGGGCCACAGTTGAACAATATCGCGCGCAATATGACCAGACGGTCGCCAACTATCGCAACACGGTCCTCACCGCGTTTCAACAAGTCGAGGATAACCTTTCCGGTCTGCGCATTCTTTCCAAGGAAATTCAGGAACAGGACATCGCGATCGCATCCGCGCAACGAAGCCTTAATCTGGCCACGGACCGCTACCGCCTTGGCATCGACCCCTACCTCAACGTCATTACCGCCCAGGCCACGCTTTTTAGCAATCAGCAGACAGCCGTGAACCTGCGGATCCTGCAAATCGTCGACAGCGTGCAACTGATCGAGGCACTCGGCGGAGGCTGGGATTCCTCAACGCTTCCCACGTCGCAGCAGATTATTTCGCGACAGGCCCAGCTGCCGGCAACTGCTCCGGTCCCGCCTCCTCCGAGCCAACCTAACACGGTCGAACCCGCCAAGGGCCAACCGGCCTCATCGACTAACTGATCGGTCTCGCTCTTAGGAATTTGTGCTCAGCGTGCTGAGCTCGAAGCTTCCCGCCGAATCAACAAAGCCAGCCGGGGAAACAGGAAATGCCCGCCGGCGTCATCGATCACATTCACCTGGCAGGTATAAAAGCCGGGTTTGAGCGACGTCAGCGCCACGTCTAGCTGGAAGACCGCAGCTTTTCGCTCGCGCGCATTCAACTCCGTCAACTCGACCAACGAACTTTCGTAGGCCTTGGCTTTGCCCTGGAAAAAGGCGACGTTCGTCAGCAGCCGGATGCCGGGCTTGGCGTCTTTTACTCTTGCAGAATCCTGGCTTCTGGCCGGCTCCGCTACCACCGGCCGCGCCGGGTCATACACCTCGTAATAAAGAAAAAGGTGCTGCGTCGCCGAGAAAACATGCGTGATGTTCGGAATAATCTCGGAACCATCGTGCACGAGCGGGTTCGGGTTCGCAGTCGTCTTTACTTTTGCTGTTTGAATCTGGTTGGCCAGCACCACTGAACTCATCTTCAGTGGCATTGCCTTCAACTCCGGCACCTCGATGTCGGTTTCGAACGATGCCATGCGGCCGGTTTCATTCTCGCGCACGACAAACTTAAGGTGATACTTGCCGCTCAGCAGGCTCATGCCAGTGTCATACTGCACATTTTTTTTCTGGACCTCGGTCGAACTGCTCACCGCAAGTTTCACCGTGTCGCGAATTCGATTCAAGGGATGGCGTTCGCTATCGAGCACCATTCCAATCACGTCCAGCGAGGCCTTGTCGCGGTCGCTGCTGCGGACGAATGGAATCTGCGAACCCGGCACCACCAGCGAGATAGGAACGAAAAACTTGTTGCCGTCCAGGCGGAAGTAGGCGACGCCCAGATACAGCGGGAAATCCGTGGTCGGCATCTCAGAGGCAAGTTCCTCCTCCAGTTGCCGCTCCTTGTCGTCGGCCGTGGAATGCTTGTAATCCGCGGGAGCGTAGTAACCGCGGCGGTAATCGATCTTCACTCCGGGAACGTTGCTCTTGACGACGATGTGCCGGTAACGCCCGTCGCGCGCCAAGTTCGTGCTGTGATAGCCGAGCAGGTAGTAGGTTGAGGTGTCCTGCTGCACTCCCTTAAAAATCTTGCTGAAGTCGTTGGAGTCGAGAAAAGCGCGTCCGCCGGTATCGCTCGCCAGCGTCACCAGCGTCTCCTGCGTGGTGAAATTGGAATTCAACGCATTCAGTGTTGCCTGTCCCGAATACGCCGAAACGCCGCGCAGGCTAGCGTTCTGCGCTTCCCCTCCCGCAACCAGCGCCTGCAAGCCTCGCATGTCCATGGCGTAAATCGCCAGGTTCGAGCGCACCGCCGCGTTCACCGCCGCACGCAGCTCCGATTGATTCTCGATACCGGTGCGGTCCATACCGCTGGAAAAATAAATCAGCGATTTCTTCTGCTGAACGTGCGAAAGCTTCTCGGCCACTGAGCGCAACGCCTCTAGCCGCCGGTCGGTGTTGAAAATGTTGTATTCGGTATCGTCGGCGGTGAATGGTTGGCCGGTGTCGGACGTGCCCTCGGTCGTGCCCGTGGTGCCTTCCTCGAACCCCTGGCCGCTGCCCGAACTGAATGCCTGCAATTGCTTTTTCAGCAGCGCGTGATCCGTAGTGAAATCCTGGTTCACCAGTAGTGAACTTCCCAGCGAAACAATCGATACCAGATCCGCGGGCGCCATTTGGGCATCGACATACTTTTCGGCGGACGTAACCGCGCGCTCGATCTCGTCCGGCTCCATGGCGGAAAGATCGAAGAACAGAACAATCAGACGCCGATCCTTGAATTGCGCCGAGGCATCGGCAGCGGAAGGCGCCGGACTCGCCATCCCAGACGCCGCTTCCGGCAGTGGCTTCGCCTGGGCCACATCCTGTACTGGCACGGCATCGACGTTCTCCACATCGAAGGAAACAATCTTCTGCGGTTTGTTGTCCTCGAGAATCGTGAAGTCTTCCGGTTTCATTCCCGGCACAAACTTTCCGTTCTTGTCCTTTACCGTTACGTTCACCAGGACGAGATCGGATTCTGCGTGAAACACATAATCGGATTGCTGTTGCGAAGGCGAGGCAGCGCACACGAGTACGAGCATGAGCAGCAGCGCTACAGCTCGATCGACGAATCGTTTTGGAGTTATAGTCATGGCGATCCTCTTTGCGGCATCCTCCTCAAAAACGAAAGCGCGACGTAATCGTGATCTGTCGCATGGCCCCCGCCGCCGTAATCCGACCAAAGGTTGGCGAGTTAAGGTTCGTATCAAGTGAGGAATAATTCACGATATTGAAAACGTTGGTGGCCTGCGCCCGGAACTCCAACACACGCGCTTCCTTCAGCGGAAAGATTTTTGTGAATGCCATGTCAAATACTTTGCTGCCCGGGCCGATGATGCTGTTGCGGCGCGCATTTCCATAAGTACCCGTGGGCGGCGCCACGTACGCAGCGGTATTGAACCACTCCGCAATCGAAGGATTCCCCAGGCTCACCGATTGACCGGGAACCAGGTTCGGCCGCAGCGTGCCATTGGTTCCCCCGTTTACGTCGCTGACGTCGTTCAGCAGTCGTGGCGTGAACGGCAGCCCGGACGCGATCGTCCAGTCGCCGCTCCACTGCCAATCGCCGGCAATCGCGCGCCACGGAGTATTTCCCGTGAGCCAGCGCTTGTCGTGGCCAAAGGGTAGCTCCCACAAATAATCCGCGGTGAACTTATGGGTCTGGTTGAAGCTGGAAAGCCCTCGCTCGGCGGACAGATTGAAAGGATTCTGCGCGACGTTGGCGGCGCCTCCGCCCGACGAACTGCCACCTCCGCCAGCACCAGTACCACCCGCGCCCAGTCCAGGGGTATTCGATCCCGAGGTGGCTCCGGCGCCGATGGACGATGCGTCGTCCAGCGACTTAGAAAATGTGTAGGTGCCGCCGATCGCAAATCCTAACGCCAGCCGCTTGCGCAGCCGCACTGAACCCGCGTTCGCTTCCTGGTCGGCCACCGAGTTTTCGTAAGTGAAAGCCTGAACCACTTCAACACTTGGCGGAATGCGAATCCCGGTAGGGGTTCGGTTCGGCGCTTCCAGAATGTCGAGAGCCGTTCCCTTGGTTCCCGTGTAGTCAAGATTCAGCAGCAGGGTGGGGCGAATCTGCTGTTGAACATCCAGGTTGCGTATTTGCACATAGCCCAGCCGGTAATTCGGATTCACGGCATAACTGTTGGTGATGCCGGTAGCCGTCGGGAATCCGTTTTGCAGCGTCAGGTCTCCGGCGGCCGTCTGAACGTTCGTCGCCGCGGTGGCGAACGGCGGCTGCAACGCAAGGTGCTGCGCGATGCCCTGATACGCACCCGTGTTGTAGTTGATGCCATATCCACCGCGCACCACCGTATTGGGAAGCGGCTTCCAGGCAAAACCGATTCTGGGCGCAAAATTGTTGCGATCCGGCCGCACCAGGCTGTTCGGCAGGCTGCCGCTGTATGGTCCCACCTGCCCCGGCTGAATCGGCGTCACCGGCGTCGATCCAAGCGGAAACGCCGGATTCAGCACGCCGGGCGAGAGGTCGAGGTTCACGATGCGATTGTTGATTTCCGTCAGCGGCGAAACGTACTCGTAGCGCACCCCGAGATTGAGCGTCAGATTCGCACGCATCTTCCACTCATCTTGCGCATACAAATCCCAATAGTTGCCGCGGAAGTACTCACTTTCTCCGAACTGAACGGACGTTTGCTGCGGCAATCCCAGCAGAAAGTCGGCGAAATCGTATCCCGTGCCGGTCACCTGCTTTCCGCCAATGAACTGCGCGGTATTGGTGCCGGTGAAGACAAACGCGCCGCGCGGGTTGCTGTCCGTATCCGTATTCACCTGCACGCGCCGGAAATCACCGCCCCAGCGCCAGGCATGCTTGCCATGATTCCAGATCACATTGTCGGAGAAAGTGTAGGTCTGCGGTCGCACAAGCGAAGGAGTCGTATCCTGAAGGCTGGCAAAATTTGTGAAAGAGAGACTCGGCAGTCCCCAGTCGAACGGGTTTGTTGAAACTCCCGTGATTCCCAGCGTGCCCGTGATGTTGTTATTGAATGCGTACAGATTCTGCGCGTGGGTGCGGTTGCGGTTAAAGTCAGCGCGAAGAATGTTGGTCAGCTTTCCCATGCTGCGCGTGTAAGACACGGGAATGTCAAAGCTGCGGACCGTTGTGGTACCGCCCACGCGCGGGAACGGATTCGTCAGCGTAGCCGTCGATTGGTGGTAGTGGAAGCCAATCTGCAGGCTGTTGCGCGGAGCGTTACGGCCTCCGCCTCCGCCGCGGCGTCCGCCCGCGGGCGCTGCGCCAAAGCTGTGGTTCACACGTACGTTCAGATCGTCGCTGTCGCTATTGGCGGATGTCACGAAGTGGAAGTTCTGAAATGTGCCCGGCAAGTTCGGCAACGGAATATACGGCAACAATCCTAGCGCTACCGAGTTGATTTGTGGAATCTGGTTGCCCGGGAAGGGAGTGTTTGTCTGGGGATTGAAAATCTCGATCGGTTGCCCGCCCACGGCTCCCGAATTACAGATGGCCTGGGTCTGGGAAAAACATCCGTTTCGCTCCAGCAACGTCGGCACCGTCGAAAACTGATCGAAGGGATCGTCCCCGTGCCTACCGTTAAAGTTGATGAAATAAAAAGTCTTGGTCCCGCCGTGGTAGATATGAGGAATGTTCAGCGGTCCGCCCACGGAACCGCCAAAACTATTCTGCAAATAGGCCGGCTTTTCCGTGGGCTGGCCGGTGAGTGCAAACGGTGAGGCATTCAATGCCGAATCGCCGACGCCGTAATATAAAGACCCATGCGGGCGATTGATGTCAAACCCGCGTCGGCCGATACCGCCTCCACCACCGAATCCTCCACCGCCGCGCCCGCCCCCCGGACCGCCAAATCCGCCGCCGAATCCTCCGCCCTGCTGGCGGGCGTCGTTGAAACGCTGCTGCATTTGGTCTGGGCTTATCGCGTTGAACGAATCGGAAGTGTTGCCAGAAACCGCGACAGATTCCGTGGCGCTGCCCGGAGCAATCCCCGGAACCGGCATACCGGCGGGCACTACGTCGCCCATCGAACTAACGCCAGAACCGCCCGTCGACCCCCCGGACGACCCGGCGGACGCATCCGGTCCCGCGTCGCTCTGAAACACAGAAAGACTCTGAAAGCCACGCCCGCCGGCATTTGCGCGCCGCTGCTGCGTTTCGTCAGCGCGGGCCTCGCGCGCCCGCGACAGCAGCACCAATTCAAAATTCGCCTGCACGTCCGCATGAGTTTCGTCTAACACAACTTCCTGCGCGCCAGCGGCAAACGCCGCCATCTGCACCCGCACGTTATAGTGCCCATCGGCGGGAATCCGCAGCCAGTAACTGCCGTCCACATCCGTCGAGGTACTGACTTGTTCCTTGGTGGCTGCATTCACGGCGGAGACTCCAGCCCCGGGAATCGGCATATTTCCCGACTTCACCACGCCGTGAATAGTTCGCCCTGCGGCGGGCGCGACGGCTTGCCCGCGCAACAGTCGCGGATGAAACACGACAAGCTGAAACAGGAAGAGAAACGGAAAGACGAACTCTGGACGCAGTCTGCCCTTAGCCACCAGAATGCGAAAGCCGAAATTCCTCATAGCGTCGCGCAGATGTTCGATGCTGTCTTGCTCGAATCATACCGCTGTCGCTTGCGCGGAAACGTAGAGTTTTGTGAGTTTATTGGCGATCGCACGGTTCATACAGGCAAGGGATCCGGCTTCCCGGCTCCCTCAAAATACCCTTCGATTTCTTCCAAGGTTTTCCCTTTGGTTTCCGGCAGGAACACCGCCGCCGTGATGAAGTAGATTACGGTGCATCCGGCAAAGCCAAAGAACATGGCCGAGTAGCCATGCTTGCCGACAGTGGGCAGAAATACGGCGGCGATACCGGTCGAAACGGCCTGATTAATCAGCAGCGCAATGCTCATGCCGTTGGAGCGAATCCGCGTCGGCATCAACTCCGAAAGCGCGAGCCACACGCACACTCCCGGACCGATCGCAAAAAACGCCATGAACACGAAAAGTGTGATGGCCACCAGCATTCCGTTGTGCGGGCTGGGCAACGGAGTGATCAGCGCATTGTCGATTTTCAGCGGAGCCTGGCGCGCGGCATCGAGATCGCCGAAAGGATTCGAAAAGAACGCCACCACTTTATTGGCGGGCACAGAGCCTTCCCGCGTGATTTCGATCGGAGCCGCGGCCGTGTCGTCGGAGCGCGCGGCCTTGGTTGCGGCACGAAAATCTCCATACGAATAAATGACGACCAAAGATGTAGGACCGCTACCGATGCTCCGCGCAGCGTCCCCAGCCGGGATCAGCAGCGTCTCAGCCAGTTTCTGGTCGTAGGTAAGTGCGATCTTCTGGTCCGCCGTGACCATGGACTGCACCGCGCCTCTCGAATCCACCCGCTTGCTTTCCGTCCGGCGGAAAAGCAACCCGGTGCAGACGAGCGACAGAATGATCCCGGCCGTTCCCAGCGTCAGCAAGAACTTGCGCCCCTTGCGATCCACCAGCAGCACGCTACCAATGGTCACCAGAAAATTAACGATCGTAAAGATAACGTAGCCCCAATGCGCCTGCAGGTCGGAAAGCCCGCTCTGCATCAGGATGTTCGTGTTATAGCCGATGATGGAATTGATCCCGGTGGCTTGGTTGCAAGCGAGAATGATGCAAGCCAAAACAAACGGAATCACATATTTCCGGCGCAAGAGCGACTCTTTGACGTTGCCCTTGGCCCCAGTCGAAGCTTTCGCCTTCTCGACGGCCGCGACTTGCTCCATTTCCGCGATCTCGACATCGGCTTGCGGCTCGGTGCGCGAGCGGAGAAGCGCGGCGTAGGCGGCATCCCGTCGGCCACGCAGAAACAGCCAGCGCGGCGACTCCGACACCATGAAACCGCCGATTACGAACAAGATGCCCGGGGGCAGAGAAACCCAGAAGATGCTGCGCCACGCCGTGTCTTTGAAGGCAAAGAGTCGCGTCGCGTCGCCCACCTTGGCCACCTCTTCAACGCGAAAACTGAAATACATGCCGACAAATGCCGCCGTCACGATACCCAGCGTCAGCAGCCATTGGAAGATGCCCGTCCCCTTGCCGCGGCTCGTCGCCGACAAACACTCAGCCAGATACAACGGGACCACCACACCGATCAGCCCAGCACTGACGCCTTGCAAGAGGCGTCCAATAACCAGAGACTCATAACCATGCGAGAGGGCGATCATGGGAATGCTGCATACAAACAGCAATCCGCTGAGAATCATTAGAGGCTTGCGACCCATCCAGTCCGCCAGCACGCCCGCAAACAGGGTTGAGATCACGCTGCCAAGAAGCACGGCCGCGACGACGATGGAAAGTTGGCCTGCGTTCAAGCCAGAGGTCGCCTCCAGATATGGCAAAGCCCCCGCAATGATGCCGACATCCACGCCGTACAGTAATCCGCCCAATCCCGCGACCAGCAGGAGGAATCGGTTATAGCCAGCCTTTGAGTCGCTCATCACAGTGGTAGTCCTTTCGAGCTCAGGAAACCCTCCTCAAGTCCGTTCTTAGAGTTCTGGCTTCGTGAGTATTCTATGCGCGTGCTTGTTCGAGATGCTTCAGGGTCGGCAACCCTCTGATGGATTTCCCAGCCTTCTTCTGCGCGACGCGTATCTCAAAAAGACTTTGCAGGTTAAGCCAGAACTCGGCCGTCGTACCGAAGAAGTGGGCAAGGCGTAAGGCTGTGTCGCCGGTGATGGCGCGCCTTCCATTCAGGATTTCAGTCACGCGGTTGGTCGGAACATCAAGCTGCCGCGCCAACTCCGCGGCGCTCATACCCAGTTCCTTCAGTTCTTCGGCCAGATGTTCGCCCGGGTGGATAGCGGTAAGTGCCATGATGTTTCTCCTAATGGTAATCGACAATCTCCACGTTCGATGGGCCCGGAGTTTCTTCCGACCATTCAAAGCAAATCCGCCACTGGTCATTGATACGGACGCTGTATTGGCCCTTTCGGTCCCCTTTCAGCGCTTCAAAACGGTTGCCGGGTAAAACGCCGAGATCCCTAAGCACGACGGCCGCTTCTAATCGGTCCAGCTTCAGGCGCGCGGCCCGCTCAACTCCAGAAAGTGCCTTCACGCGCTTACCGGCGGCGAAGTCCCTGGTCCGCTTGTCCCGGTAGCTGACGATCATGATTCAGAATAGCGATAGTTACGCGTTACGTCAAGCGTAATGGATGGCGAAGAGCAAACTTGAGTTGTGCCGCTCGTCCCTCAAGCACAAGTCGGCTGGCCGTCTGCAGACAAGGCAGATGGCGGGAGTTCTTACGCCTCTGCTTCGGGAAACGGCGTTGCCGGCTGAATCTCAATGACGTGCAGTCCGCACTCGGTCTTGGCCGTGCCCGGCCAGCGTCCCGCTCTGGGATCTTCCCCCGGCCGGACGGCCCGCGTGCAATGCGTGCAACCGATGCTCGGATAATTCTGATCATGAAGTGAGTTGTAAGGCACGCCATGTTCGTGGAGATAGCGCCAAACTTGTTGCGAGCTCCAGTCGGCGATCGGATTTACCTTCACCAGGCCGAATTTCGCGTCCCAATCGATTTTGTGGGCGTCCTTACGAAATGAGGTCTGGTCGCGGCGAATGCTCGTGATCCACGCCGCCAATTCGCTCAGCTTGCGGCGCAGCGGCTCGACCTTTCGCAGGTTGCAGCATCGGTCGGGGTCGCGGGTCCAGAGCGCCGTACCGTGAACCCGCTCCTGTTCTTCGGGCGAGAGCAGCGAAAACACTCTCTCAATTTTGATTTCATATTTTTGCTCGATCCTATCGATCAGGCTGTAGGTCTCGGGAAACAGGAATTCGGTATCAACCGTGAACAGGCGGAAATCCTTGCGCACCCGCGAGGCCATGTCAATCAGCACCATGCCTTCCGCCCCAAACGCGGAAGAGATCGCCACGTCATTGCCGAACGTCTCAAACGCCCAAGCCAGCACCTGCTGCGGACTCCAACTTTCCGCCGTCAACTGCAGTTCTGCGATATTGTTTTTCATGCCATCGGCTCCTCATCTCGCCGAAGCGGCGCCTGCGAGAGAAACGTTTCGAAAGGTGAGGCGGAAAGCAAAGAGTCCCCTCCCGTCGAAAGGTGTGGCATCGCAAACTCCACTGCTGCGGCCGGATCGGCCAGACCCACGACCTCACCGGCAATCAGCAGCGTGGGCGAGGCAAGTTGCGGCGCACGATGCAGATCAAGCAAAGTCGTGCGATGGGTTCGCTGATATTTCGTGGAGGCGCGCGAGACCACGGCGCAAGGAGTTTTGCCGGCAAGCCCAGCCGCAGCCAGCCTTTTGGCGATTTCCGAGTAGTTTTTCCCCGGCATATAAATCACCAGCGTCGCTCCACTCGCGACAAACTTGCTCCAATCCGACGCATCTTTTTCGATGCCGTCTTTCTTAGAGGCACGATGGGCGGTGATGAGCACCAGCGCCGACGACGCGTGACGATGGGTCAGCGGAATCTGGGCTGCGGCTGCCGCTCCCAGAGCCGAGGTCACGCCTGGAACGATTTCGAAAGGAATATTGTTTGCGCGCAGAGATTCAATCTCTTCACCGGCCCGCCCGAAGATCAGCGGATCGCCACTCTTCAACCGGACAACGCGCAGCCCCAAAGCCGCCAACTCGATCATCAGAAAATTGATCTCGCCTTGCAGGATTTTCTTTTTCCCGCAGCGCTTGCCCACGTTGTGAATCTGGGCGGTTGACGGAATCAGCGTCAGTATCACGGGCGCGACCAGGTCGTCGTGCAAAACCGCGTCAGCGGTTCGCAGCAGGCGAAGCGCCTTCACCGTCAGCAACTCCGGATCGCCCGGCCCTGCCCCCACTAGATAAACCTTGCCTTTCATGCTCCCTCACCTTTCGCGCTCATCTTCTTTATTTTTATTGCGCTCAACTTCTTGTGCTTATCTTCTTGTGCTCAACTTTTTGTGCTCAACTCCGGAACTTTGGCCAGCGCCGCTTCGAACGCTTCCCTGCTCGCCAGCGAGTGCAGTAACTCCCACTTGGTCTCTCGATCGAGATCACTAGCCAGAATGAGACGTCTGGTCTCGCCCAGCTGTTCAACCCAGTCCGAGTATCCTGGCCCGAACTGCCGCTCCAGTTGCTGCCGAAGTTTCTGCGCCAGCGACGGACTCTGCCCGGCGGTTGAAATCGCGATCTGCAAATCGCCGCGCCGAACCACTGCGGGGTAAAAGAAATCGCAATACTCCGGAACATCCACCACGTTGCACAGCACTCCGCGACGCTGCGCCTCGCGATAAATGAGTTCGTTCAGAGTCTCGGAAGCCGTTGCCGCGACCGCCAAAAACTTGCCGTCGAGATCTCCCGGCGTGAAACGGCGCAGCTCCAGTTCGATCTTCCCTGCGTCGGCCCATTCACGGACCTGGCTGCTAGCCTCAATCGCGACCACGTGGAGGCGTGCACCGGTATCGATGAGTCCGCCGATCTTGGGCTCGCCGACTTTCCCCGCGCCGACGACCAGGCATTGCGTCCCCGTCAGCTTCATAAACATTGGGAACAGATTAGTCACCGTCACCTCCCGCGGATTGTGCCAAGCGTCCAACCCCCACCGGCGGCGCATCGCGCGTGACTGCGTCCACCGGCTCGCCCGCAAGGAATTCGCGCAACTCCGTGTCGGAGTGCCGGGCAAAGAACTGACGCAAGTTTTCGCCTGCTTCACGCGTGGTGAGATATTGCTGCAGCAACCTTTCGATCGCATCTGGGACCTCAGTCGCCGGGCATCGGTATCCTACGGGCCGCGCGGTCGCCTGATGCAGACCGAGCGCTCCGCCGACGCAGAAGTAATAGGCATCGACCAGACGTCCATCAACTTTCATCTTCTTGCCGTCGATGCCAAGGTCGGCAATCCAGTGCTGACCGCAACTGTTCGGGCATCCGGTGACGTGCAGTTTCAAGTGCTGATCGAAGCCGGGCAGACGTTCTTCCAGTTCTTCCACCAGCCAGCGCGCGAAGCTCTTCGTCTCAGTCAAAGCCAATTTGCAAAATTCCGATCCCGTGCAAGCGATCGTTCCGCGCGCAAACGGCGATGCGACCACCGGCAGGCCCGCCGCGTCCAGCGCGCGCGCCACCGTGTCGGCATGTTCGCTCGGCACATTCACCAACACCAGGTTTTGCATAATCGTGGCTCGAATTTCGCCACCGGCAAAACGTTCGGCAAGTTCCGCGGCGGTCCGCAACTGATCGGCGCTGATCCGCCCGCGCAACACAGACGCGCCCACATAAGAAAATCCCGGCTGCTTCTGCGCGTGTATCCCCACATGATCGCGATAAGCGTCCTCTGGCACATGCTCGGGCTCTGCGGGATCGAGCTTGAATCCCAAGCGCGCCTCAAGCTCCGCAAGAAACGATTCCGCCGTCCAACCGTGTTTCAAGAACAAAAATTTCAAACGCGCGCGCTCGCGGTTCTCGCGCAACACTTCACTGTCGCGGAAAATTTCGGCGATCGCTCGCACCACCTCCGCCGCCTGATGCTCGGGTACAAACGCGTTCAAACGCACCGCCAGATGCGGATCAGCGGAAAGCCCGCCGCCCACGCGCAAAGAAAATC
>DATFZT010000053.1:0-7524 GCA_035314185.1 Terriglobales bacterium
GGCCTCGTTCTGATTGACGGAGGTTATGTGCCCGACACGCCGCTCGTCGGTTCACCCGGGAACGATCCCAACGCCGCGCTCGCGCTCCGTATCGCGCATTTGCGCCAAACCTATCCTTCGCGGCAGGCCTATCGGGAGTTCTGGCGGACTCAACCGCATTTTCCTCCCGAAGAATGGAACTCATGGGTGGAAGCTTTTCTGGATTATGAAGTCGGCGGCGATTCAACGGTGCAACCGAAAGCCTCGGAGGCGGCAGTGCGCGCCGATCTGCTGGAGGTTTTTCAGCGCGACGCGATCAACGAACGGTTGAAATCCATTCACGTGCCGACGTTGTGGCTGCGCGCCGACAGCGGCATGACGCCCGGGCAGCCACCGCTGTTCCCGGATGCGCGGGCAGCAGATTTCCGGACTTACCTGCCCCAGATGGAGGACCATAAGATCACCGGCGCTACGCATTACACCATCGCAATGGGTGAACACGGCGCGGCGCGGATCGCCGATCTTGTCTGTGAACTGGCCAGTCGGCCTGTCTCGCGGGTGACGGCATAATGATTAAGGACTGGGGTCCGACCACTGGGGCTTAACCATCGGAGGAGCTTACCGTCATGACGGAAGGAGGCGGGACTGCCGGGACATGGGTGGCTGGAACCGCTCGCGCTGCCGGGGGCTCGCGCAATTTCAAACTCTGGGTGCCGAGAACGGTGGAAAGACCGGAGGAAAAGGGACGCGCATGGCCACTCGTCATGCTGCTGCACGGTTGCACGCACGATGCGGAGGACATGGCACAGATCTCGGGGATGAATGAGGTCTCCGATGCAAACCGGTTCCTGGTTGTGTATCCCGAGCAGACGCGGCTAGCCAATCTACTGAAGTGCTGGAACTGGTTTCATCCGAAACACCAGGCGCGCGATGCTGGTGAACCCTCGATTCTCGCAGCGGTCGTCGAGCAGGTTCGTTCTACTCACAATGTGGATCCAGATCGCGTTTACGTGGCGGGCGTTTCCGCCGGGGGAGCGATGGCTTGCATTCTGGCGGCGACCTATCCGGATGTTTTCGCAGCCGTTGCTGTATTTGCTGGAGCAGAATTCAAGGCCGCCACGAGTGGCTCTCAGGCGCTGGCGGCCATGAAGCGAGGCGGGCCGGATCCGGTCCACCAAGGGCAGCTTGCCTTTGAAGCAATGCGCGCCGGCCTCGCGCACAAAAAGCGACGGCGCATGCCTGCGATTGTGTTCCAAGGCTCTACGGATCCGCGCGTGAGTCCCGTCAATGCCGATCAGGCCATTGCCCAGTGGAGCAAGACGAATGCGTGTCTCGCGGCCGAGCATGCAGAGAACGGGTTTGTCCTGACCGAGAAAGTTATCGAGGGCAAAGTGCCGGACGGTTATACCTATCTCAGGCATATCTTCGTGGAAGCCGACGCATGCCTGCTGATGGAAAAGTGGTTGGTGCAGGGGCTTGGTCACGCCTGGTCGGGCTCTCCTAAACCCAGCAGATACGGTGACCCCAAGGGCCCCAATGCCAGCGCGGAGATCTGGCGCTTCTTCTCGGAAGCCACAAAATGAACATTGGCTCGCTTCTTCCCAGCCACGCCCGCTATCGTCCGAACCACACCGCCGTAGTGTGTGCAGACTGCCAACTGAATTTTCGCGAATTCAATGCTCGAGTCAACCGGCTTGCTAATGCGCTTTCCAGTTTAGACGTGAAGAAGGGAGACAAAGTCGCGACCATCCTGCCCAATTGCCTGAGCTTGCTCGAGACTTACTGGGCGGTGGCAAAGATCGGTGCCGTGGTCGTGCCGCTGAGTCCCCTGTTGCGTGAAAAGGCTCTGGCCGCACTCATTCACGATTCCGATTCGGGGACGGTCATCGCGAGTCCCGATTTTGCCGAGCCACTGGCCGCCATCAAGCATGAATTACGAAGCGTTCCGGACGAACGCTTCATCATTGCCGGGTCGTCGCGGGTCTCAGGATTTCAAAGCTACGACGCGCTGACAAACCGGGCCAGTGAGGCCGAGCCTGCCCAGGTCGAAATTGTAGATGACGATCCCTACAACATCATTTACAGCAGTGGCACGACGGGTACGCCCAAGGGAATCGTGCACACGCATTACATACGCGCCATTTACTGCACGCTCTTTGCTTCGACTTTCCGCATGACCCCGGAGAGCGTCGTGCTCCACTCGGGCTCCATCGTTTTCAACGGCGCCTTCGTCACGCTTATGCCTGCGATGTACCTGGGCGCGAAGTACGTTTTGCTCAAGAGCTTTGATCCGCGGACATTTGTGGAAACGGTGGAGCGTGAGAGGGCCACGCACATCATCATGGTCCCGTCGCAGATTGTTGCGCTGCTGGGCTCGCCACACTTTTCGGCGGAAGCGCTGAAGTCGTTCGAAATGATTTGTTCCGTAGGCGCCCCACTGCATGTGGAGCATAAAGAGAAGCTGAATCGCTCCCTACCCGGCAGATTTTATGAACTCTACGGGCTGACGGAAGGATTCATTACGGTTCTCGACAAGAATCATTACGCGTCCAAGCCAACATCTGTCGGCCCGCCGCAACCGTTTTTTGAGATGCGGATCATGACGGAGCAGGGGAAGGATGCCGCTCCAAGAGAGATCGGGGAGATTGTCGGGCGTGGGCCGGCGCTGATGCCGGGTTATTACAAGCGGCCTGATCTGACTGCCCAGGCGATCGTCGATGGCTGGCTGCACACCGGCGATCTCGGTTATGTCGATGAGGATGGATTTCTATTCCTGGTCGATCGCAAGAAAGACATGATTATTTCCGGCGGCGTCAACGTGTTTCCCAAAGATATTGAAGAAATCATCGTGCAGCACCCGGCGGTGCGTGAAACGGCGGTGTTTGGCGTTCCTGACGAAAAATGGGGCGAGACTCCAGTGGCGGCCGTAATTCTGGACAAGACCAGCACCATCACTGCGGAAGAACTGTGCTCCTGGATTAACGAGCGCGTTGACGCCAGGAATCAGCGCGTCCGCGCGGTGGTAGTCATGCAGGATTTTCCGCGCAGCACCGCGGGAAAAACGCTCAAGCGTATCCTCCGTGAACCGTACTGGGCCGGGCGAGATGAAAAGATGTAGGTCATCTAGGGCCAGATGGCAAGGGACTCGGGAGCTTCGGAGCGCAGTTGCGTTCTTACCAGTTTGGTCCAAACCCTTGTTTCCGCTATTGACAGTTTTTCGGGTGCGCATAAGCTGAGGACAGCTCAAAGAAATCTCCGAGGTCGTCTCCCATGTGGAAATCGTGGTACAGCAAAGTCTTGTGCGCCGTGTGGTTGGGCCTGTGTTTCTGCGCCGTGGCGCTCGCGCAGGATCCCACCAAGGTCGAACCCACGCATTACAGTCTGGCTTTTGAGAATGAGTATGTGCAGGTGGTGAATGTCCATTATGGGCCGCATGAGAAGTCGGGTCTGCACGCGCATATTGGAGGCGTGGTCGTCGTTCTTACTGCCGGGCATCTCCGCTTCACGGACGAAAATGGCAAGACAAAAGAAGTATTTGCCAAGCCGGGCGAGTCCCGCTGGTACCCGCCGTTCAAGCACAGAGTTGAAAATCTCGGGGATACGACATACAACGCCGTCTATATCGGAATCAAGTCCAAGCATTTAATAAATGAGGCTGGCATGAAAGCTGGATCATCGGAGATGGAGATGGATGAACAGACGAAGAGGCTCGTGGCAGACGCGCTGCTGGCCGCGATGAAGTGAGGTCGCGGCTAACGAGGCGCTGACAGCAGCAGGCTTTGGCCTTCCTTCTTGTGCTTCATGGAAAACAGGAACTGCATTCCCAAATAGCCGAAGAATTGCGGCTGGCCACTCGCCGGTCCACGGAAGCTGCGGCCGGCCATGAACAACACCACGAAGTGCTCTCCCAGCTTGTAGCGGCCTCCGCCATCAAACGTGTTCCAGTGGTTGGCACCATTGGTGTTGGCGGTGTTGTAAAGCTCGCCATCCAGTTCCAGTCTCTTGTTGACGTCATGACCTACCACCAATCCTGTAGCCCAGGCTGCGCCCTTACTGCTGGCAAACCAATAGCCGACTTCGGGGTTGATCTCGAACGACCCGACCTTCTTGGTTAGCTCGATGGGCAGATAGAACCTGGTGCCGTAGTCCACAAGTCCCCGTTGCAGCGAGTTATCGGGGTTGTTGAACTCCAGTTGCGGATAGGTCGAAATCTGCAGACCCTTTTCGTCATCGTCATAGAAGCGCCACTTCAATCCCGCCAGCGACTTGCCCAGGCCGCTGCGAGTCGGACCGCCGTCGTCCCCAACAACTAGATAGGGTACCTGATACTTGAGCTGGATTCGGGAACCCCAGCCGTAGTTGGCATCCAGAATGGGGGCATTGTAGATGCGCTCGGTGGGATGGCGCTCGTTGTAGGCCGCGACGTTGATCTCCCAGTTGCCGTTGCCGGGAGTACCGGGGTCATCGCCGATGAAGGGCGGCCCGGCCTGCGCCGCGGCCGGCAGCGAGTGCGCGAGCAGGGCCAGGAGCAGCAGCGGGGCGGCGAGTATTGCGACAGGAACCTTTTCGCGGCGCAGCGGGGCGAGAATGGCTGAAATCGGAATTTCCTTTTTGACTTCGGGCGATCTTAAATCGGATCAAGCGCTGTTATTAGTTTAACCATTGCTGCGGATTGCCGATGGCCTCCACCAGATCGCGCAAAAACTCCGCTGCCCGGGCGCCGTCCACTACACGATGATCGCTCGAGAGCGTCAAAGTCATCATGGGACGGATGCCAGGACGAGCATCCGGACCGGCACCGACCGGCACGACTCGGTCGGCGATTCGTCCGACGGCAAGAATCGCGGCTTGCGGCGGAATGATGATCGCGGTGAATGCGTCGACTCCGAACATGCCCAGATTGCTGATCGTGAACGTTCCGCCCGCAAGGTCCGCCGGGCGCAGCTTGCCGCTGCGCGCGCGTTCCGCCAGATCGCGTCTTTGTTCCGCGATCTCGCCCAGCGTGGCTTTGTCGGCATGCGGAATCACCGGCGCTACGACTCCATCGTCTACTGCCATCGCTAGCCCAATGTTGACCGCGGCATTGGAGCGAACTCCCGCACGGGTCCAGCTAGCGTTCATGGGCGGATGCTTCTGGAGAACGCGAGCAACCAGCGCGACCAGCAGATCGGTGTGTGTGAGTTTAACTGCGCGTGATTTTTCAATTTCTGCGGCGAACTTCTGCCGCGCGTCGTTCAGCGCGCCGGCATCTACCTCGCGGACGACAAAGAAATGGGGGACCGTTGTCCAGCTGTGCGTGGTGCGTTCCGCCATCAGACGGGCGATGGCGCTGCCGCTGTCCTCCTTGGCGGCCAAAGCACCGGCTTTGGATTCCGCGGCGGCGAGAATGTCGGAAGCGAGGATTTCTCCGCCAGGCCCCGATCCACGGACATCGGCGAGGTTGACGCCGCGTTCGCCGGCCAGACGTCGCGCTTTGGGTGAAATCTTGACGGACGCTGCGGACGGCGCGGCGGAGGACGTTGCCGTCGCAGATTGCATTGGCGGCGCCGCTGAAATCGCGGAGGCAGTTATTTTTCTTCCCGATTCTATGGCCGCTTCATCCGCTGGAGGAACTTCCCCGGGCCTGACGATCCAGGCGATGGTTCGGCCTACTGGCACTTCGGTCCCGGCCTGGACCTTGATCCCGGCGAGTAGGCCATCGCCGGGTGATTCGATCTCCATGACTGCTTTGTCGGTTTCGACCTCGAGCAACGGCTCGCCTTTGGCGACGGACTCGCCTTCTTTCTTCAGCCACGAAATCAGCTTGCCAGTTTCTTGGGCCATTTCGAGCGCGGGCATAACTACACTGATCGCCATAGTTGGATAACCGGTAGAAACTTTCGTAGAGACGAGGATTGCCTCGTCTCAGACTACTGACACTGCTTGTGCAGTGATAGACCTTGTGAGCTGTGGTTGCGCTTAGACGCGGCGAGCCGCGTCTCTACGAAAATGCCGTTTTAGTCGCCTACTCCTACTCGCTCTTGTCTGGAGCTTGCTTCGATCATCTCGCGCACGCGCTTGCTCGGTTTCGATTCGGTTTCTCGAATCGCCGGGAGCGGGCCATCCACGGTGAAATAATGTCTACCCGCTACCAGAAGCTCCTCGGCCGGGAAACGCGTGATGACTTCGTGCCCCGTTTCGGTGACTACGATTTCTTCCTCGATACGTGCGGCGCTCCAGCCATCGGTCGAGGGCCAGAAAGTTTCGAGCGCGAACACCATGCCCGGCTTGATTTCGCAAGGGTGATCGAGCGAGACGAGACGGCTGATCACCGGCTTCTCCCAGATGGCAAGGCCGATGCCGTGACCGTATTGCAGCGCAAAGCAGGCTTCCTCGTTCGGGAAACCGAATTCCTGCGCCTTCGGCCACACGGCGGCAATCTCGGCCGTAGTGCGGCCCGGACGAACGAGCTCAATTGCCGCGTCCAGGTATTCCCTGCACCGCTTGTAGGCGTCGTTCATCGCGTGCGATGCGTATCCGACGGTAAAGCAGCGGTAATAACACGTACGGTATCCCATGTAGGAGTGGAGAATGTCGTAATACACCGGATCTCCCGGACGCAGCACGCGGTCCGAGAAAACATGCGGATGCGGATTGCAACGCTCGCCTGAGATCGCATTCACGGCTTCCACATACTCGGAGCCAAGATCGTAGAGCACCTTGCTCACCAGTCCCACCGCCTGGTTTTCGCTCATGCCCGGCTTCATGGCGCGATACAGTTCGTCATACGCCGCGTCGACCATCATTGCGGACGTGTTCAGCAACGTGATCTCATCTCGCGTCTTGATGAGGCGGGCTTCCGACATGAGCGCCTGCCCATCGACGACTTTGATTCCTTCTTTCTGCAATGCAAAGAGAACCGGCAATTCGATGATGTCGATGCCCAGCGGCTCTTTATGCAGGCCGCGCATTTCCAGTTCGATGCGAATCTTCTTGGCCACATCTTCCGCGCGGCCCATCTCCGGCGTCATAGCACCGCGCAGCATGGAGATTCCGGCACGCGAGCGATCTCCGAGCCAGGGACAGTGCAATTGGTGGTGCTTCGCCGCCGATCCGAAGTCCCACAAGATGGGCTCGTCATTTTGCGGAAGAAGCGTGAAGCGATTCGCCTTGTCCTGAGCCCAGGTGCCGATGTGGGTCGCGGTCAGGTAGCGGACATTGTTCATGTCGAAGCACAACAGCGCGCCCATCTCAGACTTGACCAGAAGATCCTTGGCGCGCGCCAGGCGTTCGCGGCGCAGGCGATCGAAGTCAACCCGGTTTTCCCAATCCACCGCCATCGTTCCATATGTAGGCAGAGCCATAGAATTCTCCTTTGTTGGGAGGTCAGAGGTTAGAGGTCAGATGGCAGAGGTTAGAACCTCGAAGCGCCGACTCTCATAGGTTTTTACCTCTGAAATCTGACCTCTTACCTCTGACCTCTCTACCGTCCACAGAGTGTGCGGGCGGCTTCAAACACGGTTTGCTCGGTCGGCACGGTTACATCTTCCAAAGGCGGCGAGAACG
>DATFZT010000054.1:0-2487 GCA_035314185.1 Terriglobales bacterium
TGGAAGAGGAAGGACGTGAGACTCGGGCCCACGAAGAAACCGATCCCGAAGGCCATGGCGATCTTGCCGAATGCGGCCGCGCGTTTTTCGGGGCGGGTTACGTCGGAAATATAGGCCTGAGCCAAGGAAATGTTGCCGGCGGTGAAGCCGTCGATGATGCGGGAAAGAAAAATCAGCGGCAGGGAGTTTGCGAAGGCGAGCAGCAAGAATCCCAGGCAGGTGCCAACCTGGCTCACGATCAGGAGTGGCTTGCGGCCCACGTGGTCGCTCCAGCGGCCGAGCAGCGGGGCCGAAACAAGTTGGCAGAGCGCGTAGATCGAGATCAGCATTCCCACCATGAAGGGGGTTGCTCCAAATTGCTCCGAGTAGAACGGGAGCAGCGGGAGGATGATCATCAGCCCGAGCACGTCGATCAGCACGACGAGGAAGATGGGAAGAATTTTCCGGGTCTCGTCGGTGGCGGGCACTGCGCTGACGACTTCGGTTTGCGACGTCTGATCCATAGGTTTCATCCAGCAAATAGCTTTGATGACAATCATCATCAATATTGGATATGAGTACGGCGTTGGACGTGAGTTCCATGCCATTGTCGCTGGCGATGGTCTTACATGTGGCTGTCGATGAAGCGCAGGGTGCGGCCCCAAGCGATTTGAGCTGCCTCGGGCGAGAAGTTATCGCGTTCGTCGCACTGGAAGCCGTGATCAGCTTTATAGGTGTAGACCTCGATCGACGGCTGCTTCGACTTGATCGTCTCGACATCGCTCATCGGGATGTGCGTGTCCAACTCCCCGAAATGTAGCATGGTCGGGATTTTCGGAGACTGATCGACCATCCTGACGATGTGGCCGCCGTAATAGCCGACTGCCACCGAGAAGCCCGGCAGATTAGCAGCCGCGCCATAGCTCAGCGTTCCGCCGAGGCAGAAGCCGGTGACCGCGATCTTGCCGACGTCGGCGATCGCCTCGCGCGCCGTAGCGATATCCAATATCCAGGCCTGCATTGGTGGATTGGCGACAAAGCGCCTTGCGGCCTGCACTTCTTCCGGCGAATAACCGCTTTCGAACCCCGCTTCAATGCGATCGAACAGAGCCGGCGCAATCGCGACGTAGCCGAGCGCAGCAAAACGGTCAGCGACCGAGCGGATGTGACGATTAACGCCGAAGAGTTCCTGAATAACGACGATTCCGCCCTTAGGCGTCCCCGCTGGATCGACACGATAGGCATCGAACTTGTGGTCGTCGCTGGCAGTCAATGTGAGGTGCGTTCCCATGGATAGAATCCTTTCGTTTTGAAGAAAATTCAGTGCGCTGGAGTTTGCATCATGCGTGCACTATTTTCTGGTATTACATCGTGACGTGAAGCCGATGCAGCACATCCGCTTCACCGCCGCAACTGGGGCGAACTTGGAAGTGTCGGGCCGTAGTGTGCGTTTATCCGCGCTTGGTTTACGGCGTGATCCGCACGGATATGTGAAGCAGATACACCACGAAGAACTGGAGGACGGCGAAAAAGAGCGGCCCAGCCCATTTCCGAAGATCATGCTGAAACAGACCGATTCCGGCATCCAGTAATTGCATGGCGCCGGCGAGCGCACCCAGGATCAGCAACGCAGGTGTCGCCTGCTTGTAGATCGCCCCCAATACGAGCAAAGCCAGAGGAATTCTGGGCGCCGCCGCGTACATCGCCAATAGCAACGACGCCTGCGTTCGGCCGGATTCGGCAGGGACCAGGACTTGCGGACGGATGATCGCCGCGATGGAAAAGCCGCTCGAGACCAGGACATTGATTGCCGTGACCACCGAAGCCAGCCGAAACGCCATTATTGTTGTCATTGATTCCTCTCTCTGAGTACACTCGTTATTGACATGAACTTCCTCTCTTCCGTTGTGATGTTCAGACCGTAGCCCGTCGGTTCCCGCCCAAAAAACATTAGTTCTGCGTTTAGTTAAATGGCGAGAGAGACGAGTAGAGGCTCATTTCTTAGCGCCACCTTTTCCTTACTTCCCTGCGTCGCCCCTGCGGAATTCGATGCTGACTTCGTCCAGCCTCGTTTTCAATGCGCTGTCGAGTTTACAGTCCGCGGCGGCCAGGGTGTCGGTCAGCTGCTCGACGCGGCTTGCGCCAAGAATGACCGAAGTAATGGCAGGATTCTTCAGCACCCAAGCGACTGATAAGGTTGTGATTGGCGTTCCATCCTGTTTGGCGATTTCCTGAACCCTGGCGACCGTTTCAAACTCGCGCTCGTGCCAATACCGGGCATGATACATCTGCCCAAATCCGCCAAGTTCCGCCGAAAAACGACCCTTCTCAGGCGTATCGCCGTGCTTGTATTTGCCACTCAGAAGCCCCCCGGCAAGAGGATTGAACGTAATCACCGCAAGACCTTCTTCCTGCGCCAGCGGGAAAAGCTCTCGTTCAACTTCACGGAACAGCAGGTTGTAACGTGGTTGGGCCGAAACGAAACGCGTCAGCTTTAGTGTGTCCTGC
>DATFZT010000055.1:0-31655 GCA_035314185.1 Terriglobales bacterium
CGCGACGGCGAGCTTCGGATCAGCGACCTACTTCTTCACGGTCTACAAGCAACAAGTGCCAGGTGCGACCGCAGTATTGTCATCCCGTACGGATTGATTTGAGGAGAAGCCAGTGCCAACCAAAGAAGCCGCCGCCACCAAAGAAACCATCACCGCGACCATGTCCCGCTGGGCTGCGGGACTTGAATACAAGCAACTCTCGCAGGATGCCGTGTACCAGTCCAAGCGCTTTCTGCTCGATTCGGTGGGCTGCGCGCTCGGCGGATATCAGCAGCATGACGTGATCATCGCGCTCGAAGTGCTGAAAGAAATTGCCGGGCGCGGGCCGGCGACCGTAATCGGCATCGGCGAGAAGATGGACGCAGTGTCGGCATCGCTGGCGAATGCCTTGATGATCCGCTGCATGGATTACAACGACATTTACTGGAAACAGGATCCGTCCCATCCCTCCGATATTTTTCCTGCCGCGATGGCGTGTTGTGAGCGCGCCAGAAGCGACGGCAAGGAATTGATCGTTGGATTTGTGCTGGGCCACGAGTTCGAAATGCGCTTGTGCGAAGCGGCTTTTCCGGGCATTCGCGAGCGCGGCTGGCATCACGCGACTCTGACGGCGTTCGTTTCGCCAATCGTGGCGGGACGCGCGCTGCATCTCAGTTGGGAACAGATCCAACATGCGATCGGCATTTCGGCTTCGCGGCATTGCACCATGGGCGCGGTAACTGCGGGAAAGCTGACGATGATGAAAAATACCGTCGATCCAATGGCCACGCAGAGCGGCGTTCTGGCGGCGCTGCTGGCCGAAAAGGGATACAGCGGCCCCGAGCACGTCATCGACGGCAAGGAAGGATTAGTGCACTGCTACGGTCCGGAATGGAAACAGAATCTGCTGACCGACGGACTGGGCGAGTCGTGGCGTATCACGCAATGCGGAATGAAATTTTTCCCGACCGAGGCGCTGACGCACGCTCCGATTTCGGCGGTGCTCGATCTGGTCAAGAGCAACGACTTGCATCCGAGTCAAGTGGAGAAGATTCAGATTCGTTCGCTGGCGCGCGCGGCCGACATTCTTTCCGACCCCAGCAAGTACGATCCGCGCACTAAGGAGACGGCGGACCATTCGCTGCCCTACGTGATTGCGGCGGCGCTGGTCGAGCGGCAAGTAACGCCAGCGCAATTCGAGATGAAGAAGATCATGGACCCGACGATTCGCGCGCAACTTAAAAAGGTTGAAGTTGTGGCGGATCCCGAGATCGAGAAGGTTTTTCCAGCGTTGCAACGGGTGATTGTGAACATCACAGCCACCGATGGACGGGCGTTCTCAAAGCAGCTTGACTATCCGAAGGGGGATCCGAGAAATCCGCTGAGCGATGCCGAGATCGAAGAAAAATTCCGGGCATTAGCGGAGGGCGTGCTCTCGGCAAATGCGCAAAACAAGCTGATCGACGCGATTTGGAATCTGGAGAAGTGCGGATCAGTTTCGAAACTGATGGCGCTGATGAAGGCCGATGTGAAGAGGAAGGCGAAAGCAGTCAAGAAGGCCGGCAGGAAGCGCCGCTAGCCAAGACTCACGTAGGGACGGACGCATTCGTCCGTCCCGTCGGACGAAGTCCGGCTTCTGACACCAACCGGTGCGGCTGTGCCTATGTTGTTCGGGAATAGCTTATGACAGACCTGAAATCGACGATTGCATCAGACCTAACAACCCACTACACGAAACTGGCGGGCGTAATTCGCGAACTGGCGGCCCCACTGAGCGACGAACACTTTTGGGCCAAGCCCTTCGCGTTCGGCAACAGCTTCGGCAACCTCGTGCTGCATCTCACGGGGAATTTGAACTACTACATCGGAACGCAGATTGCCGCGACGGGCTACGTGCGCGATCGTCCGCGGGAGTTCTCAGACGCGACACGCCCATCCAAGGCAGAAGTGTTGAAGAAATTTGACCAGGCGATTGCGATGGTGATAAGCACAATCAACAGTCAGTCAGCGGACGACTGGTCGAAGGAGTACACGGCAGTGGGTTCAGACGCCAAGGACCGGTTCGGAATGGTCCTGTCGTGTGCGACCCATCTGCATCATCACGCGGGACAGATGATGTATCTGGGATTTGAGTTGAAGCGGAAGGGCGGCTGAGATTTGTGTCGTGTGGTGGCGGGGCTCCGCCCCGCGGGACGAGCCAAAGCGTCACCACACAGTCAGCGCGAAAAGAGGTTGTAAATGGGTCAGACCATCGTTGAAAAAATCGCGCAGAAGCACATGACCGAAGGGCCGGCGCGGCCACTGCGCGCCGGGGATTTCCTGTCGATTCGTCCACATCGCTGCATGACGCATGACAACACCTCGGCAGTGATGAGCAAGTTCAAAGGCATCGGCGCGAAGAAGGTAAGAGACTCGCAGCAACTCACGTTCGCGCTCGATCATGACATCCAGAATCAGGATGAGTCGAACCAGAAAAAGTACCGCGCCATTGAAGCGTTCGCAAAAGAGCAGGGGGTAGATTTCTATCCTGCCGGATCGGGCATCGGGCACCAGATCATGGTGGAGCGCGGATACGTGGTTCCAGGTTCGTTCGTGGTCGCTTCCGATTCCCATTCCAATATGTATGGCGCGCTGGGAGCGATCGGCACGCCGATTGTCCGCACCGATGCCGCTGCGGTCTGGGCCACGGGCGAATTCTGGTGGCAGATTCCGCGGTCGATTCAGGTCGTGCTCGAAGGCAAGTTGCCGGCGGGCGTCACCGGCAAAGACGTCATCATCACTCTGTGCGGCCTCTATAACCACGACGAATGCCTGAACGCGGCGGTCGAGTTCACCGGGCCGGGAGTGGCGTCGCTCTCGATGGATGCCCGGCTTTCGATTTCGAATATGACGACCGAGTGGGGCCCGCTGGTGGGTTGGTTTCCGGTGGACGCGGTCACGATCCAATATTTGTGCGGCGTTCATCAGCGGCTCAAAGCGATGGGGCTGGAGCGCTTCACGGAAAGCGACATTGCGAGATGGGAAAGAAATCCTGTAATGCCAGACACTGATGCAGTCTATGCGGCCCGGATCACGCTCGATCTCGCACAAGTAACGCCGCATGTGTCGGGTCCCGATATGGTGCAGGCGATGCAATCGCTGGCTGAGATCGAGAAGAACAAAGTTGCGATCCAGAAGGCGTATCTGATTTCGTGTGTGAATTCGCGGCTGGAGGATCTCGCCGCGGCGGCCGCGGTTCTCAAGGATAAAAAGATTGCCTCGGGCGTAAAGTTCTATTTGAGCGCAGCCAGCAAGTGGGTGCAGGAAGAAGCTGAGCGGCGGGGCATCTGGCAGACTCTGGTGGATGCGGGCGCGCACCCGCTGCCGTCAGGATGCGGGCCCTGCATTGGGCTGGGCGTGGGATTGCTTGAACCGGGCGAGGTCGGAATCTCGGCGACGAATCGAAATTTCAAAGGCCGCATGGGATCACGCGACGCGAAGTGTTACCTGGCAAGTCCGGAAGTAGTGGCGTCATCAGCCGTCACCGGCTATATTTGCGGGCCGCATGAGTTCGCAAATCTCGCGCCGAAGCGCGCTTACACCGAATTGGCGCCGGCGACGGGCGGGTCGGAGAAAGTTGAAATCCTGGCGGGCTTTCCGCAACGCGTGAAGGGGCGGCTCGTCTTCATGCCGCAGGATAACGTCAACACCGACGCGATTTACGGCAAGGACTACACCTATCGCGATGACATGACTCCGGAGATGATGGCGAGGGTCGTGATGGAGAATTACGATCCGCAGTTCGCCGCGCGCACGAAGGCAGGCGACGTGATCGTCAGTCAATTCAATTTTGGCACCGGGTCGAGCCGCGAACAGGCGGTCACGTGTTTGAAAGCGAAGGGCATTCCGCTGGTGATCGCGGCAAGTTTCTCGCAGACCTATCTGCGGAATGCATTCAACAATGGCTTCTTGTGTATTGAGGTGCCGGAATTGGTAGCTCGTGTGCGCAAGCAGTTTGCGGCGGAGATCGCGGCTAAGGAGAAGACGATTATTCCGGGGGACGAAATTGATATCGACTTTACTTCGAGCACGATCTTCTGGCGTGGAGAGAAGTTTGGGTTTCCGGCGCTGGGAAGTGTGCCGCAGTCGCTAGTGATTGCGGGAGGCGTGGAGAATCTGGTGGCGAAGCGCTTGAGCGTGGCGTAGTTCTTTCATTTCCAAAGATCTTGGTTTACTCGGCGCCCCTCGGCGTCTCGGCGGTAGAGATTCCGCCGTAGAACTTCTAAGGAGCATTCATGGCGAAATACATTGTCATTACCATGCCGGGAGACGGCATCGGCAACCAGGTTCTGCCTGAGTCGTTGCGGGTCTTGAACGCGGTCGGCTTTGACGCTGAGTACGTTCATGCCGATATCGGATGGGACTGTTGGTGCGCTAAGGGCAATGCGTTGCCCGACCGGACAATCGAGTTACTAACCAAGCATAAGTTGGGTTTGTTCGGCGCCATTACTTCGAAGCCAAACAAGGCCGCGCAGGCAGAGCTGAAACCCGAGTTACAGGGCAAGGGCTACGTTTACTATTCGCCGATCGTGACCATGCGCCAGAAATTCAATCTCGATATCTGTATGCGGCCTTGCGTCGGCTTCACGGGCAATCCGCTGAATTACATTCGGAAGAAAACCGACGGCGGTTTCGACGAGCCCAAAATTGACACCACCGTCTTCCGCCAAGGCACAGAGGGCATGTACGCCGGCGTGGAGTGGACGAACCCTCCCGAGATCGTGCGCGCCGCGTTGAACAGCCATCCCCGATTCAAGGCCTTTGCCAACGTCCCGGGGCCGGAGATCGCGGTAAGTTGCCGCATCATCACTCGCAAGGCGGCCGAGCGCATCGTGACCGCTGCTTTCGAATATGCGAAGCGGCGCGCCTTCAAGGGCGTGACGATTTGCGAGAAGCCGAATGTCGTGCGCGAGACCTCCGGCATGATGGAAGAAGTGGCAAAAGAGGTTGCCAGGAATTATCCGGGGATTGCGCTCTGGTCCACAAACATAGACGCGCAACTGATGTGGCTGAATAAGAATCCGGAGGAGTACAACGTAATCGTGGCCTCAAATCTGTTCGGCGACATTCTTTCCGACGCGTTCGCAGGGCTGGTAGGCGGACTAGGATTCGCGGCATCCGGCAATATTGGAGATGACGTCGCGGTTTTTGAGCCGACACACGGGTCGGCGCCGAAGTATGCTGAGCTGAATCCGCCCATCGTGAATCCGATTGCGATGATCCTCTCGGCAGCGATGATGCTCGATCATATTGGCGAAGATCAGAAGTCAAATCGCATCCGCGCGGCCATTGCCGATGTGGTGCGCGAAGGTAAAGTCCGGACTTACGATATGATGCGCTTTACGGGTGGCCCGAAAGCGATCAGTCAGGGTGCGGCTTCGACCGTGCAGATGACGGATGCGATTTTGGAGAAAGTGCGATAACCACCGGGGACACAGAGGATCACAGGGAATCACAGAAGCACGACTTTTTTATCCTGATTTGAGGCAATTATGAGCCGCGCTGTCGAAACTACCTCCCCGCGTTCTGCCGAGGCGGGCCATTGGGGCAAAGAAGTTCGGTCGGACGTGCACGTCGCTTTTGAGGCGCGCGACAGCGGCGGAATCGAAAGTTCGCTGGAATCGCGGGTTGCGCCCTTCTACGGCTCGGCGATCATGGAGCAGACCCGAGACGTCCTCGCCGAACTCGGAGTGAAACACGCGCGGGTTGCGATTCATGATGAAGGCGCGCTGCCCTTTGTGATCGCGGCTCGCATCGAGGCCGCCGCCAGGCGCGCGGGAATCGCGCTGGGCAAACGCTCGCTGCCGGAACAGCATCCGCTGCCGCCGCCCTCGCCAAAGGATAGGCTGCGTCGATCGCGGCTTTATCTGCCCGGCTCTGAACCCAAGTACTACATCAACGCTTCATGGCATGGGCCGGACGCCGTCATTCTCGATTTGGAAGATTCCGTGCATCGCGGAGAAAAAGATGCGGCTCGCATCCTGGTGCGGAATACCTTGCGGGCGGTCGATTTCGGATCGTGCGAGCGCATGGTGCGGATTAATCAGTTGCCCCTGGGACTCGAAGATCTGGCGGAAGTAGTGGGCGAGAGTCCAGACCTGATTTTGATTCCAAAGGTTGAAGAGTCCGAGCAGGTGCGGGAAGTGGATCGCATGATCGGCGAAATCAAGGCGCGCCACGGAATTATCCGGTCGATCTGGATTATGCCAATCATCGAATCAGCGCTCGGAATCGAGAACGCATTGGCCGTCGCGACGGCGAGCGAAAATGTGGCGGCGCTGACCATTGGGCTCGAGGATTACACCGCCGATCTGGGCGTGGTGAAGACCACGGAAGGGCGCGAGTCGCAATATGCGCGGTCGCGCGTGGTGAATGCGGCGCGCGCCGCCGGAGTGCAGGCGATTGATTCGGTGTTCAGCGACGTCGCCGACATGGACGGTTTGCGGCGTTGGGGAGAAGCCTCGCGGGCGGCGGGATTCGAAGGCATGGGATGCATCCATCCCGGGCAGATTCGCGTAATCCACGAGGCGTTTCAGCCGACGGCAGTCGAGATCGAAAAGGCGCGAAAAGTGGTCGCCGCTTTTGAAGAAGCGCAAAGCAAGGGGTTCGCCGTGGTGAGTCTGGGTTCGAAGATGATCGATCCGCCGGTGGTGCAGCGCGCGTTGAAGTTGGTGGAAAGGGCGAAAGCGATGGGAGTGATCTCGTGAGTCCGAGTGCGAATGCGAATGCGAACGAAAGAGTGGAACTGGCGCATAACGCGGCGGGGCGTGCCGTGCCGACGATGGTAAACGGCAAGCCGCAAATTCCGTTTCTGGGTGCGGGCAAATATCAGCCGCGCGGGCGGAAGGCGGCGCCGGCGATCTGCTCAAATAAGGATTATCCGGATAGTGGCGATAAGCGCGTGGCCAATCTGGAAACCGCGCTGCGCAACTGCGGGCTGCGCGACGGCATGGTGATCTCGAACCATCATCATCTGCGGGACGGCGATCGAGTGGCGCTCATGGCGCTGGAAGCAGCGGCCAAGATCGGCGTCAAAGATCTGATGTGGTTCCCGAGCGCGTCGTTCCCTTCGCAACAGGGCGCCATCGACCTGATGAAGAAAGGCGTGATCCATCACATCGAAGGCTCGATGAACGGGCCGTTGGGCGACTACTGCACGCTGGGGAAGATGCGCGGCATGGGCGTGCTGCGTTCGCATGGCGGGCGGTACCAGGCGATCCAGGATGGAGAAGTTCACATTGATATCGCAGTGATCGCGGCGCCCACCGCCGATTTTTTCGGCAATGCGGATGGCTCGCATGGCAAGTCGGCGTGTGGCTCGCTCGGTTTTGCGCTGGCGGATTCCACCTACGCCGATCGCGTGATCGTGGTGACCGACAACCTCGTGCCGTTTCCTTGTGTGCCCTGGCAGATTCAGGGCAACAACGTGGACTTTGTGGTGGAAGTGGAATCGATTGGCGATCCCGCGAAGATCGTTTCCGGCACCACGCAGATTACGCGTTCGCCAGACCGGCTGCGCATCGCGGAGTTAGTAGCGCAGTTTCTGCGGGCAACGGGAATCATGAAGAACGGATTTTCGTTCCAGGCAGGAGCCGGCGGTATCGCGCTGGCATTCGTCGAATATCTGAAGCAGATGATGAAAGAGGATGGAGTTAAGGCGCGCTTCGTTCGCGGCGGGTCCACGAAATTCCTGGTTGAGTTGCTGCAGGAAGGGCTGACGGATTACATCCTTGATGGGCAGACGTTCGATCTCGACGGTGTGAAGTCGATTGCGAATGATCCGCGGCACGTGGCCACTTCGCCGTTCACTTCCTACAACTACCACGGCAAGGGAAACTTCGCTTCGCTGGTCGATGCTGTGGTATTGGGCGCGACCGAGGTTGACGTAAACTTCAACGCCAACGTGGTGACGCACTCCGACGGCCGCTTGCTGCACGGCATTGGAGGTTGGCAGAACTGCCTGTTTGCGGGCTGCACGATTCTCGCGCTGCCCTCGTTTCGCGATCGTATTCCTGTGATCGTGGACGAGGTCACGACGATGACGGGGCCGGGCGAGATGATTGACGTGGTCGTGACCGAGCGCGGAATTGCGATCAATCCGCGACGCACCGACCTGCTCCACGCGGTCATGGGATCGAAGCTGCCGGTTCGTCCGATTCAAGACATCAAGGCCGAAGTCGAGAAAATTTGCGGCAAGCCGGCGCGGCCAAAGCTGGGCGATCGTCCATGCGCAGTGGTGAAGTGGGTTGATGGAACGGTACTGGATACGGTGTGGCAAGTTAGCTGAAGTAAGTTGTTGTGCGTATGGCACCGCGTTGGCAGCTTGCGGATAAACTCAGATTCGAGCAGGCTCTGGGAAGGGCACGACTTCACAGCTTGCGGCAAAATTCCGTGTAGAGACGGGGCTTGCCCCGTCTCGGGTCAATCCCGGACTATGTTCGGGCACGAGCGGGAAGGGTGCGGCTTTAGCCGTGCCGCTCAGAGCCTACAGTGACCGGACTTTAGCCCCTGAGGGCCGGGCGTTTCACCGGATGGCACGTTGGCGGGCAGACAGGTATCCTGATCTGCCCGATTTTATTTTGTGGAGGCGCGAGTGCGCGGGCTGAAAACAAAGCGAGTCCTGATCACCGGCGGGGCCAGCGGCATAGGAGCAGCCACGGCGGCACGATTCCTTGAAGAGGGGTCTGTCGTGTGTGTGCTCGACCGCGACGCCGAAGCACGGCAAAAAGTCCAGCGCCAACTGCCCGGTCTAGCCGCAGCGCTCGATGCCGATGTTTCGAACCTGAAGCAGGTGCAGGCCGCATTTGCCGAAGCAATTCGGCTGATGGGCGGCGTTGATGTGCTGGTGAATAACGCCGGCATCAGCATCCGTCATAACTTTCTCGACATCACGCCGGAAGAGTGGGACAAAGTGATGACCGTAAATCTCACCGGAGTGTTCTACGTCGCGCAGACGGCGGCACGGCACATGATGGAGCGCGGCAGTGGCGTGATTCTACAAACGGCGTCGACCAACGGGGTCATGGGATATCCCTTCTATGCGGATTACAACGCCACCAAGGCGGGCGTGATCGAGCTGACGAAGTCGATGGCGCTCGAGCTGGCGCCGAAAGTCAGGGTGTGCGCGGTGGCTCCGGGATACGTGCTGACACCGATGCAGCGCGCCGAGTACACGGATGCAATGCTCGAAGAGATCAACCGGAAGATTCCTTTGCGCCGGCATGCTCAGCCGGAAGAGATTGCGGCGCTGTTCGCATTCCTCGCCTCCGAAGATGCGCAATACATCACCGGCCACGTGTATACCTGCGACGGCGGAGAAATCGCGGGCGGACTGGCCAGCCGGTAGCCATGCACCTTCCAGAAAAACTCGCGCTGATTGCGGGCGGGACATCAATCGCATGAGCACGGTCGTCTTCCTCGGCGGAGGGCGGATCACATCCGCGATGCTAGCGGGCCTGCGCCTGGGTCTGGAAAAGACCAGACATCGCCTGGTCGTGCATGATCGCAATCGGGGCAAGCTGCGCGATCTAAAAAAACGCTACGCGGTTGCTGTCGAGCCGGATTTGAATCGCGCAGTTAAGCAGGCGGATGTGCTGATCATTGCAGTTCGTCCGAGTTCGGTACGCGAGCTTCTTCAGATGGTCGGAAAAGCTATCGGGGAAGCGAACCGGGCATTGCTCGGACGAAAGACGCTTGTGGTCAGTCTGGCCGCAGGCGTGCCCCTGCGCGTGCTGAGCAAGCAAATTGGCCTGCCCGTGCAATGGGCTCGTGCCATGCCGAGTCCTCTCTGCCGCAGCGGGCGCGGCCTCACTGCCGTGACCTTTCCCCGGACGTTGCCGCGCGCGGATCGCAAACGCGTCCAGGATCTTTTCGCCAGCTTCGGTCAGGTCGTCGAAATTCCAGAAAAGAAGTTCGACGCCTTCACCGTGACCTACTCCTGCAGCCACGGCTATCACGCGCTGGCAACGCTGGCGCGAGCCGCGCAAGCCGCAGGTCTCGATCGACGCATGGCTCTGCTGGCGAGCGCGCATGCGTTGGCGGATGGGATCATCGCTTGGCGCGAGGGCAAGCATTCCTTGGAGTCGCTACTTCAGGAGGCGACCACTCCCGGTGGTATTGCCGCAGCGACCGTCGCCAAAATGGACGCTGCCGGGTACGGCCGCGCAGTGCGGCAAGGCGTTGTCGCCGGACTGCGGCGGGCTCGTGCGAATGCGGCTAAATGATTTTTTCGGGAACTGATAACCATCCGCCTGCGTATTCGTCTAATAGGATTGCCTGTAGGCCGAAGACTGCCTCGAAACCGATATAAACTTTCCTTTGGAGCCCCAATGCGATTTTTGATCTGTCTGCTGACTGCCGTCATACTGCTTCCGGCCATCGTGACCGCTGCTAACCAACCTGCCGACCTCGAAGCGCGGCGCAAAGCGCTGAACGACCTGCTGCACGAGCAGTGGGAATACACCATGCGCACCAACCCAATCTACGCGTCCATTCTGGGCGACAAACGCTACAACGACAAACTCGACGACTTCTCCCAGAAAGCCATCGACGACAATCTGGAGCAGACCCGCCACTTCTTCGACCGTTTCGAAGCGATTGACACCACCGGATTTCCCGAGCAGGAAGTGCTGAATAAACAGCTCATGGTTCGAGACTTGGCAATGACTCTGGAAGGCGCGCGCTTCAAAACGTGGCAGATGCCGGTAAGCCAATTCGGCGGGATTCACATTGACGCGCCGCAACTGGTCAGCATCCTTTCATTCGAGAACGTGAAGGACTACGAAGACTACATCACGCGGCTGAAGCTGCTTCCGGTTTTATTCGACCAGACCACCGAGCAGATGCGCAAAGGCATGGCGGCGGGGCTGATGCCACCAAAGATTCTGCTGGAAAAAGTCGTGACGCAAGCGAATGGAATCGCCACGACGCCCGCGGATCAAAGTCCGTTCACTCATCCGTTTGAGAAGTTTCCCGATGCCATCCCCGAAGCGGATCGCAAGCGACTGCGCGAGGCGGGCTTGGCTGCCGTCAAGGATTCCGTGCTTCCGGCCTACGTCAAGTTCACGGCGTTTGTGCGCGACGAGTATGCGCCCAAAGGCAGAACCGAGCCCGGAGCATGGTCTCTGCCGGACGGTAGCGCCTGGTACGCGTTTCGCGTGAAAGAGAGCACGACGACGACTTTGTCACCCGAGGAAATCCATCAGCTTGGGCTGCAGCAGGTGAAAGACATTGAAGCCCGCATGCTCGCGGTTGTGAACCAACTCGGCTACAAGGATCTGAAAAGCTTCAGCGCCTCCCTCCAGACCAATCCCAAAGTGCACGTGCATTCCCGCCAGGAGATTCTGGACCTCTATCAAAAGTACACCGATCAAATGTACGTGAAACTGCCGGAGATGTTTGGACGTCTCCCCAAAGCGAAGTTGGAAATCAGGCCCATCGAGGAATTCCGCGAAAAGGAGGCTTCCACGGAATACATTGACGGAGCTCAGGATGGATCTCGTCCCGGTCATATCATGGTCAACACCGGCAACTTCGAGAAAGGCACCACGGTCGACGTTGAAACCACTGCCTATCACGAAGGCGTGCCCGGACATCACATGCAGATTTCTATCGCGCAGGAATTGCCCGAACTACCTCTCTTCCGCCAGCATGAACAATATACGGCCTACACCGAGGGATGGGCCCTCTACTCCGAGAGACTGGGCAAGGAGGTCGGGTTTTTCCAGGATCCTTACAGCTACTATGGCCACCTGCAGGACGACATGTTGCGCGCCATCCGCCTGGTCGTCGACACCGGCTTCCACTACAAACACTGGACCCGGCAGCAGGTGGTTGATTTCTTCCACGACCACTCTGCCATTGACGAGGCCGAAGTGCAGAGCGAGACCGACCGCTACATGGCCTGGCCGGCGCAGGCGCTCGGCTACAAAATCGGACAGCTCGAAATTATGAAGCTGCGTCAGTATTCGAAGGATCAACTGGGCGCCAAGTTCGACCTGCGCGCCTTCCACGATGAAGTGCTTTCCGGCGGAGCGCTGCCGATGGACGTGCTGAGCGCCCGCATTCACGAATGGGTCGGACAACAGAAGGCGCAAGCTTCGTTGTCGAGCCCAAAAATGAGCCCGAATCAAAACTGATAGCGAGTCCATTTGCGGAGTATGATGTCCGCCTATGACCGCGCCGACGCCTGAAGAAGAACGCGCGCGAATAGCCGGCGTGTACTCCGCGATGAGCGATGAAGAACTTGCGCAGATCGCTGAAAGCGGCGACGAACTAAGCGCCGCTGCAAAAGAAGCATTTCATGCCGAGGTTGCCAGGCGTGGCCTCAAGATCGAGATAGCTCCGCCTCGCGGCGAAGACGTCTACGAGTTCAACCAAACCGTCACCGTGCGCAAGTTCCGCGATCTTCCCGAAGCGCTGTTGGCAAAGGGCAGCTTGGAGTCCGCTGGGATTCAGGCTTACCTGATCGACGAAAATATGATCCGCCTAAATTGGTTCAGGTCCAATTTTTTTGGCGGAATCAAATTGCAGGTCAACGTCAACGATGCGGAAGCGGCCAGCGAAATCTTGAACCAGCCCATCCCTGAAACGATGGATATTGAAGGCATTGGGACTTTCGAGCAGCCGAAGTGTCCACGGTGCCAGTCGCTCGATATCAGCCATGAAGAACTGAATAAGACTTTCTCCTACGGGGCAGCGTATGCTGGCGTTCCGGTTCCGGTTTACAAGAAAGGATGGACCTGCCACGCCTGCGGCAATGCGTGGGAAGAACAGGCCGGCATTTAAACATGTAGAGACGGGGCTTGCCCCGTCTTCTGTTGACGCGGCGGGAGACGCGCCAAGCCGCGTCTCTACCGGGAACGTTATAATCGGCACCAATGCGCCAATTCTTCCGCATGCTGCTCCTGGCTCTCGTCCTGATGACCGTCGCGCTGATTTCGGCGCTCGCGGCCATGCAGTTGGCGATCCACGGGCGCGAGGTGGCCATTCCGAAACTTGTGGGCATGAGTCCGCTCGAAGCCGAGCGCGCGGGTGCGGCTTTGGGTCTGCAGGTTGCGGTCGAGCGGCAGTTCTACAGCGCCGACATTCCCGAAGGAAAAATCATGACCCAGATGCCGCCACCGGGAACGAAGGTACGGCGAGGCTGGGCGGTCCGTCTGGCGCAGAGTCTGGGGCCGCAGCGAGTAGCGATTCCCAACGTGACTGGAGGGAGCGAGCGGGTCGCCGAGTTGAACATACGGCGCCGTGGGATCAGTCTGGGTTCGATCGCGCGCGTCAATTTGCGCGACGCGCCTTTGGATCAGGTGCTGTCCCAAAGCCCGCCGGCCAATGCCAGTGGCGTGTCCGCGCCAAAAATCAGTTTACTGGTAAGCGACGGCCCCGAGCCGTCAACCTACGTGATGCCGAACCTCACTGGACAGCCGCTGGGCAGCGCGATGCTGGCGTTACAGGACGCCGGCATCAAGGTCGGGAAAGTCACCGTGCTGCCGCCACCCCCGCCGCCAGGCGAGCCGCAAGCCGTTCCAGTTGCGCCGTCTCCGGTGTCCGAGCCCAGTGCAGCAAGCATGATCGTGACCCAGAACCCGCTTCCAGGACAGAAGATTGTGGCCGGTAGCACGGTGAATTTCGAAGTCCGCTAGTATGAGCCCCGCTATGTCCTCGATACCCCCTCTCACACTGTCATCCTGAGCGAAGCGAAGGACCTACGCATTTGGATGCCGCGATAGACGAGGTCTTTCGCTTCGCTCAAGATGACAATCCCATCCTTCGAGTCCTCATCTCCGTTCGATCAGCGCCGCGAAGAATCCGTCGCCAGGATGCACGCCAGGAATTGTTCTTAAATACGGACCCTCCAGCAACGACGCAACATCCTTCCAGCACATTTCTCCCGACTGCCGCAGTTGCTCCAGTTCTCCCTTGCAATCGATGACCTTGAATTCCGCCGCGCCCTCGAGGGCAGCCTCTACCACCGTTTCGTTTTCCTCGCGCTCCAGCGAACACGTGGAATAAACGAGTCGTCCGCCAATCGCAAGCTGGGCGAGCGCGGCCTTCAGGATGGCCACCTGCCGCATCTGAAGATCGCTCAGGTCATCGAGCTTGAGCCGCCACTTGATCTCTGGATTGCGCGCCAGAGTGCCAGTGCCGGAGCAAGGCACGTCGGCGAGAATGCGGCCAAAGGTGAAAGAGGAAGAGAAGGGTAAATTTCGCGCGTCCGCCGCGACCACGCGAACGTTCGGCAAGCGACTAAGGCTCTGCAGCAGGCGCGCGCGGTGAGGATGCAACTCCGTCGCCAACACTTTGGCGCGCGGGTTACGCCGGGCAATCACGGCAGTCTTGCTGCCGGGAGCGGCACAACAATCCAGAATCATTTCTCCACGGCCCACCAGCAATGCGACCAGTTGCGAAGCTTCCTCCTGAATGTTGACGCGGCCTTCTAGGTAGGCGCGCGCCGCAGTCACGTCGCCCGCAAGAACGCGCCGTGCAGCCGTCAGCAATTGGCCCGGCGCGAGTCGCACGCCTGCCTCGGCTAGTTCGGCTTCAGATTCATCGTCGTGAGATAGATCGCTGTGAATATAAATGGAGGTGCCGGGCACCGCCTGATCGTGGGCGCAGATCTGGCGCGCCGCCTCTAGTCCGTAATGCTCAGTCCAGCGTGCCACCAGCCACGAGGGATGCGCGGCATTCCGAGCCAGCGTGATCGAGTCGGGTGATTTTCGGATTTCGGCGAACATGTCGTCCGCGCTAGTGTCGGCAATAGTGCCGGCGATTTTGCGAAGAACGGCATTCACAAACGACGCCGCCGAGCGTTTTCGCGCTGCTTTGACAAGCTCCACACTCTCGAAAATCGCCGCACGCGCCGGAACTCGGGAGAGAAACTGCAACTGATACGCGCCGAGACGCAATGCGGTCAAAACCTCGCCATCCAGCCGCTCGAGCTTCTGTGACGACGCGGCGGCCGATCGCTGATCGAGCAGAGACTGCCATCGGAGCACTCCCATCACCAGTTCGGTGGCAAGCCCGTGATCACGCGAGGAAAGCTTCGCAAGAGGAGCGGAATGGAGCAGTTCGGCAGCGTAGGATTCTTCACGTTCGACCCGCAGAAGAATTTCGAAAGCCGCGGCTCGAGCAGGAGAAACAGCCATCGCAACCTATTGTCCCAGATGGTCGCCGGATTTGGGCCGGTAGCCGTTGATGAATTCTTGCGCGCTCATGCGGCGCTTGCCCTCAAGTTGAACGTCGATGATCTCCAGAGTCGCGTCACTATGCAGGCCACAGCCGACGAACAGGCGTGTTCCATCGACTGCGACTTCTCCGGGCGGTATCTGAACCGTACGTTGCATGGGTTGAGCGCGGCGCAATTGCAGCGTTTTGCCCTTAAAGGTCGTGAACGCTCCGGGCCACGGCTGAAAGCCGCGCAGGCGGTTGAACAGGTCCTCAGCGCTGCGAGCGAAGTCCATGCGGCCATCTTCTTTCTTCAGAATCGGCGCGAGCGTGGCTTGCGAATGATCCTGCGGAGTCGGGTGAACGTGCCCATCCTCGAGCCCGCGCAGGGTCTCGACCATCAGATCAGCGCCCACGGACGCTAACTTCGGACCCAATGTCTCGGCGGTGTCTGCCGGACCAATCGGCATTTCGTGCTGGATGAGGATGTCACCGGTGTCGAGCCCCGCGTCGATGCGCATGGTGGTAACTCCGGTGACGGATTCGCCGTTGGCGATCGCCCACTGGATCGGCGCCGCGCCGCGATACCTGGGCAGCAGAGACGCGTGCAGGTTCAAATTTCCCAGCCGGGGGAGATCAATCATCCACTGCGGAATGATGCGGCCATAGCCGACGACGATGATCGCGTCAATGATCGCATCCGGGCGAATCGCCGCAAGCTGGTTGCGGAACTCGGCATTGTTCTTGATGGTGGCCGGTTGCGCCACGGCAATACCCAAGCGCATTGCCGCATCCTTCACGGGAGAATCGGCCACTTCCATCCCGCGCCCGCGAGGCCGATCGGGTTGCGTCACCACCAGCGGCACGGAATGACCAGCCTCGACCAGCTTCTCCAAAGTTGGGACAGCGAATTGCGGCGTGCCGCAAAAGACCAGAATCATAGATGTGCCGGCCGCACTAGACTTTGTCATCCCGAGCGCAGTGTGGGATCTGCATTTTGCGGCGAACTACGGATCCCTCGCTTGGCTGGGGATGACAATTCATGAAAAGGGCCCCTCTACCACTCGCCCGCCTTCACCATCTTCTTGATCTTGCGCTTGATGAGGTCGCGCTTCAGCGCACTGATATGCGAGATGTAGAGCTTGCCGTTCAAGTGATCGGTCTCATGCAGGAAGGCCCGCGCCAGCAGGTCCTCTCCGGTGTGCTCGAAAAACTTTCCGCTCAGGTCCTGCGCGCGTATGGTCACGGTCTTGGCGCGCGTGACCTCCTCGCGAAATTCGGGAATGCTCAGGCAGCCTTCGCTGCTCCGCTGCCGGCCTTCTTTGCTGACGATAACCGGATTGATCAGGACCAACTTGGCGCCGGGATTTTCCTTGAAAGTCACATCCACGACGGCGATTCGCTTCGAAATGCCGATCTGCGGAGCCGCCAGTCCGACGCCGCGAGCCGCGTACATCGACTCAAACATGTCTTCAACAAGCTTCTTGATCTCGTCGTCGAAGCTGGTCACCACGGCTGCGGGTGTATCCAGAACCGGGTCGCCGAATTTCACAATTGGATAAATCATTTTCGAATTGACTAGTAATTCTTCAGCTGTTCCAGATAGCCTTCGAAATTTCGTTTGGTTTCCTTCAGCGAGTCGCCGCCAAATTTCTCAAGCGCGCAGCGCGCCAGCGTGAGCGCAACCATGGCTTCGCCAGCAACGCCGGCGGCCGGTACCACGCAAACATCCGAGCGCTCATACGCCGCTTTCACCGGCTCGCGCGTCGCAAAATCCACCGACTGCAACGGACGCCGCAGCGTGGAAATCGGTTTCAGATAACCACGCACCCGAATCTCCTGCCCGTTCGATACGCCACCCTCCAGACCCCCGGCATTGTTGCGCGTGCGCGTGAAGCCCGAAAATCCCGCGTCGCTCTGATAGCCGATTTCGTCATGCACGGCCGATCCCGGAGAATGCGCTGCCTGAATCCCACTTCCAATTTCGACCGCCTTCACCGCCTGCAATGACATGACCGCCGCCGCCAATAGCGCATCCAGTCGCTCATCCCATTGGACGTAGCTGCCGAGGCCGGGCGGAACATTGTGCGCCACAACTTCGAATACTCCCCCGACCGAATCACCAGTTCGCAGCACTTTGTCGACTTCTTCCTTCATGCGCTGCTCGGCGTCGGCGTCGGCGCAGGAAAGCAGCACCTCGCTCTTGCGCGCCAGGGGCTCGATTTGCTCCCATGCGATTTCCCGATCGGCAATCGAAACCCCGCCCACCGCAATCACATGACTCAGAACTTCCACGCCCAACTCGCGCAGCAGCAACTTGGCGAGCGCGCCAATCGCCACCCGCGCCGCCGATTCCCGGGCCGAAGCACGCTCCAGCACATAACGCGCTTCCGTGAAATCGTACTTCAAAGCTCCCGCCAGATCGGCATGACCCGGGCGCGGCGATGCCACGCGCTTGTGCTTCGCCGGGTCGCCCGTTTCCACCGGCAGCGCTTCTTTCCAATTCTGCCAGTCGCGGTTCTCGAGCATTACCGCGATGGGCGAGCCGATCGTCTTGCCGTGATGCACGCCGGAAAGGAAGTGCGCCCTGTCGGTTTCAATCTTCATGCGCCCGCCGCGGCCATAGCCCTGCTGGCGCCGCCAGAGCTCGCGGTCCACGAATGCCTGATCCACCGCCAGCCCGGCCGGCAACCCCGAAAGAAATGCAACCAGGGCCTCGCCGTGGGATTCTCCGGAGGTAAAGTAGCGCAGCATGTGGAAAAGGCATTGTAAATGAAGAGGAAAGGTTCGGCTCTCGTTGATTTTCCCCGATAGTGGCTCAGTTTCGATTTGTTTTTTTGAAACGGCACGACTTCACAGCTTGCGGAAAAACTCTGACTTCTCATCGAACGGGAAGGGCACGAGTTCACTCGTGCCGTTAAGTCGTTGAAAATGTGTCCGCGCTTTAGCGCCTGAGGTGTGCTTTCTGCATCCTCGACTACTTTTTCCGCAAGCTGTTCAGTCGTGCCGTAAATGCCGCGCATCAGTAGCGGCTTTAGCCGCTGGGGGAATCCATCTTCCAAACAGAGCCACTACGTTTCTCCCAAATCTTTTTTTGCGCCCGCCGCCTGGCCTGTGCAGGTACAATTAGCGTAACTCTGCGACATTAGTTGCCGGACGACCCCGGGGTTCCAGATTCAATCACGCCGCTTCGTCAGAGTACGCGAGGATTGTTTGCATGCTGACCGCGAAGGCTGTTCCGTTTCATCCGGGCGTAGCTGAGCGCATTCGTTGCGTGATCGCCGACGACCACGAAATGCTGCGCTACGGCGTGCGCCGCCTATTGGAAGACGCTCCCGACTTTGCCGTGGTCGGCGAAGCGGGCGATGCCGCCGAGGCGCTCAAATTGGTCCTGGAGCACCGTCCCGACCTGGTGCTGCTCGATATCAGCATGCCCGGCATGTCATCGTTCGAAGCCGGACGCCTCATCGAAGAGCACTGCAGCGGCACGCGCATCGTGTATCTGACCATGCATGAGGATCGGGAATATGTGCACCAAGCCCTGCGCTCGGGCGCCAGCGGGTATCTGGTGAAAGACACGCCCGCGCCGCTCTTGTTGCATGCGCTCCGCGAAGTGCATCGCGGCGAGCGATCGTTGAGTCCGCAGATCCAGACCAGACTAAAAGACGACGCAGCCCTGCGGAGCCAGCCCGCCCGGGTGCCAATGCGGAGAAATACCCTGACTCTGCGCGAGCGCGAAGTGATGAAGTTGCTCGCCGAGGGCAATACCGTGAAAAAAGCGGCAGCGGTTCTAGGCGTCAGCGCCAAAACGGTGGAAGCGCACAAATTCAACCTGATGCGCAAACTCGACATTCACAACAAAGCCCAACTGGTAACCGTCGCCATCCAGAAGAAAATTCTTCCGTTGCCGGTCCCAACGAACTAGCACCCGGGCTTGCTGACGAGCTTTCTGATGGAGCGCCGGGCGCCCCCGCCCGGCTCAATCGTGCCCGCGTCTCACGATTTCGACCAGGCTGGCTAAATCGGGAACCTCCATGTCGGGCCGTCCCGCCGAGGCTCGAACCGCGCCAATCCCCGGACGAGCCGACTTCCGGTTCACCCACACCGTTGAGATTCCCAGTGAACGCGCCGGCACAACATCGTGATAGACGCTCTGCGCGGCGTGCAGCAGCCGATCCGGAGAAAGTGCCAGCGTGCGCAAGGCAATCTGAAAATTGTTGAGGGATGGCTTGTAGCTCCTGGCCTGTTGCGCCGTGATTACGCCATCGAATTCAATTTCAATGCCCAGATGTTTCCGCGTCTCCGCGAATAGATCGTCGTCAATGTTTGAAATCACCACCAGCCGGTAGCGCTTCCGCAGCTCGCGCAGCGCGAGCAAAGTATCCGAAAAAGCCGGCCATTGGTGAACCGATTCATGCAGCGAATGGATTTCAGCGGAAGTGGCTTCGAAATGGAGGCGCCCTGCAAACGACCGCACTACCGACTGCAGCAAATCCCGGTAGCTTTGGTACGGCCCGCTTTCCGCCTCCGCCTCAAATTCACCGTAGAGTTCAAGAATCGCAGCGTCGGGCAGACTTTGACTGTGATTGGCGAGAACGCCGCGCAGGACAGGCAGCATCCCCGACTCCCAATCAACCAGAGTGCCGTAGCAGTCAAAGCTGATGGTGCTAAAACGCGAGAAATCCATAGCAGGCTGCGAAAAAACTCCGGTTTCGTATCAGGGCATCGCTTTAGCGATGCCGCAAATGCTTAGAAATTAGCTGCCCCTTTAGGGGCTGGGCGTCGACATCCAATTTTTCTTGCACCCTTGATTGGCAACGGAACGATTCGAGGCTCAAGTCCGGAATTCCGGACTTCTTGTTCTCAAAGCTCTATGCCTTCTGTTCGCTAAACAGATCAAGCGCGGGCACGGTGGAAGCCGGGTTCTCCGCCGCTACTGGCGTGGCCGGTTGCACCGCGGAATCTTCCGCATTGACCTTTGCCGCCACTTTCTCCCCTTGCATGAATTTCCTGGAATCGAGCAGCGGGCGCCCAAGCGATGCGTTATAGCTGGTCCACGGCCCTTCGAGTTCAGCCTCGCGTTCGAAGTGGGCGCGCATCGCTTCCATCTTGGAGTCCAGATCGTCGAGATAGTGCAGCATCAGCGCCTCGGGAAACATCGGCAGCTTGGGCGATCCAAAATCGTATTGCCCGTGATGGCTGATGATCATATGTTCGAGCAGGGTTTTCAGTTCCGCGGGAAAATCCGGCAGTCTTGCAAGCTTAGCCTGCAGCATCTCCAGTTCGATGATCATGTGCCCGAGCAGCTGGCCGCGCGTGGTATAGGAAAACGCGCGGTTGTAGGTCAGTTCCGCAATCTTTCCGATGTCGTGCAGAAACGCGCCCGTCAACAGCAAATCGCGGTTGACCTGGGGATAGTTCCGGCACAGCAAATCGCAGGAACGGAACAGCGACACGACGTGATCGAGCAATCCACCGATGTAGGCATGGTGAAGCGTCTTGGCCGCCGGCGCATTGCGGTAACGCTCGGCAATCTCCGCGTCCGCCATGAACAGTTCGACCAGCGACTTCAGGTGCAGATTCTGGAAGGTGGCAACAAACTCGGTCAGCGTTCGCCAGAGTTCGCCGATGTCCTTGGTCGTCTTGGGCAGGTAGTCGGTGAAATCGATCTCAGCTTCTTCCATGCGCCGCAGCTTGTGAATGGTGAGCTGAAAACGATTCTTATACTTGTTGACGAGCCCCTTGATCTTGAGAAAGTCGTCCTGCTCGAAGGCATCGATGAATTCATTGACGTTGTCCCACATCTTGGCTTCGATCTGGCCGGTGCGATCCGCCAGGACCAACGCCAGATAAGGCTCGCCATTTTTCTTTGCCTTCACCTGCTTCGAAGCCACCACGAAGCTGGAGGTGATGGTCTTGTTTTCCTGCTGCGAACAATCGGAGATAAAAAACTCTTTCATGAGCCTCCGGAAATCGATTTGCCCTGTGATCCTCTGTGCACCCTGTGGTTAGGCTTTTGCCCTTTGTAGTAACCCAACAGCAATTTCAGGGGAACAGCGACCCTAAAACACGCCCAGCTTCTTTTTCTTTTTCAGTTTCTTCGTCTTCTCTTCCTTCGCCGTGGTCTCGACCGGCTTGGTTTGCTTCCCGCTCGCGCCCGTGTCGACGTAACCCGTCTTGATGTCGATGAAGGCCTGTTCACGCAGCGTGGTCAGATACCCACGCAGCGCCGGCTGCAGTTTCTGCATATACAACGCGTCCTGAATCCGCGGCTCAACTTCCTTCATGGTGGGAATGCCCGCCATCTGATGTTGCACCGCCTGCAGGATCACGTAACCCTGCTTGGTGCGGATCACATCCGTGACTTCACCGGCCTTCAGCGCAAACACCTTATCATCCAGCTCTTTCGGCATCGTGCCGCGCTTGAAATAACTGAGGTCGCCGCCGTCTTTCGCCGACGGTCCATCGGAGTACTTCTTCGCCAAATCCGCAAACTTCGCGCCCTTGTGAATCTGGTCGAGCAGATCCTCCGCCTTGGCCTTGGCGGCTTCCAGCGCTGCCTGCGGATCAGCGTCTGGTGACAACGGCGGCTCGGGTTTTGGAGCGTCCGCAGCCGGTTTCGCGGGCACTTTTGGTGCGATCAGAATCTCACTCAGCCGCACCTGCTCGGGCTGCTCCATCTCCGCTTTGTGCTCTTCGTAGAATTTCTTTTCCTCTTCCTTGTTCATCGCCAGTTTCGAACCCACTTCCTGCCCAATCACACGCTGCGTGACGATCTGGTTGCGCAGGTTTTGCTTGAAGTCCTCATACGAAGCCCCCTGCGCCTCCGCCGCTTTCTCCAGTTCTTCCATGGATTCGAGGTTCATCTGTTTGCGCATTTCATCAAGCTTCTTGATAAGTTCGGTGTCGCCGGTGATGCCCAGATCCTTGGCTTTTTGCAGCAGGAGTTGCTGGTCAATCAGATCGCGCAGAACGTCGCGCTGCCTTTCAGCAAAGGAGCGGTCGGCATTGGCGGCGTCCTGTTGCTGAATCTCCTGCTTCAGCTGATCGCGGCTGCGGATGTATTCCGTGCGCGTCACGATTTCGTTGTTTACCCGGGCGATGATCTCTTCGACCACGGTATCAGCCGCCAAAACAGATGGGAGCAACAACGCGCAGCCAACAGCCAACAGCAGGGGAAGTCTGGTGTTCTTCATTAGGGCTCTCTCGAAAACGCTCTCTTGAAACCTGGGGTACACCCGCGGAAATTGTTTTTCTATTTTACGCCGTCAGCGGCATGCAGGCCAATTGAGCCGACGGCTTGTTTGTCCGGAAGCGGAATCTAGATCCCTGTAGAGATGGGGCTTGCCCCGTCTCAGACCGCTAATGAACCCTTGGCTCGCGCACGACGTGGGAAGGGCACGGCTTCACAGTTTGCGGAAAAACTCTGACTTCTCATTGAACGGGAAGGGCACGAGTTTACTCGTGCCGTTAAGTCGTTGAAAATGTGTCCGCGCCCTAGCGCCTGAGGTGTGCTTTTTGCACCCTCGACTACTTTTTCCGCAAGGGGTTCCGCCGCGCCACTCAAGGCCAGGAAGAACTCGGGCGCTAGCCCCTGAGGGCCGGACACCATATCGCGCAATGCTATATCCTGGAACCATGCCCGACGTCTGACTGACTGCCAGCTGACTTCTGCCTAGTTTCCGCGCGTGAGCGTCAGCGCAGTCACGTCGTTGTGCTTGGGAGCCATGTGCATGAAGTCCTGCATACGTTGCAGGATGTTCCGCGAAAGATCTTTGGCGGAAGAAGGTTCCGCCTGCATCACGCTCTTGACTCCGTCCAGGCCAAATTCCGCGTGCTTAGACTCGGCCTCCACCACTCCGCGGGAAACCACCGCCAGCGAGCTCTTTGGTCCCAGGCCGACGATGCGAGCATCCGTGGGGGCAAGCGAAAACAGCCCCAGCGGCAGTCCGGTCGCGGGCAATTCGACGACGCTCTTATCATCGCGGAGCAAGCCCGGGGTATGGCCCGCATTCACGTAGCAAACCGTGCCCAGTTCTTCGTTGTAGAGGCCGGCGAAGGCCGGGCAACTGCGCACGCCTCCGGCAGCGCGCATGATCTCGAGATTCAGACGGCGCGACAATTCGATCATGGCGTCCGATTCGTTCAGTTCGGCGGCGGCAAACAGCAGTTCGCCCGACGACCGGAAGCAAGCCTGCGCGGCCTGCAGCACGGGAGCCCCAGTTTCGCGTTTGCCGGCCACGTCGAGCAATCCGAAAAGGAAACGGTTCGGGCTCACCCGCAGAAAATCGTGGAAATCGCCTCCGGCGCGCGAGGAAAAATAGGCGACCGCCATGTTAGCGCCCCAGAGCGCAGCGCCTTCCCCCTGGACGATTTCGGGAACTTCCTCCGTCGTCGAGTTGAACCTCAGCTTTGCCAGCAGGCCTGCCATGAGGGGCGAAATTTAACACAGATCACCGCAGCGGAGCAATGGCCGGGAAGTGGTGGTTGAACCTGTAGAGACGCCTGGAGAAAAGGCGTTCTTTCCCCCAGTTCTACTTAAAAGATATAACTGCTTCCACGGCAATAGCTACCGGTTGCCACTCAGGGTCCACGCCACCCGAGCTATTCGCCGTATTTCTCTTTTAGCTTGCGGGCCATTTCGTCGCGGAGCTGCCGGTAGTCGCAGTGGACAGTGGCGCGCAGGGCAGCTTCGCTGGAGCTGCCTTGGGAGAGGAGTCCCAGGATGCGCGTGACTTCGCTCATGCCATACGCGTCGCGGATGTATTCGGTGGCGGCGAGAGATTCGGCGTAGGCCGCGATGGCTACGGGACCGGAGAAGCTCATGAAGCTGCCTTCAAGCACATTGAAGGGGATCTCATCTCCGGTGGCGAATATCTTCTCCAGCTGGCGCCCGTACTGCGCGGACGACTTGCCTTCTTCGATCTGTGCGATGCCTTCATTCAGCCAGGTGGGGCAGCGGTTGCTCGACATCTGCGAGACGAAAGAATGCGTCAGTTCATGTTTGAGGACGCGGGCAAGCTCGGGCGTCACGCTCTGCACGCCGCTGATCGGGATGCGCAGCTTGCCGTCATTGATAGCCCCGCTCCAGGAGGGCGCTTGGGTCACGTCAAAGAACGCCTGCTGTGTGTAGAGCGTGACGGCGATGTTGTTTCGCGGTGAGTAGCCGAGATCGCGCACCAGGTCGTCATAATCGGAGTCGAGGGTGGCGAGCAGGTCGCGGCGGAAGCTCTCGGACGTGGCGTTGCCTTCAAAGTGGAGATTGAAGTGGCTGCTCTCGCGTTGCGAAAAATCGGATTCGGCCGTCGCTTCGCGCTCGGCGCGTGCCAGATATTGGCTGACCGTGGCATCGGGACGCAGCGCCAGCGACTTCTTCCACGAGCGAATAGCATCGGGCGTATGATCGCTGGCAAATTGCACGAAGCCCAGCATCGCGATCGCGTCGGGTGAGTCGGGAGCAACGCTGGCGGCGTGTTGCGCGTAGGAGAGAGCTTCCGCGGCATGGCCGGTGCGCATCAGGGTGGCAGCGTAGTAGATCAGCAGGGTGGCGTTGTCCGGCTGGAAACGCAGCGCGGATTCGTAGTAGCCCTTAGCCTTGGGGAAGTTGCCGTGATCGGATTCGTGCTTGCCCGCGAGAAAGTAGGCGGTGGCGGCCAGTTCGGGATTGCCGGTTTGCGCAAAACTCGAGAGCGAGTCGGTATCCACCTTGCCGTCGTGGATGACTTTTTCGGCGACGTCGGCTTCGTGATTGAACGAGGGCGCGGGCGGAGAGATGTCGGGCGCGTTTGAAGCTGCTCCGGAAGAAGCTGTCCCGGAAGAAGGTCCTCCGGAACCGGCGTGGACCGGCACGCCCCCGGACTCAATGCGCTCGACCGAGGATTTCGGGATGGCGTAGGTATCTTCGCCAAGGTCATACTCGACCCGGTCTTTGTTTTCGCGGACCTGGTCGGCCCAGATGGTGCGTCCATTCTTAAGATGAATGACGTCGGCGGGCGCCAGAAGCGCCGCCAGAAGCACTAGAATGAGGACAAGGGCTCGCACTCGCCCGATTTTAGCAACGGCGCGGAGGCCCGGTAAGGTGACCAAGGTGCTGGAACTGGGGCGGCGGAAGGCCTTCCCAGCACCGAACAGCTTGCGGAAAACTCAAGCTTCTCAGGTCATCAAGGGCCAACGTGACCACTCTTGTGAAAGCCGTCCCAGGTTAACGGGGCGGGTGTCCCGCCCTTTAACGTTTGCATAAGCACAAAACTGAAGGTGCATGTGTAATATTCTCCTTGCGCCGCGCCTGTAGCTTTTGCGCTAAGATCAGAGAAAGTCCAGCCTTCTACTATTTCGGGCTGGAAGCCAGGAGGGGTCGGGATCCTCGGCCCGAGAATCATAGACGTTGTCGGCATCGTCACGAGTTGATTCTTCCCATTCGTGACATCGCATAGCCCGAACTGAGCCCCCTTTTGAAGCCAGATCATCACATCGGGCGTGTTGACGTAGCTATGGTAAATGGTTGCAGTAGAAGGACCGTTAAAGGCGCCCTTGCCCCAAGGAAAACTGCCTTCTATCAGGTCAAGTTCGCATTTATTAACGCCTCCGGGCCCGCACTGAGCCTCATAGTCGGGCCTGACCGACAAAGCGCGTTGTTGCTGATCGGCGGCTGGCGCAGTTGGCGTAAAGCTCCCGACATAAGTGCAGTTGTAAGTGCCTCCGCTAGCATCCGTCGTGCCGATGAATTGAAGAGTGCCCTTGGGACCTGGGATGATCCCGGTCAAGACAGAATAGGTTGGCGTCCCGCATCCGTAGCTGTAGTCCTTGAGCTTGTTGGTCGGAATGGAAGTGTAGGTGACGGTTCCAGAAGTGGTGATTCTGCCAATTTCGTACGAAGCATTCGTGAACCAGATCGCGCCGTCGCTGCCGGAAGCGAGCCCCTGCGCCAATGTAGTAAGCGGGAAAGTGGTGATCGCACCAGAGGGAGTAATGTTGCCGATGATGTTGTTGGTGGGTAGGTGCTGCTGCAATTCGAAATGAACCAGACATTGCCATCCGGCCCGAGGGTCAGGCCTTGCACCCACTCTGGGGGATTTATCTTGCAGCTGGTTGCCGTACTATAAACGGTGATTTCGCCGGCTGGCGTCACTTTTGCGACGTGTTCGCTATCCTGGACGTAGACGTCCCCATCTGAACCGGCCACGATCGATGGGCCAGCGCTAGGGTTAAACATCTCGGTAATCGTGTAGTAGGTGTATGTCCCGTCGCTGGCGACGCGGGCAACCTGAAACTCATAGTTCGGAATGCTCTGGTTGAAGCTGACGATCACCTCGCTGGACACCCAGATTGCGCCGTCAGAACCCAGCGTGATTCCACCTTGCAGATAAGAACATCCAACTGCATAGCATCCAGTATTGGGGGCGGGATACTCCGTGATCGTCCCCTTAGTCGCCATGAAGCCGACCGCCCGGTTTCCCAGATCGACGAACCAGAAGTTGTCAGCGGAATCGGCGATGATGCCCGAAGGGCAGAACGTGGAAGCCAGCGCCGGCGCCGGTTCCACGACTGAAACCTCTCCTCCTTTAAAGAAATTCAGGCCCTGGCAACTAGAGAAAGTGAAAAATTCCTGGCCTTTGGAATTGAAAGCTCCCGCAAAACCCTCATAATCGAGATTGAAGACGCCCGAAACAAGAAAGGTCTCAGAGATCTTCTGGGCGGCTGCGCTCGGAAGGATGGTGCTCGCCAACACGGTTAGGACGGCCAGGAACAACGGGCCGCGAACCAAGCGGAGTTTCATGGGGTCTCCCTTGAAAGTTGCACGAATCTTATGCCTAGGTCCGAATGCTTAAAATGAAGCCTCGAAGGAGCGCGGGTTCAGGGCCGCGCATGAAATGAAGCCCTGCCCGAAACGCCCGGCGGATTATCCCCTGTGGCCGGTGCCCTGTCAATGTGCAACCTCTTGCAGTCGTAAAGCGGACTGGCTGATGAACTCGAGTGCCCCCACAGACTCAACGATGATATCAACCATGGTTGTAACAACGCGCCTTTGCTGGTGGCGTTGCTGGTCGCTTTGGTGGTAGGCAGCATGCTGGTTTCTTATTTTTCGCGGTCTGATTCAGGCCGTGCCGTTGGCCTCCTGGTCGACGCACATGCTAAGGTCTTGGTTGACTGGGTTAGCGAATGCTGGGAAGTCCCGGAGGACGACCCAGCTTATGAGGCCAGAGCCGGTGCGACGGTGGTCGATGATCGGGTTGGCATGGTGTTTCGTGGCCGTCACGGCTTGCGCGCAGGGGCCGGCACCGACCCCCGAATGTCCGCAAACCACCACCGCCCTTTACGCGCGCATTCGCTCCGTGGATCTCGACCCCCAGCGCGTCTACCACATTCGCGCCGCCTCCATTGACCGCCCGAATCTCCATCTTGATTTGGACGATGGCACGCTGGCCTTTACCGAAGATATCTGCGGGCGGATCACGGGTGCGTTCTTCGAGGGTGAGGGCGAGGTACTGCTCCGGCCACCAAACCGGGCCGAGCGCGGATCACTGGCGCTCTTCACCGGCATGGCGATTCTCGAAGAGCAGTTCACCTCGGGATACCTGCGCTTCAACGATGACACGGCCGCGGTTCTGAGACCCTATCTTTCGCCGGCGGCCGAAGGCGCGGATTTCACAAAACAGGATTTCATAAAACAATGGAGCGACACGAGCCGCGCGCTGGCCGAGTTCGATGCTCTGCGGCTGCTGCTGGACTTCAGCCATTTTCTTCCCGCGCCGGGTCAAAACGATCCCAACCAAAAATTCCCGCCTCTGCTGCACGCTCATTTGCTTGGCAAGCAGTTGGGCGGTTTCGATGTCTTCTGGGATGCAGCCGGCGCTGAGCCGTTGTGGGCGGGGCAGCCCCGCCTAAAGGACGGCATCCTGTTCTTCGATGTCTGGACGTCATTTGCACCCGGCGCGCCCGGCAGCGCAGCGGCAGTTCCACTGGCCGGCGACGCCTCCATCACCAGCTTCCGGATTCGGGCGTCAGTCGAGCCTCCAACCATGTTGCGAGCATCGACGGAGCTGAATGTTCGAGTCCGCAGCGGAGGAGAAAGGACGCTGCTGTTTGAGTTGTCACGTTATCTCAAGGTTGACGCCGTCGAGGCGGACGACCGGGCAGTGGACTTTCTCCAGAACCAGGCGATTGAAGGAACCGAGCTGCAACGAAAGGGCAACGATCTGGTGGCGGTGGTGTTCCCTGCCCAGCTCGTCCCCGGGCAGGGTTTGAAACTGCGCTTCAGCTATGCGGGCGAGGTTTTGTCGGAGGCGGGGAACGGATTGCTGTATGTGGGCGAGCGGGGTACCTGGTATCCGAATTTCGGCCTGAGCCCGGCGCAGTTCGAGATGGAGTTTCACTATCCCGCGAACTGGACGCTGGTGGCGACCGGAAAACAGATCTTACCAGCGGGCAGCGAGGAAGTTGGAACCGGCGAACAAGTAGCGGTTTCGCGCTGGAGCTCAGAGCAACCAATCCCGGTGGCGGGGTTCAACCTGGGCAAGTATGTTCGGGCCGAGGCGAAGGCGGGCAACATTCTGGTGGAGGCCTACGGCACCAAGGGCGTGGAGAAATCGTTTCCGAAGGCGCAGTCGGAAGTGATTGAGCAGCCAAATTTTCCCCTTGCTCCCGGGCATATGTCGAGATCGATGGGTCCGGTGGTGGTCACTCCGCCGCCTCCGTCGCCCGCGCACGATGTACAGGCGGTGGCAGAGAGGGCGGCGAAGGCGATTGCCAGTTTCTCGCAGTGGTTTGGGCCGTATCCATACAGTTCCCTGGCCCTGACGCAGATGCCGGGGAATCTGAGCCAGGGATGGCCCGGGCTGGTGTTCCTGTCGAGCTTCGCGTTTCTCAGCCCGCAGGAGCAGACGGATCTGCGTCTCGACCCGCTGACCCGTGAGATTGACAGCCAGGTTCTGGTGCACGAGACCGCGCATCAATGGTGGGGCGATCTGGTGCTGTGGACCAGCTATCGGGATCAGTGGCTGTCGGAAGGTCTGGCGAGCTACGCCTCGCTGTTGATCCTGGAGCAACACAACCCGGCGCAGTTCCGCCAGGTTCTGGAAAAGTATCGCCGCGATCTAGTGAGCAAGAACAAAGATGGAGAGCGGCTGCGCGACGCTGGACCGGTGACGCTGGGGCAGCGCCTGGATTCGTCCCATTTTCCCCGCGGATACGAGGCGATCAGCTACGAAAGAGGGACGTGGCTGTTTCACATGCTGCGATCCATGCTGCGCGATTCCGAAGCCGCAACCCGCTCCCGCAAAGGACGAACCAATCCGGAGGAGCCGTTCTTCCGTACTTTACGCAAGATCCGAGACCGGTATGCCGGGAAGAGCCTAAGCACGCAGGAACTGGTGCAGGCTTTTGAAGAGGACCTGCCGCGCCCACTTTGGTACGAGAAACGTCCCAAACTGGATTGGTTCCTGGAAGGTTGGATCGAAGGTACAGCCATACCGGAGCTGCAAGCGCGCGAGATTCACATCACCGAGAAGGCCGGAGTGACCACGGTTACAGGCGTGATCGTACAAAAGGACGCACCCGACGATCTGGTCACGGCAGTTCCGGTGTATGGCTCGACCTCGGGAAACGCGCTGGTTTTTCTAGGCGAAGTGCTGGCAGATGGCGCGGAGACCGGGTTTCGGCTGATCGCGCCCAGCGACGTGCACAAGATTGTGCTCGATCCGAAGCAGACCATTCTCACCGCGCCCAAGTAATTCCCAACAATCAGAGACGTTAGTGTAGGGCCGCGATGATCTTGCGCACCGGCGAGGCCATGCGATTGCTGGGGTCGAGTTGTCAGCAAAGTGAATCGAGGATGGTATGTCTCTTCTCCCCTACGCATTCCCGAACGATCAGCCACGGCGGCGCACCATTCTTCTGGTGGAGGATGAACCGTTTGTGCGGGCGGCGACTTGCAGCATTCTGGAGAGCGCGGGCTTTGAGGTCTTCCGCACCGGGGATGCGAGAGATGCCCTGCGGATTTACCAAGCGCGCAGAAGGAGAATCGATCTAGTGATGACGGACATGGTGCTTCCGGGACGCTCAGGACTGCAACTGGGGGAAGATCTGCGGGAGCATTCTCCGGAAGTCTTGGTGCTGGTGACGTCCGGTTACACCAATCCGGATTTTGAGACGAAAGCGACCGCATTGCGCACGTACTTCCTGGCCAAGCCGTATTCGCGGCGAACGCTGGTCGACAAGATCGAACAAATCCTTGGGGCGGAACTGCTCGCGCGTCCGGCGACGCAAGCCGGCTAACTTCCTGTGTGTCTTCTTGTGTTCCCCCGTGGTTATTCCCTGTGTTCCCCAGTGTCCTCTGTGGTTATGATTCTGGTGGTGAATTCCTGTACTGCCTACCAGTTGCATCCTGCGACGTTTATAATCCTCCATTCCTAACTTCAGTTCCAGAGTTCAGTTCCAAAGTTGGCTTCCCAAGGAGCACTATGAAACTCGAGGGTCGAGTCGCGCTGATCACAGGAGCGTCGCAAGGCATCGGCCACGCGTGCGCGCTGGCGCTGGCGCGAGAGGGCGCGACCGTCGCGGTGGCAGCGCGCAATCGGCAAAAGCTCGACGAACTGGTAGGCGAGATCGTCGCTGCCGGCGGCAAAGCGGCTGCGTTCGTCCTCGACGTGGCCGACGAAGAGCAGGTAAAGTCCGGGATCAAGTCGGCGCTCGCGCAATTCGGCAAGATCGACATCCTGGTAAATAACGCTGGCATCACGCACGACCAGCTGGTGATGCGCATGAAGCGCGCTGACTGGGACTCCGTGCTCAATACGAATCTGACCTCCGCGTATCTATGCATTCAGCAGGTAATTGGTTCGATGCTCAAACAGCGCTGGGGACGAATCATCAACATCACCAGCGTCTTCGGACAGATGGGACAAGCTGGCCAAGCAAACTACGCGGCGTCGAAAGCCGGACTGATCGGCCTGACCATGGCGATGGCGCGCGAGGTGGCGTCGCGCAATATTACCTGCAATGCGGTCGCTCCAGGATTTATTGAGACCAGCATGACTGCTGCTCTGAGCGAGGAGTTCAGACAGACTGCGGTGAAGACGATTCCGCTCGGGCGCGTCGGCTCTCCGCAGGACGTTGCCAGCGCAGTGTGTTTTCTGGCGTCGGACGAAGCCTCCTACATCACGGGCCATGTGTTGAATGTCAATGGCGGGCTGCTAATGGGATAGCTGGACCAGAGACTAGCGCTAGCGAATGAGACTGGCAAATTTATTTCCAGCAAATAGGTGCTTCGATTAAGTCTGAGTTGTTCTTTCCCTATCTGTTAACTAAATAGATATTAACCTACTGGTACTGGTATCCCCCCCCTGTTGTTGCAACGAGAAAATGTCGTATTAACTGCAACGAGACTTTGTCACCCCCTATCGATTAAGTAACGGCCGCCAAAGCGGGGCGGCCGGAGAGATTGTAGATACGCGGTGTCGGGGTTTTTCGTTTCTGGG
>DATFZT010000056.1:0-11923 GCA_035314185.1 Terriglobales bacterium
GATTAGCAAGACACAAGGCTTTTCGCACTGCAACGCGCGCAGAAGCGGCCCGGCGCCGAAAAACTGCTGACTGTGCAACTCCGTCCGCAGGGATTCCCAATCCACGCTGACGGACTTGGCTTTGAGTTCAACGCAAAGCCTCTGCAGTGGCTCGTCGAATTTCCCAATGGCCTTTTCTTCGTTGATGCCCTCGTAGCACTGCAAGCGTTCGACTATGGTGTCCGCTGCATCCGCGACTGCGTATGCCAACTGAGTCTTTCCGCTGCCGGCGGGGCCTTCCAGCAGCAATGGCTTCTGCAGTCTGGCCGCCAAATACACGGTTGTAGCGGCAATCGAATCGGCGATGTAGCCCGTGGCCTTCAGGCGTTCACCAACTTCTTCAAGAGATGAAAACACGGTTGGCTCCTTGCCCGAGACGGATTTCTCGGTCGCGAGCGTCTGAAACGTAGACCGGAACGAGATTTCGGTCAAATCCCGAACGATTCGGGGTGCATTGACTGAATCATGAACCTCTACTACAACGCCAATGACAGGGCCGCGGTTGGAAGGGACAACCTGCAGGTGGCGGGTTCCTCTCAATAATGATTGGCCTAACCAGGGAATACCATGAATACCCGATCATCCCTAGCAGTCGAGCTTGAGAAAACGCCGCACGCGTTGCGAGCGTCGGAACTCGCAAAGATCCTTTCGACGAGCAAGATGACCATCTATCGCCTTGTGGAACAAGGCGCGATTCCTCACTTCAGGGTTGGCGGGCTCATCCGTTTTGATCCGCAAGCGATTGCCGATTGGCTTCGCCGGAAGATGCCGTTGAACCAAACGGCCGCCTAGGCATATGCATCGTCGGACTCCGATGCTCGTCTCGGGAGAGGGAACGTGACATTGACCTTCTGCAGTGCTTCCTTGTCTCTGGCGGGTTTGAGGTAGCGCATCGTCGACTCCAAGTCCTTGTGTCCCATCCACGTTTGAACCGTTGTCAAATCAACTCCGGCGCGAAGATGCATGGTGGCGAATGTCGCCCGGAACTTATGCAAAAACCAGTTTTGGCAATATGGTCCTTTGGCGCAGGGCCCTTCCCCTGTGTCGCACAGGCCGCAATTCAGGCCGGCACGCCACGCTAAACTTTTGCATTGACGTAGAAAGTTGTGAACGACCCTGCCATTGCTGGTCGCGAAAACCAGCGCATGATTCGCGGATGCTGAGGCTTTGTGATGGCGCAAGCTGTTCAAGAGGCGGTCGGGAATCGGAACCTCGCGTTCTTCCCAATCCTTCGGAATAAATCCCAGCTTTGGCTTTGCCTTCACCCGAACAACGTGATTACCGAAGTCAATGTCGGGCCACGTTACGTGCATTACCTCGCCTTCGCGAAAACCAGTCATCCAGAAGAATTCAAAGAGTGCTCGCTTCCAAGAATTGCATTGGGCAAGAAACGTTTCGATCTCGTCACTGGTATAGACCTCGGGTTCCGTTTCCGTGTATCGCGGCCAGTCGCGCTTGCGGATCAATTTAGTAATTCCGTTCGCCTTGAGCATTGAGACGACAACCTGCACCTTAGTCCAGATCGTGCGGCGGGCAAGGCCTCTGTCGGACAAAAAGCCCATGAAACTCATGACGTCAGATCGTTCGACACTGCAAAGCGGTTTTTCACGACACGATTGGCGGAAATATTCGAGAGCGGTCTTGTACTGGCTGTACGTTTTCGGCCTGTGGTGTTGGCGGGTTTCCTCGAGGAACTCGCGGCAAGCTTCAGCCAGGGTCGCTCCGGTCTGCTTGTCTTCGCCGACGATTTCGATTCCGAGCGCCTGGTTCTTGAGAACTTGCGCTTTGCGCTCTGCAACGGCAAACGCCTCGCTTGGATTCTTGCCCACTGACTCTCGATATCGTCTGCCATCGAGATACCACTCGATGTAGTAGGCGCCTTCTTTGTGCAGCTCGGGCCTGCCATCGATCAAGACGTAGTCTGGCCGAATTCGGCCATTGCCTGTGCGGACGACTGGACAGAAGCGCCACTTCTCAGACGCGGCACCGCCCAGTTTCACGTACTTTGTGAGATTGACGCGCCCCGCATGGGAGTTGCCGGTTCGCATCATATGACCTCCAAATCAGGCTTGGAGAAATTAGGTCCAAACGGAAATTCGGTCAAATTCTTGAGGCTTCGGGTCAAGCTGGCGAGTCGCCGAGAGAGAGTGGTGAGTGAAGAGAAGACGCTTGAAGGGAGCTGGAAGCACGACGCAGCGCTTATTTGCTTGTGCGACGCGAGCGTCGGCTCACCGTATGGCGAGTTCGCTCCTGGAGTGTAAAGATCGCTGAATTTCATCACATACCGCCCGTGGAATGGGTTTTACGGTATGGACGACGGTATGGATGGCACTTAACTCATTGAAAGCAAAAGAACTGGCGGAGAGAGTGGGATTCGAACCCACGTTACCCTTTCGAGTAAACACGCTTTCCAAGCGTGCGCCTTCAGCCACTCGGCCATCTCTCCGGTGCCGTGCGAAGTGATTCAGTTAATTCTAACAGTGCTTTCAGACCGCCCGCGAACTGCCGATCCCCATCGCTTCGCTCAGGGTTTGGGATGACAACTTCGAGGGGCCGCGGTTGTCAGTTGGCTCTTGCTAGCTTTCCTCGGGCTTGTGCAACTGCTGGGCCAGGTAGTTCTCGTAGGTCATCTCTTTAATCGCGTGCAGTTGCCCTTCCAGCCAGTCGATGTGATGTTCTTCATCGAGCAGGATCTTCTCCATCAACTCGCGCGAACCGTTGTCGCCAACGGCCACGCTGGCCTTGATGCCGTCGTTCAGGCGTTTCACCGCGGCGTATTCGAGTTGCAGATCGTTTTCCAACTGCTGCCTTACGTTTTGTCCGATATTGATCTTGAAGTAGTCGGTCATGTTCGGAGCGCCATCGAGCAACAAGATACGTTCCATCAGTATTTCGGCGTGCTGCATTTCTTCGATGGATTCCTTGCGGACCTGCTTGGCCATCCGCAGATAGCCCCAGTTTTCGCACATCTCGGCGTGTAGAAAATACTGGTTGATGGCGGTGAGCTCCGCCTTCAGCACTTCGTTAAGAATGGCGATAACTTTTGCGTCACCTTTCATGGTCTACCTCTCGGTTTGCCTCTCTTGGGGATTGTTGTTAGTTCTCAATGAAAAACACAAACTACGCCGACTGAGAAGAGCACTAAAAGAAGAATTGTACTAGAAGAAGAGAATCAGGAGCGGGACCCAGCAGATGCAGCAGCAGCGGCCGCGGCGTCGGGCGTTTCCGGTGTCGCCGCCGGAGCGTGGCCGTTGGTTGGTTGCGCGGCTGGCTTTGCCTGACCCACGCCCTCTACCACGCGATGATTCAGGCAGTACAGCGCGAGTTCCAGACGGTCGGCAACTCCCAGCTTGTCGTAGACTTTGCGGAGATAATTCTTGACCACCTGCTCAGTGGTGCCCACCCGCAGGGCAATCTCTTTGTTCTTCATTCCCTGCGTGACGCAGGAGACGATGAGCGCTTCTTTAGGCGTGAGCGTCACTTTGGGACGCGACCCTGCCGGACGCAAACCTTGCGTGCGATACGCCTGCATCACCCATGCAACCGCGCGGCTTTCCAGCCAGGGTTCACCCTGCGCGACCTTCCGCAGGCACTCGACCAGCATTTCCGGCTCAACTTCGCGCGAAACGATGGCATGCGCGCCGCGCCGGAACAAATCGAGTGTCATCTCCTGGTCAGGTTCCTGCAGCACAACCACCAAACTGCAGGTCGCGCTTTGCCGCAGAAGATCGGAAACAGCGTCCGCTGGATTCGGGGTTAAGCCCGCCTCGAAAATCACAATGTCGGCGGAAAATTTCTGCATGGCGGCAACTGTCTGATCGAGGGTCTCGGCCTGGCCGACCACCCGTATGTCGTCTTCGAGGGCAAAGATCTTGCGCAGCCCGGCACGGAAAATGGCTTGCGTATCCGCCACAATTACGCGGATCGTGCCTTTGCCGTCTTCGGGCTGAAGGCCGTCGCCTGGCTCGATGCTCACCGAAGTGCTGCCCATCACTCCTCTTTCCGCGTACTACCTGCCGCGCCCCACCTGCGCGGCCGAACTTGCTCGGGTCAAACTGCTCCTACTGCTTGCGCTCAAAACGGTACTCGTCAATGACCACGCCGACTCCGCGCCGGCCGCCATCTTCAAAGCTGCGCACCACTCGACCGCGACAATCGACCTGCACATCGGCTTCCGCGCCCACCACATCGGCAGGAAGAGAGATCGTAAAATCGACCGCTGACCCTACAGGCACATCGGCATCCATGCGAAACAACACACCGTTAGCGGAAATGTTTTCGGTCTCGATTGTCTTTCCCATATCTCCAGTCCCCGTGACCCCAGACTGGTTGACTGCCGACGTCGACTTCAATGCCACTGGCAGTTTGATGGGAAAGCGCGGCGCGCCTTGCACGTCCGTATAACCCCTTCGATTCTTGCCGGCTTCAGCAACGGTTCCCTTGGCGGTTTCAGACACGTTTGCGACGACCTTCCTTCCGGTTCGTGCCGTGCACCACTCCACTTGAGCAAATGCACATTTCAGGCCGAGATTACACCCCGGCATCAGCAATGCAAAGTTACGGAAGTCATGGAACAAAGGCGGCGAAGTGTCAGTGGTACAGGGACTTACGGGCGTAGGCGAACTGCTGTGCGGTGGCGTACTGCAAGCGCCGGAATGACCCCCACGGATTCGGCTCTAAGGCCGGGAAAACCTTGCAAGACGCGAACTCGCCTTCGCGTCACCTCGGCCGCCGTCGCGCGTGCCACTCCTCGGCCGTGATCTCCCAGATTTCCGATGGCAATCGCCCAGAAACGAATTGCCGCTCTTCGGTGGCAATGACTCGCATTCCCTGCCTTTCAGAAATGCGGCGCGAGGCTTCGTTGGCAATCGCCTTGGGAGCTCGCAGAACGGGAAACTTCAGAACGTCAAACCAATAATCGGTGACCGCATTGGAAGCTTCGCTCATCAGGCGCTGACCCTGCCACGGCAGCCCCAGCCAGAACCCGCGATTGTGATTTTCCGCTCTCATCAAGCTGATGCTGCCAATCACGCGAGCAGGATCGCTCTTGAGCCTTAAGGTCCAGTGCCACTCCTCTCCCCGTTCCACCGCCGGAAGAGCAATATCCCGGCAATATGTCAGCGCGCCGTCGGGCGGATAGGGCCACGGCACCCGGCCAGCCAGAAATTGCGCCAGCTCCCAGTGCGGGAACAAAATCTGAATTTGTTCGGCGTCAGCGAGTTCAAGCGGACGCAACCACAACCGTTCTGTTTCGAGTACAGGAGTCACAGGGAAAATCCCATCGCTTCGTTCGCTAGAACTGAATAGCAGACCGAGTAGTAGACTACGTCCGCCACGCGACAGCCGCTCATTCAAAATTTCGTCGCTTCCGTAAAATTAAACTCCCGCACCTTCATCGCCGGCACCACCATATCAAACGATTCCTCTCCGCAGGCGCGCACCGGCACACTCATGGCTTCAACATTCGACAGCATCGAGATCAGACTTTGGTTAAAGCGGAAATTGCGCAGCCCGCACTGTACCTTGCCGTTCTCCACCAGGAACGTCCCGTCGCGCGTCATCCCGGTCACGATCTTCTCGTAGGGATCCACTTCACGGATGTACCACAGGCGCGTGACCAACACGCCACGCTCGGTCGAGGCGATCATCTGTTCAACACTTCTCGGATTCTCCACCTCACCGAAAACAATGTTCATCGGCATCTCGCCCATCTCGTTCGGCAAGGGAAATCCGTGCCCCGTGGGTTCGATGCGGCCGACCTTCGCCGCATATTCCGAGTTCTTCATCTTTTGCGCCGTGGCCCGCGCATACACCACGCGTTTCACCACGCCGTTCTCGACCAACTGCACGCGCTGACGGCGCATGCCCTCGCCATCGAACGGCGAACCCGCCTGCAAAGGATGCGCGGCGTCGTCCCCGATGTTGATGTTTTCTCCAAACAGCTTGGTGCCGATCCGGTCGTTCAAGAACGAGCGTTGGTCCAGAATCGCCACACCGCTGTAGTCCCAGAACATGAAACCAACAATGTCGAGCACGGCGGCCGGTTCAAGAATGACGGTGTACTTCCCCGGCGCAATCTCCCGTGGATGGGCCGACTCGACTGCCTTTTGCGCAGCCGTCTCCGCCAGTCTCGCCGGATCGAGCTTATGCACGTCGGTGGAATTCAATTTCTGCCAGCCGGAAGAATCCTCGGCCAGCATGGTGATGGAAATCTCCGCCAGCGTCTGATGATGCCAATTCGCTAATCCAGCAGAGTTGAAGATTCCTTCCCGTGCTTCCGAGTTCGAGCAGATGCCCGCAGTGGTCAGCTTATGCCTGCCGGCAACGGCCACGATTCCCTTGACCACCTCGGCGCGATCGGCGGGAGTAATGGCAGCAGTCTCCTCAAAGAACCGTGTAGCGCGGGCGCCCTCGCCCGCGGCCTTTGCTTCATCTGCCGTAGGCATCGCCAGCAAATCCGGATCCGCCACCTGCACTCTCGCCAGATTCTCCGAAGCCGCAACCGCCCGCCGCAAACTCTCGTCGTCAAACTGATTGGTGGTGGCGCGCGCCGTCCGCCCCGCAAAACTCGTGCGAATCGAAATGATGGAGTTCTCTTCCTCCACATTCTGATGAATGGTGTTGTTAGCGAAGCGAGTCAAAGCGAAGCGGGAGCCAGTGAAGATGGCCTCGACCTCGTCGGCGGACGAGAAGCGGCGAATCCGGTCGAAGATGTCAGCGGCTTGTTCTTTAGTGAACATTCCCGTAGAGACGCGGCTTGCCGCGTCTTCCCCACCACTGCTTCGTCGCGCCGTCAAAGACGGGGCAAGCCCCGTCTCTACGAATACGCCGAGCCCACGCGAATATTCCGGAACCGCGCCGGGCTCGCGCCATGCCCCGTGCCCACGACCTGCTGCGGCTGGCCCTTGCCGCAATTCGGAGTTCCCCATATCGCCCACTCATCGCGCGAGCAGATCGCGTCCATCGAATTCCAAAACTCCGTGGTGATCCCGGAATACGAAGGATTCTTCAGCATCCGCACCCGCTTGCCGTGCTTGATCTCCCAAGCGATCTCGCATCCGAACTGAAAGTTGTAGCGCTTGTCGTCAATCGACCAGGATTTATTGGTCTCCATGTAAATGCCCTCGTCGGTCGCGGCAATGAGCTGCTCCAGACTCAACGGCTTCTCTCCAGGCAAAATGCTGACGTTGGTCATGCGAATCATGGGCAGCCGGTTCCAGCCCTCGGCGCGCAGCGTTCCGCCCGAGCGCGCGGCGCTGATGGTATGAGCGGTTTCGCGCGAACTCAGATACCCGGTAAAGCGTCCATGCGTGATAATCGGCGTCGACTGCGCCGCCACACCTTCATCGTCATAGGCGAATGTCCCGAGGCCCGGTCCGTGTTCCTGACGAGCGTCGGCTACAACGTTGACCAGTTCGCTGCCGTAGCGCAGATGGCCCAGTTTCTCGAGCGTAAGAAATGAGGTGCCCGCAAAATTCGCTTCCATGCCGAGCACACGATCGAGTTCAATCGGGTGCCCGATGGACTCGTGAATCTGCAAGCCCAGTTGCGACCCATCCAGAATAATTGTGGCCGTGCCTTCCGGACATTGGTCCGCGTGGTGCAACGCAACGGCCTCTTCCGCCACGCGCCGGCCGTTCTCAACTAACCTCATTTGTTCGATCAGTTCGTAGCCACGATTCTGCCATTGCCCGCCGAACGAATTCGGATACGACCGCTTCTGAATCTCCGACCCGGCAAACGCGTACGCCGTATAGCCCGCGCCCGTCGAATACTTTGTCTGATGAATATCCGATCCCTCGGACGAAAGAAACCAGGACTCTTCGCGCTGGAAGTTCATCCCGGTCTCGGCGAGCGTAACGCCGGCCACGGCGCGCATCTCGGCATCAACCTTCAGCAGCAGATCGAGATTCTGCTCGACCGAAGTGGTGAATGGATCAACCTTATAAGGAGTCGTCCACTCCGCCACCGCCGCCGGTTCGGGAGCCAGGCGCACACTCTCGCGCTTCACTCGCGCCGACGCCCGCGCAACTTCGACCGCACGCGCGGCCGTTGCTTCCACCGCGGCGCGGCTCAAATCCGCCGACGCGGCAAAACCCCACGCGCCGTTCGCAATTACGCGCACGCCGATGCCGAGCGACTCCAACTCCGAGGCGTGCCCCACGCGTCCGTTCTTGGTGGTCAGCGAGCGGTTGCAGATTGAGACCGCCCGCGCGTCGGCATAAGTCACTCCGCCGACGGATGCGGCATCCAGAGCCAGGTGGGCAGCATTCTTCATTGCAGAGTTAACGTATCACGAAAGGCGCGAGAGTTCGTGTGGGGACGGGCGCCCTCGCCCGTCCAAGCCGAGCAAAGCTCGGCGGCTGCCGGTGCCCAAAACAACTTTGGATCGCGATGAATCACCGCATGCCAGGAGCGGCCACCGCCAGCGGCGTTGGTTTGCGCGCAACGTCAACCAGGAAGCGTCCGCCCTGCAAATGGTCTCCGTTCGAACTCGCACCAGCATTCGCGTGTGCGCCGTCCTCGTCAGCGTCCGCGCCGCCAGGATCGGTCCACAAGCCGCCGACCTCCACCTTGCCCGAGCCGCTCGCCATCTTGGTAGGCTGGCGTCGCTGTTTATCCACATAAGCCTTGATCACCTGGGTCGCCAAACGCGCCGCCAGTTTTCCGTGCTCGCCGCCTTCGAACAGCACACACACAATAATGTCCGGATTCCGCCGCGGCGTGAATCCCACAAACCACCCGTTCTGCGCGAAATCTTCGTCGTTCTTATGCTTCGCGCGCAAGGCCAGCGAAACAATCTGTGCCGACCCCGTCTTGCCCGCGATATCAATTCCCGGAACGTGCGCCGAGGGCGCGGTGCCTTCCGGCAACAGCACCCGCCCCATCGCATCCGTGATCGTGGTCCATCCTGTCGGATCAATCGGAATGTTGGTCACTTCCATATAGTGCGTGGTCTCAACAAACCCCTGCGGCAGGTTCGTAGGATTGATCACATGCGGCACAACCATGCGCCCATCCATTGAAATGGCGCCAACCGCACGCATCAGTTGCACGGGAGTGATGGCCACCGCGCCCTGTCCGATGCCCACCGAAATCGTTTCTCCGGCAAACCACTTCTGCTTGAAATTGCGGATCTTCCATTCTTCCGACGGCATCACGCCCGTCACTTCATTGGGTAGGTCGATACCGGTCTTCTGCCCCAGTCCCAAAGCGGTCGCGTACTTCGCGATGCGATCGATGCCCAGCTTCTCCGCCAGCGTGTAAAAGAAGACGTCGCAGGACTGGTAAATCGCTCTTGGCAGATCCACCTCGCCGTGCCCGCTCTTCACCCAGCATCCAAACCGCCGGCCATAAAACGTGGCGCCGCCGTTGCAGTGCACGTTGAGCGTCTGCGCAATCCCTTCCTGCCACCCGGCCGTCGCCATAATGATCTTGAATGTCGAGCCCGGCGCGAGTTGCGCCTGAATCGCTTTGTTCAGCAACGGCTTGTCGGGATCGTTGACCAGCTTGTTCCACTCGTCCCGCGAAATCTTCACCGCGAAATCGTTGGGATCGAACGTCGGCCGGCTAACCATCGCGAGAATTTCACCGGTATGCGGATCCATGGCCACAATCGCGCCGTTCTTCCCTTCAATGGCCTCTTCCGCTGCGATCTGCAAATCCAGGTCCAGAGTCAGCTTCAGCTGCTTGCCGGGCTCGGCCGGAGTTTCATCCAGCCGGCTCACTTCCCTCCCATGACTATTTACGATGGTGCGTCGCGATCCGTTCTTGCCCATCAGGATGTCGTTGTACTGCTTTTCGATTCCACTCACGCCGACCACGTCGCCGGCGGAGTAGAGTTCGAACTGCGGCTGGTTGAGCATGTCCTCGCTGACTTCACCCACATAGCCGATCAGGTGCGCCATGAAGCCGTTGCGCGGATACAGGCGCCGGTGCGCCATGATCGTTTCCAGTTCTGGAAGCTCGTTCTTGTGCGCCTCGATGAACGCCAGTTCGTCAGGCGTAATGTCTTCCTTCAGGAAAATCGGCTGGTACTGTGGCATCGACGAGAAGTGCCGGATGCGCTGCCGCACTTCGTCGGGATTCAAGTGCAGCCCCTTGGCGATGGTGTCCGCGTCCGCATTCAGATCGCGCGCAGAATCACGCAGCAGCAGCGCCGAAAATGAAGGGTAGTTATCGACAATGATCCGGCCTTCGCGATCCAGAATTTTGCCGCGCGGCGCCAAAATCGGCACATTGCGAACGCGATTCTTCTCCGCCAGCAGCGTGTACTCGTCGCTGTGCATCACCTGCAGCCGCCACAACCCGTACGCGAGCAGAAGAAAAATAAACAGTACGACGTACTGCACGGCGGTGAGCCGGAAAGCGGAAACTTTTTCTTCGCGGCCGAACATTTGTCCTCTGGAACCTGCTGGAAAGTTAACTGTATTCTAACCCCTGGCCTGTCTTCACCGGAATATTGCAACCGAAACGAAAGTTTTCTACTCAAATGCTAGTGGTTACAGTGGAGGGACGCGTGCCAGTCGGCGAGCATTTCGGCTAATCGAGGGTTCATGTCCAACCGTGGATTGAACTTCGTGTCCCTACGGGCAACAATATCAGCACGACTTACGTCTTACTTACTTTCCACCAGGAATTGAATGCGGATTCGCAGTTTTATCATCGCTTACGCGCTCGTGCTCGCCATTCTGCTGTTCGCCGACCGGCGCCCCGCTTCCACCGGGCAGGATCGCTATTCGCACGTGGTGGACTTGACCGATGGTCAAAACACGACCACGCCGCATGCCGCTTCCGCGGAATCCAGAACCCGCATCATTGCTCCGGGGGCGCTTATTCCCGGGACTTGGGGGGCCGGGCAGATTCCACCTGAGCGCCTGGTGGCTCCGTTGGTGGTCATGGATTTGAACGCGGTCGAAACCAGCTCGCAGATTTCTCTCGACGACATCGCCGCCTGGGAGGCGCACCACGGCATGATTCCGCAAGGCGCCGTCGTTGCCATCCGCCGCACACGCGCGTCCGCTGCCGCATCCAACGCCGCATCCAACATCGTGTCCGCCGTCGAGTCAGATGACCCGTCCACAACGCCGCTTCCGATGGCTCGCGACGCGGTGATGTTCCTCATCGACGCTCGCTACACCATCGGCTTTGTGGTCGAAACGCCGGTCAACCTGACCTCTGACCGCACGCTGGCGCGCCAACTCGCCCTCCACGGAAATTACGTGGTCGAAGGGGCGGCGCGCTTCACATCGCTCCCGGAAACCGGCTCGCTCATCATCGTCGCCCCGGCCAAAACGACGATCAAGAGGCCGGGCGAGGCCCCGGTTCGCATCCTGGCCATGGTTCGCTAGTTACTGTTTTAGTGGAGCGACGGGCGCCCCGCTCGTCCAGCACCCCGCCAGCAAAAGTCGCCATCGCGGCGCCAACTGTCCCGGGTTTTTTCCCGCACCGCGGTTCACCACGAAATCATCTACTTACTTCGGAGGAACGTTCATGTCTGACCCGCGCTATCCCATCGGAAAATTTTCCTATACCGGCCCGCTTACCGCGGAACAAAAACAGCAATGTCTGAATGACGTCGAGCAGACTCCCGCCCGGCTGCGCGCCGCCCTCCGCGGGCTTTCCGACCAGCAACTGGATACGCCTTACCGCGACGGTGGCTGGACACTGCGCCAGTTGGCACACCACGTCCCCGACAGCCACATGAACTCTTATATCCGTTGCAAGCTGGCGCTCACCGAAGACGAGCCCACCATCAAGCCCTACATGGAGAATCTCTGGGCCGAATTGCCCGAAGCCAAGCATGCCCCCATTGAAATGTCGCTGGCGTTGCTCGATTCCCTGCACCAGCGCTGGATGCTGATGCTGCGCAAACTCACCGAAG
>DATFZT010000057.1:0-2452 GCA_035314185.1 Terriglobales bacterium
AGAGTGCCCGCAAAACTTCATCACAGATCTCAGCATGATCGCCGGAGTGCACACCCGCAATGATGAAAAAGGATCCGGCGTTTTCAGCGGAACGGCGCTCCTCAGCTCATCGCGGACACCCCGGCTTGATGTCACGCTCATTTCCAGCGTCTCAAAGCGCCGACGGAGCACTAGCTCGCCGTGCGCGCTGTAGGCGTGTCCCCAAAACGCGACAAACTCGACAACGGCGGGCTTGGTAACGCCTCCCAACCAAGTATTTTCAGAGCAACCGCGCGCGTGAGAAGCCGTGAAGAATTGTGAGCCGAGCGGCTTTAAGGTAGGTATGCGGGGAGTGCAGCCCGGTTTGGGTGGCCAATGGCGATGCCCGGCGTTATAGGTATTTTGAGGCGCTTCTGAGTCGGTGCAACGACTCTTGCGCGTTTATAGGGTGCCTGTCGGGCGGGGAAAGACGCAAATCCTTGCCATCTTTGGCATCCGATGAACAGACTAGGCGCAGGCGGGAGCAGCGGCCCTTACCAGGCGAATCCAGATCATGACATTGTGCGCCAGACAGGCCCACACGGCCTCCATGCCGGCTTTGGCCATGCCGAATAAACGGAACTTGCGGAGTTTCATTCGTTCTTTGAGGCAGGCAAACGGGAACTCCGCCGCTGCCCCTCGCCGCCGATAAATGCGACACCCTTCGTCGCTGTCCATCTTCTTTCGGAACTGGGCAACCGCCTTCCCTTCCTGCACGCGAACCGATACGATGCGTCCCTTGGCAGGGTTGTTCGGACAGCATTGCTTTTGAAAACCACACGCCAAGCAGTCGGCACCACTGGCCCGATAGGTAACATACTCGTCGCCGCGTTTGGTGTTGCGCTGCAGATACCTCAGCTGCTTGCCGGCTGGACACTGCGCCGTTCGCGTCTCCGGTTGCAGAATGAAAAAGTGAGGCGCAAACTGTGGATCGATGCCATGTGACTTCATGGCCGCTTCCGACCGCTCTTTCGGATCTTTGATCGAACCGTAGAAATCAATCCCGCGGGCCGCCATCTCCTCGATCGTCGCGCGATTGGTGAAGCCTCCGTCGGCCACCACCTGCTCCGGTTTCCGGTTCAGATTCTCCTCGATTGTTTTCATCGCCCCCGGCAACTCATGCGAGTCCTCCGCCGACTGACTCAACTCCACGCCTACGATGACCCCCGAGTCCGCATCCGTGCTCACTTGCAGGTTATAGCTGGGCACGATGGCATGGTCGCCATGCTTCATCCGCCGCGCTTCGGCTTCGCTGATACTGACCCGCGCATCGGCCTTCTGTATGTTCTTCAGTTGCTCCACCGCCGCCTCGGCGCGCTCCATCCGTTCGCGCTGCGCTCGCTTCCGCGCCGCCTGCTGGCGCCGGTTGCCGCTCTCCCCGTTCGGGTCTTCTTCCACCATCTGGCGCGCTTGCGCCAGTTTCTCACGCAAGGTCGCCTCGCGCCGGAACGAATCGATCCCGGCTTGCGCCCGGATCTTGGTGCCGTCATGCGCCACCAACTTCATCGGCACTAGCCCCGTCTCCGACAAGACCACTAACATCTGCGTAAACAGCCCCGTCAAGGCCTCTCGATGGCCGATCCGGAAGTCGCTCAACGTGTGATGGTTGATCACCTCCATGCCGGTGAGCCACATCAGACCCGGCTCGTATTCCATCTGGCGCTCCAGTTCCCGCGCCGAACTGATCCCGCTGCTGTAGCCGTACAACCAAACCGCGATCAACAAGCGTGGTGGCCAGGCTGCCCGCCCCACCTCACCTTCGCGGGTACGCATCGCCTCTTCATAACCACTCACATCCAGCTCTTGGCAGATGTCCCAGATGCCACGCGCCGGATGCTGCTCGTCGATCAAATGCTCCACATCGATCTGCGCCATCGTTAACTGGCTTCGGTTCACCTGCCGCAGTTTCACCCGACCGTCGGGCTTACTGGGTCTGGATGACTCAGGCTGCTCCGGAATGGCCAACAACACAGGCTGGTTGGAGGAATCCATACCGTAATTATCAAGCACTTCCTTCCCTTTACAAAGTACTTTGTCATAGCAAAGCCCATTTTTTCACGGCTTCTGAGCAAGCGGATTCCCCCCTTTTTTCGACACTCTCCGAACGTATCTCAAGTCCAGCCTAAGCGCTACGTCACGGCAGCTTCGTTGATACACTTCAGGTTTGTTTTGACATTTGAACAAACCATGAAACCTTTCTTTATTGTCTTCGTGCTGGCCCTAACAGCAAGCTACGGCATCTCGGCTGAGGGACCGCCGGATTGGGCGTACGGCGTCCAGACGCCTGCCGTCAAGCCACCTTCCGAACCGAAGCCTAACCCAGACACCGCCCTGCATTTGCAGGGCAGCCCATTGACCTTCACCCTGGCGCAGGTCAGCGCGCGCTTCGGCCCGGCGGATTGGTTTCCGGGCGACCATCCGCAAATGCCCGAAG
>DATFZT010000058.1:0-36413 GCA_035314185.1 Terriglobales bacterium
CCGTTGGCTGCGACTTCGATCGGGAATTCGATCGTCTGCGCGTCGCGCTTCTTGGACGAGTGCGATTGGTCGGTGAGCTTCCAGTTGGTCCAGCGATAAAGGCGCTCGACGACCCGCACATTCGCAGCTTCTTTTTTGTGGTTGCGCACGCGGACCTCAAACGTCTCGTCCATCCAATGCTGATTGGACTCGACGTGAAAGTTGGTGCGCTTGCGCTCGCCCACGATGTCGAAGGCGTTGCCGGTGTAGACGCGGATCATTTCGTCTTTGGGCGTGTGGTCGATGGTGTTCTCGCCGATGAATTGCAGGCTGCCGTCGGTGTCGCGACGGTAAAAGCGAAGGCGTCCCTTGGGCAGCGCGATGCCGAGATGATTGACTTCCGAGTTCTTCAACTCCTGCATCACCCAGACCTTCGGGTTCGAAGCCGTACCGTACCCGGGATCATTGCGGACCTGATCGGGAGAATAGTAGCTGTATTGCTCAACCTGCGCGCCATCGTAAATGTAAAGGCGTTGCGACTGTATGCCGGTCGCGCGGACAAACTCGACCTGCTTGGTTTCATTGTCGTGGAGCGTGGCAGGGCGCTCGAGGGTGTAGAGGTGAAATTCGTCGAAAGACTTCTCGCTGACTACGGGCGCGGCGGCAACCATGTCCGCGGCCTTGGCCTCGAGACGATAGGCATTTCGACTGACCGGCCCTTGGAGTTTACTAACATCTCCAGCCATCAGCCGGATACGCGCATTCTCGAACGTCTTGCCACTGTGGTTCTGCATGGTGATCCATCCGACGAGATCGAGCGAGTTCGCGCTGAGGTTCTTGGCGTTGTCGGAGACGACGAGGTTGTAGTCGGACTGCCAGGTCATACCGCCGGAGACATAGGAAATTTCCGCTTCGGAGCGGCCGGCCTGGGTGGTCGCGAGTTGCCAGGTCAGCGTCGGCTTCAGAATGGAATCGTCGCTGAGGGCGGGAAATAGCGGCTGTCCCGGCAACCCGAATTGCAGAACACCATTGACCTGGACGATGGGCTGTGGCGCCACTCCCTGGGGGTAGCCGTTGATGTAGGCGACGCCGGACGCGTAGCCACTGCGAATGATCTTGCCGGGGAAAGTCTCAAATTTCTCGCCGCGCTGAACTTGAAAATCGATGGTTTTGCCCTCATAAAACGAGAGCAACAATTCCTGGGAGATGGGGTCGGCGCGATAACTCTGCTCGAGGATCTGCAGCGGGCGTCCCGTGAGGTCGCGCAGAATGACGGAATCGGGTTCAAGGTGGGAAGTGACGCCTGCAAACTCGACGTGATTTGCGCCTGGTTTCAAGTCCAGGGTTAAATGGTCGCGGGCAACGAAGAAATTCTGATTGTAAATGGTGAGCGAGGGCCCAGCGCTGCCGTTGTTCTGCGCGGCAGCAAAAAGTGTAAGGCTGAGAAGCGTAAGACTGGTAAGCGCGGTGAGAAATTTATGCATGTCCCCTCTTCCTCTGGTTGTGGTTGCGATGGCCGGGGGAAGCCGCCGCTTCTTTTTCGTAGAGACGCGGTTTGCCGCGTCTTGTACAGAGAACGGGGATGGGGAGCAAACTTGCGTTGACAAATGAAAACGGAAAGAATGCGTGGGGCACGTAAGTAATGAGAAGTAACAAACGGAGCTGCTCGGCTTGGACGGGCGGGGCGCCCGTCACCGCACATTCACAAGCAAAATCAACGGCGGCGGGCGAGGGCGCCCGCCCTACACGTGCTAGATGTCCAGGTTCTTCACGTCCAGCGCATTGTCTTCGATGAATTTTCTGCGGGCTTCTACGTCTTCTCCCATCAGGGTGGTAAAGATGGTTTCGCACTCGGCTATGTCTTCGAGGCGGACTTGCAGGAGGGTGCGGCGCTCAGGATCCATGGTGGTTTCCCAGAGCTGCTCGGCGGTCATTTCTCCGAGGCCCTTATAGCGCTGGACGGTGTACTCCTTGCGGCCTTCGTTCAGGACGTAATCGAAAAGTTCGCGGGCGGTGTTTTTCTCGACGATCTCGGGCTCTTTCGCTCTTCCTTTGAGCGCCGTCGGCTTGGCGGATTTCTTCTGGGCCTTTTCGGACTCTTCATTTTCGGAGGCGCTCAGATTTTCGTCGTCGCTATTGTTATCGCCAGCGCCTTCGTCTTCGTTCTTATCCGCGGCGCTGGCCGCCGTCTTTGCGGGTTTCGGCACGCTCTCGATCATGAAAGGCGGATCGAGATACTGCTCGATCTGCTTGAACTTGGCGATAAGCTGTCGGCATTCCGGAGTGGAGGCGAGTTCCCAATTGATGATGTGCTCTGCGCCCTGCGCGTTCACAAACACCAGTGCCCAGAGATTGTGCTCTTCGTCGAAGCGGGTTTCCACGCTCTTCAGCTTCAAATCTTTTTGCAGGCGCTTCAGTTCTTTTTCGAGCTTCTCAATTTTCTTGGGCGGCGTGTTCTTGTCGCCTTCGAAGTCGGCGCGCTTGGCCAGGTCTAGCTTCGGCAGCAGCGTAGTGATCTTTTCTTCGCGGATACGCTTGTTCAGCTTGTCGAGGAATCCCAGATACTCGTTGAGCACGGTGACGAACTTGGTCAGGGCTGCGCCCTCGAGTTTGGCGGCGCCTTCTCCGTAGCGGATGATGAGGCCTTCGGAGGCCCGCTTCACCATGACTTTGACGAATTCGTGTTCGTTTTTTATGTACTGGTGCGACTTGCCCTTCTTGATGCCGAAGAGCGGCGGCTGCGCTATGTAGACGTTGCTGCGCTTGATCAGTTCCTGCATGTGGCGGAAAAAGAACGTGAGCAACAACGTGCGGATGTGCGAGCCGTCTACGTCGGCGTCGGTCATCAGAATGATTTTACCGTAACGGACTTTCGTGGGATCGAAATCTTCTTTCGAGATGCCGGTGCCTAAGGCGGTGATCATGGCCCGAATTTCTTCGTGGGCCAGCATCTTGTCATAGCGCGCTTTTTCCACGTTCAGAATCTTTCCCTTGAGTGGGAGGATGGCCTGAAAGCGGCGATCACGGCCTTGTTTGGCCGTGCCGCCGGCGGATTCGCCTTCTACCAGAAAAAGCTCACAGCGGTTGGGATCGCGCTCGGAGCAGTCGGCTAGTTTGCCGGGGAGTCCTCCGCCATCGAGCGCGCCTTTGCGGCGGGTCAGGTCGCGGGCTTTGCGGGCGGCTTCCCGGGCGCGGGCGGCGTCGATCGCCTTGTTGATGATCTTGCGGGCTACGGCGGTGTTCTGCTCGAAGAACGCGCCCAGCTTTTCATTGACTACGGCTTGCACTATGCCGGCTATATCGGAATTCAGCTTGCCCTTGGTCTGGCCTTCGAACTGGGGCTGCGGCAGCTTCACGCTAATCACGGCTACCAGGCCTTCGCGAACGTCGTCTCCGGTTAGATTTTCTTTTACGTCTTTGAACAGGCCCATCTGCTGTCCGGCGTAGTTGATGGTGCGGGTCAGCGAGGTGCGGAAGCCGGAGAGATGCGAGCCTCCGTCGACGGTGTTGATGTTGTTGGCAAAACTGAAAACGGATTCCGAGTAGGCGTCGTTGTACTGCAGGCCGATTTCGATGTGCACGTCATCTTTGTCGGCTTCCATGTAGATGGGCTTGTCGTGGAGTGTTTGCTTGCCGCGGTTCAGGTGCTTGATGAATTCGGCGATGCCGCCGTTGTACTTGAATTCGGCGCGCTTGGCTTCATTGGTCTTCGAGTCGGTCTGGCGCTCGTCGGTGAGCGTGATGATCAATCCTTTATTTAGGAATGCCAGTTCGCGCAGACGCTGTGAGAGCGTGTCGAAATTGTATTCGAGGGTGGTGGTGAAAATTGTTTTGTCGGGAACGAAGTGAACCTTGGTGCCGGTCTTTATTTTGGCGGCGCCGGTCTTCCTCAGCTTGCTGGTGGGCTCGCCTTTGGAGTAAGTCTGCTCCCAGGTGAAACCATCGCGCCAGATTTCGAGATCCAGCTCTTCGCTTAGCGCGTTTACGCAGCTTACGCCTACTCCGTGCAATCCTCCGGAAACTTTGTAGGAGTTGCTATCGAACTTGCCGCCGGCGTGCAGCGTGGTCATGACGACTTGCGCGGCGGGAATTTTTTCTCCGTCGATATCCATGTTATCGACGGGAATGCCGCGTCCGTTGTCGACTACGGTGATGGAGTTGTCGAGGTGAATGGTGACATCGATCTTGTCGGCGTGGCCGGCGAGTGCTTCGTCGACCGAGTTATCGACGACTTCGTAGACCAGGTGATGCAGACCGAGTTCGCCGGTCGAGCCGATGTACATGGCGGGACGCTTGCGCACGGCTTCCATGCCGCCGAGTACTTTGATCGAGTCGGCGGTGTAGTCTCCGTTGGTCGACTTGCCGTTCTTGTTCTTCCCGTCGTTGTTCTTTGCCTCAACGCTCTTCGCGTCGGCGCTCTTGCCATCAACGAGTTCGGCTTGCAATTCTTTCGTGGCCATTCTGCTCCGTGGAGGATTGCCGGATTCGCGCTTGGCTGGATGGGCGCTTCCGGGACGGCTCGGGGTGTGCTCAACCTATTGAATTTTCTGCTATTTAGCTATCACCAGAGCTGCCGTTATTTTAACATAAGAAACGCTTATTTTGAGGCTGGAATCGAGACCATAAACTGCGCTTTTTGTTGCTCTTAGGGACGTAGTTTGGGCTTTAGTGTGGAAGCGGGGCAGAGCCCCGTCCGCATATGTTTATTTTAGCGGGCGGACGGTTTTGCGACGGCGAAATGGAGGCCATCCATCAGGTCGTCGAGTTCTTCTTCGCCGCCAGCGATGAAGGTAAACGAGACTATCTGACCTTTCTCATACAGGACGAGGGTGCACTGACGCATGGTAAGTTTCGCGTTGGTTGCCTTCGCTTCGAGCGATTTGATGAAATCAGCCCGCAGCAGTCGGCGCGATTCAACCTCCAGCGCATACGGTTCGCCGTCGGCCTTGAAGCCTTTGGCGGTTGCGAGTTCGGTGAGCGGTCCAAGGTAGTCTTCGGCTCGCTTCAGGCCGGGATAGGATGCCGCGCTCTCCGAGGCAATCACGACCGCGGAGTTGATAGTGTCTCCCGTGGCCTCGGGAGGACGCTCGAAGACTGCGAGCAGGACTTCTCCTTTGCCGGCGCCAGCATCATTTCCCTGCTGCATTTCTTTGGTGCGGTCCACCCAGCCGTAGGGAATCTCATAACGGAATCCGAAGGCGGTGTTGCGGTAAAGCTGTGCGTCCTGGTTGCGCGTGGTGGCGGGCTTGCCGACGGGCGCAGTCTTGTTTTGTGCCTGGACCTTGAGGGTCAAGCCCAAGGAAACGAGCACAATCATAGCTATCGCGAGTCCAGAGTTGCTTTGGCCACGGGCAGGTGCCGAGCTTTGCTCGGCCCGGACGGGGGAGGGCGCCCGTCCCCACACGAGCCATGAGTGGCAATGCATACATACCCATGCTACCAGCGTCAGACATCTACTCGACGAACATGCAATCTCCATAAGAGTAGAAGCGGTATCCGGCGTCGACCGCGTGGCGGTACGCGTTCATCACTAGTTCTTTTCCGCCCAGCGCGCACACCAGCATCAGCAGGGTTGACTGGGGCAGATGAAAGTTGGTCAGCAGCGCGTCTACGATGCGAAAGCGATGGCCGGGATAGATAAACACGTCCGCCTCGCCTCGACCGGCCTCTACGCGATTTTCGCCGACGCGTTGCGCGGCGAGCTTTGCTGAGTACTCCAATGTGCGAACTGTGGTTGTGCCCACGGCCACCACGCGCCGCCCCTCGGCTTTCGCCTGGTTGATCATCCTCGCTGCCTCGGCTGGAATTTCGTACCTCTCCCGATGCAGCTTGTGGTCTTCCACTTTTTCTACTCTTACGGGCTGAAAGGTGCCGAGGCCGACGTGCAGCGTAATCTCGGCAATTTCGATTCCGCGTGCGCGAATTTGCTGGAGGATCTGAGGCGTGAAGTGCAGACCCGCCGTCGGCGCTGCTACCGATCCCCGTGCTTGCGCATAGACGGTCTGGTAACGATCTTTATCCCTATCCCCGTCTGCGGTGCGGTCGCTGCGGTGAATGTAGGGCGGAAGCGGCACGTGGCCGATGCGCTCGACGCGAGCAAAAAAATCGGTGACCGGAGCGAACCGGATGCGGCGCTCTCCGAAACTGCCGCGTTCGGTAACCTCCGCTTCCAGCAGAACACCCTCGGGTGCATCGCTGGGTGAGCGGCCAAAATAGAGTTTTTCGCCGATTCCGATCTTGCGCCCGGGCCGCACCAGGCACTGCCACTCATTCGGATCTTCGACCACCTGGAGGGTCAGCAGAACTTCCACCGTTCCGCGGAGAAACTCTTGTGCTGCCGGATTGTGCGGGCTCAGAGGCTGGGCCCGCTGTCCGCTCCGGTGACCGAAAAGGCGGGCCGGAAACACTCGCGTGTTGTTCAGGACCAATAGGTCGTCGGGACGCAGCAGCTCGGGGAAGTCACGAAAGCTGCGGTCTTCCCAACTTTGACCCTGCCGATTCAGTTGCAGCAGGCGCGAGGCGGCGCGGTCCGCCATCGGCTCCTGCGCTATGCGTTCGGGCGGCAGATCATAGTGGAAGTCCGAGACCAGCATCGAGGAGATTATAGAGTTCGAGTCTGTGGTGGAGCGACGGGTGTCTCGCCCGTCCTATCGCCACCGCGGCCGAGCGAGGACGCGCCCGGCTCTCCACCGGATTTTTACATATTTTGACCTTCTATGGTTGTAAGGTTTCTGGGGCGTGCTGTAACATGGCCGCGCAGGGTTTCAATGGCTAGAGACCGTCAATATCGTCAAGCGATCGTGCAATTCGGCCGCATGCTGCACGAAAACGGCTTTGTTGCAGCCACTGACGGGAATCTGTCCGTCCGTCTCGACGATGAACACGTGCTGGTGACCCCCACCTGTATCAGCAAGGGCAGGATGCGTGCTTCCGACATGGTGATTGTGGACATGGACGGAAAACGCCTCTCCGGCAAGCGCAGGGTTTCAACTGAGATCGCCATGCACCTGCTGATCTATCGCCTGCGCCCGGACGTGCATGGCATTGTCCATGCCCACCCGCCGACCGCCACCGGGTTTGCTGCTTCCGGTCTTGATCTGAACCGGCCGCTGGTGTGCGAGGTCGTCGTCGGTCTGGGATCAATCCCGCTGGCCCGCTACGGCACCCCGGGCACTCCCGAACTGACCGATGCTCTCGAACCCCTGATTCCGCACCATGACGCCATCCTGATGGCGAATCACGGGGTCGTCACCTTTGGATCCTCGCTCGAAAGTGCCTACATGAAAATGGAAACCGTGGAGCACTTCGCGAAAATCGCGCTGGTCACGCATCTGCTCGGCAACGAGCAACCGCTCGGCGAAAAAGAAGTGGAGAAACTCCACCGGGTACGCCACCTCTACAACGGCGGCGGAACTCCTGCTGCGCCGCGCAAGCCGGTTGCGGCGGACAATCTTAAAGCGGAAGATCTGCAGTCCGATGACGAGCCTAGAGAAACCGCCGGCAGCCGGCGATAGACTTACTCTCCTCCGATGCGAAACCTCATGCCCGCGCGAAAGTTCGCGGTCAGCGCAGGATATCCCACCACTTCGTTGTAGTGATCGTTGAGCGCGTTTTGAACATTCGCGTATGCCGTAACGCGCGAATTGACCGCATACCACGCGCCCAGATCGATGCGCGCGTAACCCGCGGCGTGGTTGATGCCGAAGTTCTCAAAATCGGAATCTGGACGTCGACCCACAAAACTTCCGCCCAGATTTGCGCCCCAGCGCGTCGCCAGATAGTTGAGTAGTGTTGTCGCCGAATGCTTGGGGCGGCGGAGCAGGGGATTCCCCGCATCGAACACAGGGTCGCAAAAATTCGCCGGGGTGCAGAGCGGAGCCTGCAGAATCTGCGTCGAGGTATATGCGTAGGCAGTGTTCAGAGACAATCTCTTCCAGATCCTTCCTTGCAGCTTAACTTCGGCGCCGTGAGCCAGAGATTGTTGCACATTGAAAAACTGGCCCAGGCCCGCCTGATTGGTTGCAAACTCAATCTGATCATGGAAGAGATTATTGAAGTAGGTTGCGTTCAGGGTCCAGCGACTCGCCAGCAGGTTCTGCTGGAAACCGGCTTCAAAGGATCGAGTTCGTTCCGGCAGCAGGCTGGGATTCGGGACGTAATACGGAGCACCGGCAAAAACCTGATAGAGGGCGGGCTCCATGAACCCGGTGGCATAGGAAAATCGCAAACGCGTTCCAGACAAAAACTGCCCACCGTGCAACGCCAGCAGAGTTAGAGCAACCCGTGGCACACCCGTATTGCCGAACACGCTGCTGTGGACAAATCGCCCGCCCGCGATCGCCGTGAGCCTGCCCAGTGTGAACTGCTGTTGCAGGTATGCATCCTGAGTCAGCCGCTGGCCGGAAGTGGAAGGAGGGTAGTCCAGGTCTCCGACAACGCCGTTTTCGTTTTCGATGCGATAACCGAAGGTGGAGTGCGCCCAGGTTCGCTCGGAGAAATCGCCCTGATATTCGAATCCCACGTGATTGATGTGGTCGTACTCGTGAGACGGATAGTCGAACGGATAACCAAAGCCGTCGACGCGGTTCGGATCGCCATTCACATTTAATTCGGTGTAACGGTAGAGGTAGTCGAAGCCGGTGAAGCGGTGCTGCCATCCCGAAGGTGCTGCCACGGTGAGTTCGACGCTGCCGAGCAGGCTGTTGAGCTGCGACCATTCGCCGGGATCGGGCTGCAGGAGTTGATTTACGCCATTCACGTTCACGATCGGGTCGTAGCCGTTGAAGCTCCATTCCCCGGGAACTCCCGTATGGCTGTTGGAGTGGCGCATGTGCACGCGCAAAGACGTCTTGTCGTTCAGAGCGACTCCGACATTCGCGCCCTCCAGTGAATCCGAATAAGCATCGTTCACGCCCTGTCCGTTGGTGTTGAACTGGCCGCCGAAGAAGTTATAGTCAAAACGGGCGTGGGCGCCGGCCAGAGACGCAAAGCCGTTGGCCGTTCCGAAATTCCCCCCATCGGCGCCAAAGCGGAGTTCGGGGATCGGAGTGCTTCCAGTACGCGTCCACACCTGAACGACGCTGGTCATGGCGTCGGAGCCGTACAAAGTGCTCTGCGCGCCCCGTACGAATTCCAGGCGGTCCGCTTGCGCCAGCGGCAGAGTGCCAAAGTCAAACGTCTGACCCGGTATGTCGATAGCCACGCCATCGACAATCACTTTGTTGTAAGTGGATTCGCCGCCACGAACAAAGAGAGATGAGATTCCGCCGCGTTGCCCCGCGGTATTCACGACCGCTCCCGGCAGGAAACGCAGGGTGTCGTCGGCGGCAATCGGCTGCATCACTTCCAGTTGCTGGCCACTCAGGCTGTCAACGTCGGCGCCAGCGGCCTGGCTCGGGACTGGAGTGCGGGTCGCGGTCACAACCACGGTTTCCGCTGCCGGCGCTAGGCGAAGTTTGATGGTGAAGGTTTCAGCATTTGGCGAAAGGTCCACCGTCTCCGCAGCGAAGCCCGGGGCCAGCACCTGGACGCGGTAAGAGCCGGACGCCGCCTCGCGAAAAATCGCCAGCCCTTCGGCGGACGTGCTTTGCACCGCCGCGGGAGCAGGTTTTCCCGGCTTGAGCAATTGCACCTGCGCGCCCGTGACGACCGCGTCTTGAGGATCGACAACTTTGATTTTGATTTGGGCGGAAGCGAGCGTCAGAAAGGTCAACAACAGCAAAAATGTAGGAGCGAATACACGAGAAAACCGCATGGCACGTCTCCTTTATCACGCGAAAGGTTGGTGTGGACGGTTCACGCCGGTCTCCTGGCTTTGCGAGTCAGGATGTGAGCTCTTGCCCCAGCATCCGGCTACTACAATCGGCCTTCCCAGGCTGTCATTTTTCAGACGTTCCCAGTGACCGGTTGCGTTGTCCTCGCTTACAGTTGCGCGGCAGCGCGGGATTTGCACCCGCTTCCCATAGGCTGCGTGTCGCGGCCTACGATCATGCGCGAACCAAATATTGAGAAAGAGCAAAAACAGCAGCTCCGCAAATTTACCGGGCAGCGCGATACAAAGTCAAACGCGTGTACTCGTCCCGCACCAGTCTCCTCTCAGGCGTGCTGGGGGGCGTTACCGTTGTCACCTCTGGTAACCGGCCCGTGACCTAAACATATCGTGGTGAAACGTCATATGATGGAAAGTGGTGGCTCTTCGTAACATCTCGGCGCTTCTCTGGGGAATTGGTCTGCTGCTGGCCTTTGCTCTGGCTGCCGTACTGTTTCCCAACCCGTTCTTTCGCGTAGCCATGGGAGACGTGACCCCACTGCTGGCGATCGCGGCCGCCTTTATCCTGTGCACCAGAAATGCCTTCGACAGCCGGGGGCGTACACGCCTGTTCTGGAGTCTTATGGCCGCAGGCATGGCCATGTGGTGTTTCAACGCCGCCTGCTGGACCTGGTTTGAGGTGGTGGTTCGCAAGCCGCTGCCCCACCCTTTTCCGGGGGATGTCGTGTTGTTCCTGCACGTTGTCCCCATCATGGGAGCAGTGGCCATCCGTCCTCATCAGTCTGAAGAACGCGAGGGGATGTTGCTGAGCGCGCTGAATGTCCTCATCCTGCTGGTGTGGTGGATCGTGGTATACGCCTTCTTCGTTTTTCCCGAGGAATACATCGTTATCAATATCCCGCTGTACAGCCTGCGCTGGGATTTTCTGTATTTCATCGAGGGAGCGTTCCTGATTGTCGTGTCCGCATCGGCATTCTTCACCAGTGCAGGGTCGTGGCGCGAGCTCTATCGCAACATTTTTTTCGCCACCGTTCTCTACACATTCTCCGCGGAAGCGATGCATGCCGCGGTCGTGCGCGGCACCTACAAGACTGGCGGATTCTATGATCTTCCGGTTCTCGCCTCTGAGCTTGGGTTTCTCTGGGTCGCCATCGCTGGGCGGCGGTGCCTGCGCGATACCCAGATGATGCCTTCGATCGCCCGTGCCAGTCGCCCGGTCGCACCTATGCTGGCGAAATTAGCCCTGCTCTCTCTACCGCTCATGGCATATTGGGCGCTGTTTCTGAGTCACGACCAGCCTTATTTGCGTCATGTCCGTTTTGCGGTGGCCATGGGCGGCGTTGCTATCCTGGCCTTTGTCGTTTTCCTCAAACAGCACCTGCTGGACCAAAGGCTTCTGCGGCTGCTTAAGCATTCGCGCAGGAGCTTTGAAAACCTGCAGCGGCTGCAGGGAAGAGTCATCCAACAAGCCAAGTTGGCTTCGCTCGGAGAATTGGTTGCGCTCGCCGCCCGCGAACTGGAGTTCCCGCTCTCGGCCATCCTGAGCAGTTCGGAGCGCATGGCCGCCAGCAGCAACCTCACCCGCGAGCAACTCTCGAACGCGCAGAAAATCGGGCAGCAGGCGCGGCGCACTCGCGAACTGGTCAGCGATCTGCTCAGTTTCGCCCAGCAGACTCCGGGAGAAAAAGGTCCTGTCGAACTGAAGCCTCTTTTACAGCGCGCGGTTCAAATGGAAGGATTCAAGCTTGAAAACCGGAAGATCAGCCTGACCGTGGAAAGCTACGATCCCTTGCCTCGCGTCCTCGGCAACCCCAACCAGCTACTGCAGGCCTTTGTTCAGATCGTCGAGAACGCGGTGGACGCGTTACAGGAAACCGGCGGCGGGCGTCTTCAGATCTCCCTCTGGCGAGAAGAGAACGAGGTGATCGTCCAGTTCGCCGACTCCGGCCCCGGCCTGCGCGATCCCGAGCGCGTTTTCGATCCTTTCTACACCACCAAGCCGGTCGGCAAAGGTACCGGTCTCGGACTCAGCGCCACCTATGGCGTAATTCAGGATCACAAGGGACAAATTACCTGCTACAACCGCCCCGAAGGTGGGGCCGCATTTGAAATCCGTCTGCCTGTAATCAAAGTTACCGCGCCCCTTACCGAAGCCGCCCGCGCCTGAGGATCTACGAAACCCCGCGAGCTGTGCTCGCTTGGACAGCCGAGGCGGCTGTCCCTACGCATTGCCTTTCTATCCTCCACTTGCCACAATCGCATCCGCCACTCGTGCTGCTTCCAGCGCGGAGCGAACATCGTGCGTCCGAATGACGTGGACACCTTTCAAAATCAAACTTGTTTCTGCAGCCAGCGTACCGTAAAGCCGTTCGCTGACCTCCGCGTCTTTATCATTATCCTTGCCATCACGTGCTAGCGTTCGCCCGATAAATGACTTCCGCGACACTCCCGCCAGCAGCGGAAATCCCATCTGCTGCAGTTCGCCGAAGTGCGCCAGCAACGGATAATTCTCTTCGAAGCGCTTTCCGAATCCAAATCCCGGATCCAGAATCAGACGATCGCGTTTGATCCCGGCCAGAGTTGCCGCTTCGGCCCACTGCCGCAAGTCCCGCTTCACCATCAGCACCGCGTCGCCAATCGGAGGCAGCGACCGCCACTCTTCCGGCCGCCCGCGCGTGTGCATGAGCACTGCTCCCACTTTGAGTTCGGCAAGCGTTTTCGGCATTTTCGGATCCCACCGGAACCCACTCACATCGTTCACAACCTCTGCCCCGAGTTCCACCGCCGCACGCGCCACACTCGCCTTGTAGGTATCGACGCTCACCACCGCATTCGGACGTCGCCGCTTCAAGTCCCGAATCACGGGCAGCACCCGCCTCCGTTCCTCTTCTTCGGATACAGGCTCGGTCGCGCCCGGCCGCGTCGACTCGCCGCCCACGTCTATGATGGTCGCGCCTTCGTCCAGTAACTGCTCGGCCCGCACCACGGCCTTCTCGGCATCAATGTAGAGTCCCCCGTCGGAGAAAGAGTCGGGAGTTACATTCAGCACGCCCATGATCAGCGTCCGCCGCCCCAACTCAAGGGATCGAGTGCCCACGTTCCACTGAAAAATTGCCCGCATGTTGCCCCTATTCTAGAACGAGGCCACTTTTCCTGAATGTTACAATCCACCAATGCTCCGCCGGCCGTCAGTTGCGCGTTTTCTCTCCATCATGTTTCTGCTGGTCGCGCCGCTGCTGGCCGCACCCGTCAAATCCCCGCAAGATCGACCGTTGGAGGATCGCATAGCCGCTGTGCTGGGCGTCCCCGATCTCGCCCGCGGCTTCTGGGGAATCGAAGTCGTTTCTCTATCATCCGAGAGAACTTCTGAGAAAACGTCCACCAAATCGTTCGAGAAAGTGGCGGGCAAGACGTTGTACTCGCAAAACGCCGACAAGCTCTTCACCCCCGCTTCGAACACCAAGCTCTTCACCACCGCCGCTGCGCTTGCCCTGATCGGTCCCGACTACAAGTTCCGCACTACCGTTGAAACCACCGGCACTCTCGATCGGTACGGCCGGCTTAACGGAGACCTCGTGCTCGTCGGCCACGGCGATCCCAATCTCTCTGGACGCGAACTGCCCTACGATCTCAAGACCCAGCGCAACGACGATCCCATTCAAGCTCTCGAAGCGCTGGCCGACGCGCTCGTGCAAAAGGGTGTGAAATTCATTGATGGCGACATAGTGGCCGACGACTCCTTCTTCGCCTTCGAGCGCTACGGCGAAGGTTGGAGCCAGGATGACCTGGTGGGAGAAGACGGCGCTCCGGTTTCCGCTCTTACCATCAACGACAATGTAGTCTTCGTCAATACTCTGCCCGCCGACCGCCCCGGTGAAAAAGCTTTCGTCAGCGTCACGCCATTCGCGGATTACTACCGCATCGACAACCGCATCATCACCACCCCCGCGGGCACCGGACGCAAGTTTTTCGCCAACCGCGAGCCCGGCTCAACCGTGTTGACGCTCTGGGGCAACATGCCGCTCGATGACGCCGGTGCCAAAGAAGCGCTCGCCATTGAAGATCCCGCCGAGTTCGCCGCCGGTCTGTTCCGTCAGTTGCTCGAGAAACGCGGCATCGTAATCTACGGAAAACAGCGCACCCACCACACCGAACTCGCCTCCCTTTCCACCTTCAGCGTGACCGCTAACGCGTCTTCACACGGAGGCAGCGACGGTCAGTCGCGTCCGCTGAAGACCGATCAGCCGGTCACGCTCGCCAGTTACGAATCCAAGCCGCTGCTGCAAGATGTCCGTGTAGTCAACAAGGTCAGCCAGAACCTGCATGCTGAAATTCTGCTGCGCCTCCTGGGACGCGAGCGCGGCAACGCGGGAACGGTGGAAGGCGGGCTCGAAGTGCTTAGCGGATTTTTGACTCAGGCGGGAATCTCGAACGACCAGTACGTTTTCTACGACGGCTCCGGACTTTCTCGCCAGAACTTAGTAACTCCGCACGCCATCGTGCAGTTATTGCGTTATTGCTCGACCCAGCCCTGGGGGGCTGACTACAAGGCGACCTTCCCCATCTCTGGCGTGGACGGCACGCTCTGGGATCGCTTTAACTCTCCCCGCCTGCAAAACCGCGTGATGGCCAAAACCGGCTCGCTGGGCGGCGTGAAGGCGCTCTCGGGATACGCAACCACCGATGCCGGACAAATCGTCGTCTTTTCCATCATGTCCAATAACTTCAATCTTCCGGCTAAGCGGGTTACGGACGCGATCGACCAGATAGTACAGGCCATCGTGGATGATGCCCCGGCGGAACGGTAGCTAGGTAAGGCCCACCGGGCGGAAAGCGACAAACAGACCTTTGCGTTCCGATGGCGCAGTGAGCAGACGCTCCTAGGCAGCCCTTCTTAAGGTGCTCGGCATTTCCTTGCCAACCAGGTCGCGGGCCCGGAGTTCCGACGCGATGGAGATCAGGAAACAGACGACCGCAACCTCAAACAAGTTCCGCTGCGATAGTTGCATCGCCATAAACATAGTTCTGGCAATGTTGAGATGCACCAATCCGCCGCATAGCAGCGTAATCCAGCCGAGGTAGTAGGTGACCCTTCCAATCAACTGCAGACGACCGTTGTGATCCATGGTGAAACCCTCCCGGTAGCACAGATTTAGAAAATGCCCTAAAATCAGGGCACTTCAGCGAGCGCGTCGGATTATACACCGGTTCGTTCCCGGTTTTGCAAGTGCTATCTTTTCAGGATATTAGGATCAAGGAGGGCTGCAAATGCTGGCTTCCAGCAAGGTCGTTGGCTTCATTCCTACCAAGGATTCCGCGAAAGCAAGAAGCTTCTACGAAGGCAAACTGGGGTTTCAATTCCTCAGCGATGACATGTTCGCCTTGGTAATGAGAGCCGGGGAAACCATGATCCGTATTGCCAAGGCGAAGGATTTCACTCCTGCGCCGTACACCGTGCTCGGCTGGGAGGTTTCTAATATCGAGGAAGTCGTCGCCTGGCTTCAGAAGCGAGGGGTCGCCTTTGAGAAGTACCCCTTCGTCCAGGATAAAGAACTTGGAATCTGGACCACACCCGATGGCGACAAAGTTGCGTGGTTCAAAGACCCCGATGGCAATGTGCTCTCCGTCAGCCAGCATAAATAGTGGCTGCGGTCTCGCACGACGCGGCGCTCGGATTTATCCAAGTATCCCCATCTTCTTCCCGACCCGCTGCAGCACTTCGAGCGCCTGCTGTAGTTCGTCTTTTGTGTGCGTGGCGGTCATGATCGTCCGCACTCGCGCTTTGCCCTCGGGGACGGTGGGAAAGGCGATGCCGGTGCCGAGCACGCCTTCTTTGAACAGTTCGCGGGAAAAATCCATGGTCAGGCGGCCGTCGCCAATGATGATGGGGGTAATCGGCGTTTCGCTGGCGGGAGTGGTCTGGCCTCCGATGTTGAAGCCGAGCAGGCCAAGTTCCTTTTTCCAGAAGCGCGTGTTGGCCCAGAGCTGCTCCATCCACTGCGGCTCGGTTTCGAGAACGTCGAAAGCTGCGATGCAAGTAGCCGCGACTGAGGGTGGATGCGACGTCGAAAACAGGAATGGCCGCGCGCGGTGATAAAGGAAGTCGATCAAATCGCGCGTGCCGCAGACGTAGCCGCCGAGAGCCCCGATCGCCTTCGACAAGGTTCCAACTTGAATGTCGACGCGCCCGTGCATTTTGAAATGATCGACGGTACCGCGTCCATTGCGCCCAAGGACGCCGGAAGCGTGCGCATCGTCGACCATCATGATCGCGCCGTATTTTTCGGCCGCTTCGCACAACCCCGGCAGCGGCCCGATGTCGCCGTCCATCGAGAACACTCCGTCTGAGATCAGCAGCTTTTCCCCCGGCTGGTTCTTCACGCTGGCGAGTTGCCCTTCGGCGTGGGCCACGTCTTTGTGACGGAAAACGAGAATCTTCGCCCGTGAAAGACGGCAACCATCGATGATCGAAGCGTGATTGAGTTCGTCGGAAATGATGTAGTCGTCTTTGCCCAGAAATGCCGATACGGTTCCCGCGTTCGCCGTGAATCCCGACTGGAATACTACGCAGGCCTCGACGTTCTTGAAGCGCGCGATCTTCTCCTCCAGCTCCATGTGGATTTTCATGGTGCCCGCGATGGTGCGCACCGCGCCCGATCCGACGCCATACTTGCGCGTGGCCGCAAGCGCCGCTTCGCGCAATTTGGGATGCGTCGTGAAGCCGAGGTAATTGTTGGAGGCGAGGTTGATGACGCGCTTGCCGTCGAAGGTACAGACCGGCGCCTGCTCGTCATCAAGGACGCGGAGCTTGAAGTGCGTGCCCTTGGCTTTGAGTTCGTCTAGTTGGTCGGTCAGGAATGAGAGCGGATTGATGCGCGTGGCGGTGGGCATGGTTTACCTCGGTGCTCAATCAGTTTAATACTGGCGGCGATGGGGTGGGAACTTGGGTTCGTGGGCGTCCGACGAGAGTTCCTTACCACAGGGGACACAGAGGGTCACAGGGGACAACAATATTGATGGCTTCCGTCACGGAGCGTTCTTTTTCGGTTCTGCGATCGCGGCGATCTGGCCGTTCGTCGCGCGCAGATAATCGGCCGGCGCAATCAGAATCTGCAGGCCACGTATGCCGGCCGAGATGGAAACAACGTCGAAGAGTTCAATCGTTTCGTCCACGTGCACGGGAAAGTCACGCTTGGCCGCGAGCGCGGTCACTCCGCCGCGAATGTAGCCGGTGAGCCCTTGCAGTTCTTTTACCGGGACGAGCTGAATCTTTCGCTCTCCCGCCGCGGCCGCCAGCGCCTTTAGGTTCAGCTCCTGATCGCCCGGGATCACCGCCATAACAATTCCGTTGCGGTCTTTGTTGCGATCTTTGCTGCGGTCGGGGCGCGCCACCAGCGTCTTGAAAACCTGCTCCGGCGGCAACCCGATCTTGGCGGCAACCGTTTCCGCGGCCAGGTCGTCGGGATCCACTTCGTATTCGCGCAGCTCGTAGTGGATTCCCATCTGGTCGAGCAGACGGACGGCGTTGGTCTTCGGTGGCATTTTGCTGACCCCGGTTTTCTGAGCCGGTTTCACGTTATATAGTGTCCAATCAGTACTTGGTCAATCGTGCCTTGAAGGAGGCTTATCGTGCGTCTTTTGCTCCATTGGATTTTAAGCGCCGTGGCGGTCTGGATCGTGGCCCACGTGGTGCCGGGCATCAGCGTAAGCGGCCCGACAGCGGCCTTAATCGCGGCCCTGGTCATAGGCCTGATCAACGCGACGCTCGGCGTGCTGCTCAAGGTCATTACCTTCCCGCTGACGATTCTAACCCTCGGCCTGTTCTGGTTCGTGATCAACGCGCTCATGCTGGAACTGGCGGCGACGTTCGTGTCCGGATTCCATGTGCGTAGCTTCGTGGCGGCTTTTATCGGCGCCATCGTGCTGAGCGTGGTGAGTTCGATTCTGCAATGGCTGGTCATGCCTAAGCGCGGGGCGAACTAAGAAAGCTTCTTGTGCCCCAGGCGCAGCGCGGCGAAAACTTGCTTCACCTGCTGCTCGGTGTCATCGAGCGATCCGGAGTTGTCGATTACGAAATCGGCGGCTTTGATTTTTTTCTCGTCGGGGATTTGCGCTGCCATGCGGCGAGTTACTTCGGCGCGCGCCGCGTCTTCCGAAATTCCCAGGCGGCGGGCAAACCGAAGAATGCGCTGGTCGGGATGGCACGTCACCACGATCAAACGGTCGAAACGGCTGGCGGCGGCCGCTTCGAGGATCAGTGCCGCTTCGACCATAGCGATAGCGTTCGGATCGCGCTGCCCGATCTCTTCCATCCATTCGTTTTCGTGCGCGATCACGGCCGGATGAACAATTTCGTTCAGTTCCTGCACCCGCGGGGGCGGGCCTCCGGGCTTGCCGAACGCGGCTTCGGCCAGCCGGGAACGGTTGACGCTTCCGTCGGGATTCAGGATTTCGCGGCCGAAGCGGCGGACGACTTCCTCATAGACCGGGCGGCCGGGATCCATGAGTGCGCGCGCGACGACATCTGATTGAATCAGGTGTGCGCCGAGCTGGACAAACATCTCGCCGACAACGGACTTGCCGCTCGCGATACCGCCGGTGAGTCCGAGTTTTAGCAATGGATGCTCACGGTTGCCGCCCCTAAAGGGGCTTCTGATTTCGAAGAATTGTGGCATCGCCAAAGCGATGCCCTGATACTGATCCTCGTGCCTCCGCGCTTTGCTAGACCCGGGTCAATTCGGGATGCTTAATCCCACGCCTTAACATCGCGGCTTTTACCGTGTTGGCCATCAGCATGGCGATGGTCAGCGGGCCCACGCCTCCGGGCACGGGCGTGATCGCGCCCGCGATCTCCGCCACCTCGGGATGGACGTCGCCCACCAGGGTTGAGCCTTTGGCCACGAAAGCTTCTTCGCGCTTTTTGTTGCCGGGGAACAGGCGGTCGAATTCTTTTCGGTCGGTGATCCGATTGATGCCGACATCGATCACGGTGGCTCCGGGCTTCACGTAGTCGCGAGTGACCATGCCGGCGCGGCCAATCGCCGCCACCAGGATATCGGCGCGATGACAGACTTCGGGCAGATCGCGCGTCTTCGAGTGGCAGACGGTGACGGTCGCGTTCTGATTCAGTAAGAGCATTGCCACCGGCTTGCCCACAATGTCGCTGCGCCCGACGACCACGGCTTCCTGCCCGGCGATTGGAATCTGGCTGCGCTTAAGAATTTCCATGACGCCAGCCGGCGTGCAGGGCACCAGGCCGGGACGCTGCGTGGAAAGGTAACCCACGTTCATGGGATGGAATCCGTCAACGTCTTTCGCAGGATCGACCGCCAGCAGAACTTTCTTCGAATCGACGTGCGCGGGCAGGGGCAACTGCACCAGGATTCCATCGATCTCGTCGCGGCGGTTCAGGTCCGCGATCAGGGCGAGCAGTTCTTCGGTGGTCGCGCCTTCGGCGGGAGTGTGTTGTTCGCTGTAAAGGCCGACCTCTTCCGAGCTCTTGACCTTGCCGCGAACGTAGACCTCCGACGCGGGGTTATGCCCGACCAGCACCACGGCGAGACCGGGACGCACTCCCGATAATGCCAGGGCTTTCGCCTGGGCAGCAACTTCCGCGCGGATTTCACCGGCTAATTTGGTACCGTCGAGAATCCTGGCTGCCATCCCACCTCGCTGCCGCGTGCAGTAAATTGAAAGGCGATTCTATCCCATCGGACTCCCCTGTGTTCCCCTGTGCCCCCGGTGGTAAAGAAGTTGCTTTTGAAGATTCCCGCGCGGCGGCGTGCAGCATTACAATGATCTGGCCATGATTTCCCAAGATCTGCTTGACCTGCTGGTCTGCCCGGTTTGCAAGAAGCCGGTGGTCCTGAGCGCGAACGGGGCAAGTCTGAAATGCGGCGTATGCCGCCGCGTGTACCCTATTCAGGACAATATCCCGATTATGCTGGTGGACGCCGCTACCATCGACCCGGCCTGAACCGCAACCGACAAAGTTCGGTTTTCTCCCGCGCCGAAACGACACTTAGTGTCATTCTGGCGACAGGAGCGGTTGTTATGTCTTCCGCTCGCCCGCCGGCAATATCCCCGCAACCTTTTGCAAAATCTTGGGTTCTAACGACTTAAGGATCGGAAAAGCCGCCTCTGAAGGGAGTACCAAAGTTCCGGCATTACGATTGCATGTATCTAAGCAAGTTGCCGATGAGTCTAATATAAGCAACTGGCAGGGGGTCGCAGGTGAGAATGGCCGCGAAAGAAAGATTTACGGTGACGGAACTATGCGCGTTGCGCAACGACCTGATCCAGGGTGGCATGGTGGATTCCCGTGAAGCAGCGGAACTGCTGCAGGTTTTCCTGATGGGGCGCGGCTATGGCGTTTCGCAGACCGAAGCGATCGACGCTGCCGGGCGAGTGGAAATGGCGGGCTGTTCTTTGCCGGTGCTGGAGCGCGAACTGGAAGGCCTCGCGCAGGTGATGTGAGGTTTTTTCCGCGACACGCTCAACGCGATACGCTTAATACATACGTAAAACGAGGTTAACGGGAAACTGATCTAGCTCAACTCAGCGATTGACAGTTTCTCAGTACGAAGCGCCGGGCCAACTGCCCGGCCTTTTGTATTTTAGAGGTCCTCAACCGCCCTTTGCAGGGCCTGCGCGATTTCCTCGGGGTCGGTTCCTGGCGCAAACTGCACCGGCTTGCCGATACGCACTTGAATCCTTCCGGGCGCTGCAAACTTCTTCCCGGTCTGCTTGATCTCAAACAGGCCATCAATCCGAAGCGGCAGGATGGGGATGCGCAGATTGTTGGCGAGCAGGCCGATTCCCGTGCGAAACGGGCAGAGTTTGCCGTCCTCGGTGTGCTTGCCCTCCGGAAATACCAACACGCTGTAGCCGCGATCGACGGCTTCTCCGGCATAGGCGAAGCTTTTGCGGAAGCCGGACCGGCGCGGCAGCGGGAAAAGGTTCAGCAGGGCGACGCCAAGCGTCCACCCCAGGCGATCATAAGTCCGGGCGAACCACATGCGATCCGAGCCGGGCGACCGCAACAGTTCGAGCGCCTCGCCGCGGGTTGCGGTCGCCAATTTGTGGCGGATGCGGGCGGGCAGCGCGAACTGGATAAGGCCGACATCGACGTCGGCAAGGTGGTTTGAAATGACCAGCAGCGGCCCGCGAACGCCGCGCAGGTTTTCACGCCCGGTCACGCGAGGCCATCCCAGAAGGTACACTGCCGGGCGCGCCAGCAGATAATGCGACGCCAGGCGCAGCCACGTGGCTGGCCAGCGCAGAGCCCAGCGGGGATAGTGAAAACCACGATAGTGCAGTTCTGAATCATGAGGCTTGTGAGCGCCTGGTTCGCCCTGAAGCAGTTTTTCCAGGTCGCCGACAGTTGCTGCATTCGCGAACCTGGTTTCGAAGTCTGTTTCACTCAGATTAAGCTGATAGCGGTCTTCGAGGGCACCGAGCAACTCGACTCGTTCTAGAGAGCTTAACCCCAAGCCGCCTTCGAGGTTTGCGTCCGGCGCTAAGGTCTGCGCGCGGCCGGTGATTCGCGTCAGCAGTTCGGCGAGCGGGCTGCTTGCGGCTGCGTTCGCGACCGATTCTCCGCGGTGCCCAGCCTCAACCGCATCGCGAATCACGTTGCGGCGCGGTTTCTGTGTGGCACTGCGGGGGAAATCTTCGTCCGGCCAGACGAACCAGGTGCGCATGCGCTGATATTCAGCCAGCGTTTCATTGGCACGCTGGACGACCCCCTGCGCGGCCATCGCGGACGCGTCCGGGGCGCGATCGCGCAGAATCAGCACGGCACACGGCTCGGCGTTCCCGCCGCGCTCCAGTCCGACGACCACGCAATCCCGCACCTCTTTCTGGCCTCGTAACGCCGCTTCCAGGTCCTCGGGATAAATGTTCATGCCCGCGGGCGTGACGATCACTTCCTTTTTGCGGCCCTTGAAAAAAAGATTGCCTTGCTCATCGAGCGTGCCCAGGTCGCCGGTGCCATACCAGCCTTCATTGTTGGCCACCGGTTGCAGTTCGCGGCCGTCCCAGTAGCCGCTGGCCACGCCGCTGCCGCGCACCAGAATTTCTCCGTCTTCCGCCAGCTTGATTTCGCGCCCCGGCAGCACCTTGCCGATGGAGCCGCGGCTGGTGTGGAAGGGATGGTTCAAGCTGATCAGCGAAGTGGTTTCGGTCAAGCCGTACCCTTGGACAACGGCATATCCCAGGCGATGCCAGAATTCCTCGGTCTCGCGATCGAGGGCGGCGCCGCCGCTGATCATGGCCCAGAACTTCCATCCGAACTGGCGGCGCAGGTCGCGGAAGGTCCACCAGCGGCGCAGAAAGTGTTGGTTCGCGGCAGCAGCGTAACGAGCAGCAAAATCATTTCCAATGCTCGTGTGGTGACGGGGCTCTGCCCCGTCCTGGTGGGGCCCTTCGGCTCCGCTCAGGGCAGGCTCCGCCCCGCCACCACGCGAGCCCGCGAAACCTTCGTCAAGATCGCGTTCGATCTTCTGCTTCAGCGACTCGATCATGCGCGGGACGGCCACCAGCACCGATACGCGCTCCCGGCGGATCGTCGCCATGACCTCCGTCGGATTGAATGTGTTCTCGAACACAACCGTGGCGCCCAGCAGTGGGGGAAGAAAAATTCCCAGAAATTGGCCGAAGACGTGGCTCAGCGGCAGCAGATTCAGGAAGCGAATCGGATGCACCAGCCGTTCGTACTTCAAATACTTTCTCATCTCGGTTTCGATCGGAACGAGGTTGCCGACCACGTTGGCGTGGGTGAGCACTACTCCTTTGGGCTCGGCCGTAGTGCCGGAGGTGAAAACAATCTCCAGCGTGTCGGAAGGCTGAATCGGCGAGGGATGAAAGCGTTCGGCCGGACGTTGAGCGACTGCCGGTGTCAGCTCGGCGGGATCTATCGTTGCGATTCCTTCAAAAACCGCAGCCCGCTCGCGCGGACACAGCACCAGCTTTGTGCGCACCTGCGCGCTGATGCGACGCGCAAAATCGGGGCTGGCGCCATCATCAACGGGAACGGCAATGACCCCGCAAAGTGCGCATCCAAGGAACGCCGCTACCCACTCGGCACAATTCGGACTCCACAACAGCACCGCATCTCCCCTGCCGATGTTGCGCGCCCCGAGTTCGCGGGCAAACTGATACGCCACTCCAGCCACGCGCTGATAGCTCCAGCGTTCACGCCGGTATCCTCGCGGAAACACGTATGCGCACTCGTCTCCCCAGCGCTCGAAGTCGTCCAGCGAATCCAGCACACTTGCCCGCACACCCTGTTTAGTAGCACAATTCACAGAACTTTACAGCGCCCGAACTCAGGAATGACTGGCGCTAGCAGCCGATTACCATGTTTTGACTTCTTATCCGGAGTGTCGCTCATGAACTCGAAGCCGGAATTCACCGCCGCTAACTTTCCCGCGCTGCATACCTTTCTGCGCGGTTACTTCCATGAGGATGTCGCCGACGAGTACGGAACTCCTCCGGAAGCTGCCGATCAGTTTTGCGAAGACGCCGAAACCGACGAGCGCATTCCAGTTGCCAGGGAGTGGCAGCAAGTCCTGGAATTGACGGGGCCACAGCCTGCCGCTCTGAATGCGGCATTGAAGAAACTGGGCAGCGCCATTCGGCTGAATGAAGAGGAGATTACGCAGGTATCGGCCATCTTTGCGCGCTGCCTCATAGTGAAGCCGCACCGGCGGGTGGCCAACGAGTGAGATGCGCCGGCAGACGCTTCAAGCCGCGCTTCAACAGAAATTACCCTTCCCGCCCTACCCCCAGCGCGTCGGCGACGCGGTTAATGTAGTTGAACCACGATGCAATCAGCGTGATCTGCAGGATGGCCTGATCGTCGAAGCCCGCGGCCCGTAATTTCTCGTGATCGTCTTTCCAGACCTTGGTCGCGTCCTTGGTGAGTTTCACGACGTAGTCGACCATTACCCGTTCCTGCGGCGTGATGGGCGCGGTGGTGTAGTCGCGTTCCAGCGCTTCTACCAGTTCCTTATCCAAGGTGACGCGACGCAGAAACTCTGCGTGGGACTCGATTCAATACACGCACCGGTTGGTCACCGAGACCATGGTGGCGATCATCTCGTGTTGACGCCGCTGGAGCGGCAGATCGGGGGACATCAGCGCGCCGAAGGTCGAGAACGCATGCTTAAGCGCCTGCGGAATCAAAGAATGCGAGGCGACGATCAGCGAGCCGCCGCCAGCAGCGGGATGGATGGGAACGGCGTACTCCTGCGGATAAAGCGCCTTCTGTCCTTCCATCGCCTGCCGCAGTTCTTCGTTGGCTTCTGAAAGCGGAATGGTACGAATCCAGGTCATGGTTTCGACTTGCCTCCACGCGGGGACGGCTGCGATCCCGGCGTTTTCACACCCTACACGCTCGCCCGTGCAATTGCCAATAGTCGGAAAACGCTACCCACTACGCAATCCGCGCCCGGTGCTGGTAGCATTACTTTGGGTTGCTGTGGTGATCGGTGAACGCTCCTCTGTGCGCTAGATCACAGCGCCCAGTACCGGCGGTCGATACTGTCGATGCTATTGCTGCGGGGGATCTTCGTCCCGCGCTATATTCTTTCGCTGGCTATTGTTTTCAGGAGGGTTTGAATGCCGCAAGATACCGTAACCATCACCGACAACCGTACCGGGCAGAGCTACACCCTTCCCGTCGAAAACGGCACCATCCGCGCGATGGATCTGCGCAAGATAAAAACCGGCCCCGAAGATTTCGGCTTGATGACCTATGACCCCGCTTTCATGAATACCGCTTCCTGCCGGAGCGCGATCACCTACATCGACGGCGATAAGGGGATCCTGCGTTACCGCGGCTATCCCATCGACGTTCTCGCCCAACATTGTACTTTTCTCGAAGTCGCCTACTTGCTTCTGTTCGGCGAACTGCCCAACGCCAGTGAATTGAAGAATTGGGTGAATGACATCACCCACCACACCATGCTCCATGAAACCACCAAGAAGTTCATGGAAGGCTTCCGCTACAATGCGCACCCCATGGCTATGCTGGTAAGCACGGTGGCGGCGCTCTCCACGGTCTATCCGGAATCGAAGAACGTTCACGATCCCGAGAACCGGATGCACCAGATCAAGCGCCTGATTGGCAAGATGCCCTCCATCGCGGCCATGTCGTATCGCCACATGGTCGAGTTCCCGTACATCTATCCTGACAACGACCTCACCTACACCGAGAACTTCATGAATATGCTGTGGAGGATGGTCGAGCCGAAGTATCTGGCCAATCCGGTGATTGCGCGGGCGCTCGACATCCTCTTTATTCTGCACGCCGACCACGAGCAGAACTGCAGCACGAACGCCATGAGAGCGGTCGGCAGTTCCCAGAGCGACCCCTATCTGGCCACGGCCGCCGCTGCCGCCGCTCTCTCCGGTCCCCTGCACGGCGGAGCGAACGAAGAAGTGCTGCACATGCTGGACGAAATCGGTTCCAAGGACCACATCCCCGCCTACATCAAGAAGATCAAGGAAGGCAAAGGCAAGCTGATGGGCTTTGGGCACCGCGTCTACAAGAACTACGATCCGCGGGCCAAGATCATCAAGTGGGCGGCCGATCAATTGTTCGAAGTTACCGGACGCAATGCCAAGCTTGAGATTGCCCTGGAACTCGAGCGCATCGCGCTGGAAGACGAGTATTTCGTGCAGCGTAAGCTCTATCCGAACGTGGACTTCTATTCCGGCATCATGTACCAGGCGATGGGCTTCAAACCGGAGATGTTTACCGTTCTGTTCGCGATTCCGCGCACCGTCGGCTGGCTGGCACAATGGCAGGAAATGCTGAACGACCCCGAGCAGAAGATCGCGCGCCCGCGCCAGATCTGGACCGGGCATGAGACGAGGGAGTTTGTCTCGATAGAGAAGCGGGGGAAGTCAGAAGTTGGAGCGCAGAAGTAAGAAGCGAATTGTTGGAAGTGTAACGAATGCTCGCGCCTAGCCGCCGGCAATTGCGCCTAAGATGATCAGCGGCTCCGCCCCGGACCGGACTGCATCGGGCAACGGGGCGTCCGGCGGCTCATGGGTCAAATCTTCCTCACAAGCAAAGAAGCGCAAGAACGGCCGCCGCTGTAACGTGACTTGGTCGCGGATGGTTCCGCGCAGCATCGGATAGCGAGACTCGAGCGCGTCGAGGACCGAACGCTGTGTGACCGGGCCCTCGACTTCGAGCTCCACCTCGCCGTGAACTTGCGCCAGTGTTCGCAGATGGTGCGGGAGTATGACTCGGATCATGGCAGTTTGATCTGTCGCGTGAACTACGCCAGCGTCTGCACCTCCACCGAAAGCACCGCCGGAAGATCGCGGACAATCGGGGCCCAGCTGTCTCCCGCATCGGCGGAGGCGTACACTTGTCCGCCGCTGGTGCCGAAATACACGCCGCACTTGTCGAGCGAATCGACGGCCATCGCGTCGCGCAACACGTTGACGTAGCAATTGCTCTGCGGCAGACCTTTGGTCAGCGCCTCCCACTCGTTTCCGCCGGTGCGGCTGCGGAACACGCGCAGCTTTCCATCCGGAACAAAGTGCTCCGAGTCGCTCTTGATGGGGACGACGTAGATCGTCTCCGGCTCGTGGGCGTGCACGTCGATTACGAAGCCGAAGTCGGTCGGCAGGTCGCCGCTGATCTCCTGCCAATTGTCGCCTGCGTCGTTGCTGCGCATAACGTCCCAGTGTTTCTGCATGAAGAGCACGTTCGGACGCGACGGATTCATCGCAACGTGGTGAACGCAGTGTCCGATCTCGGCTCTCGGGTCGGGAATGTATTGCGAATAGAGCCCCTTGTTGATCGGCCGCCATGTCTTGCCGCCGTCGTCGGTGCGAAACGCGCCCGCCGCGGAGATGGCGATAAAGATTCGGTTCGGGTTGCTGGGATCGAGAATGATGGTGTGCAGGCACATGCCGCCCGCGCCCGGCTGCCATTTAGGACCGGTGCCGTGGCCGCGCAGTCCGGCGAATTCCTGCCAGTTCTGGCCACCATCGGTCGAGCGGAACAAGGCGGCATCTTCCACTCCAGCATAGACCGTATCGGGATCGGTGAGCGACGGTTCCAGATGCCACACGCGTTTAAATTCCCAGGGATGCTGCGTGCCGTCGTACCACTGATGAGTGGTGAGCGGCTTGCCGGTTTCCGCGGACGCGTCGTAGACGAACTTGTTGCTTGCGGCTTTCGGCGGACCTGGCGCGGGCGGCTCCCCGGGCGGCGTCCCGGGCTGGTGCCACGTCTTGCCGCCGTCGTCTGAGCGCTGAATCATCTGTCCGAACCATCCGCTGGTCTGCGAAGCGTATATGCGATTGGGATCGGCGGGCGATCCTTTCAGGTGATACATCTCCCAGCCCGCGAAGTGGGGGCCGCTGACATCCCATTTTTCGCGCTTGCCGTCTGACTCCAGAATGAAAGCGCCTTTGCGTGTACCGGCCAAAACTCGTACTTTGCTCATTCCGCGCTCCTTCTTTTCGTTTCATTCACCTTATTTTCACTCACCCCGATAAGCTCGTTTCAAGCCTTCGATGTCAATCTTGGTCATTTGCAACATAGCTTTGAAAACCCTTTGCGATTTTACCGGGTCTTTGTCCTGCATCAGTTCGCGCAAAGCCCTGGGAACGATCTGCCACGATACGCCAAATTTGTCTTTCAGCCAGGCGCATTGCAGCTCTGTCCCGCCCGCCGAGAGCTTCTTTGTGGTTTCTGCTGGCGATCCGGCGGGGCGTCGCTACCCATCAGGATCTGGTCGCCGAGCACCAGGCGCGCGTGCATGATTTTGCTGCGCCATTCCGCGGGCACGTGGTCCGCTGCGGGCGTGCCTTCGTGGGTAATCATGACCTCGATTTTGCCGCCCAGCAATTTCTCGTAGAACTTGAACGCCGCTTCGCATTGGCCGCTGAAAAAAAGGTAAGGATTCACTTGCATGGTCGTTCCTCCGGTTCGGAATTCAGAAATTTGCTTCGGTGAAAATAGCAAACGTAACTTGCGAAATGCAAGTAATAAATTTAAGATAAGAAGAATGCCTAGAACATCACGGAAGAAGTCCGGACCAGAGCGGCGGTCGGAATGTCCACTGAACGCTTCGGTAGAGATGCTGGGGGACCGCTGGTCGCTGTTGATCGTCCGCGACATGATGCTGCTTGGCTTTCGCACCTACAAGGAATTCATGGAGTGCTATGAAGGAATTGCGACCAACATTCTGGCGGATCGACTGCGGAAGCTGGTCGCTCATGGAATCCTCACCACCGAAGCGGACCCCGCGGATGGGCGGAAGATGATTTACTCGCTGACCGCGAAAGGAATCGCCCTGGCGCCAGTATTGACGGAAATGGTTCTCTGGGCAGCGGGGCACGAAAAGACCGGTAATCAAGAACTCGTCCAGCAAATGCGAGCGGACAAGGCGAAGTTTCTAGCGGGAGTTCGGGAGCGCTGGAAAGGCCGCCAGTCAATCCGAGCCTAGGCTCCACATGGTCAGGACTTTTTCTTTGTTGGTTTGGGCTTTAAGGTCCTCACGTAGTCGAAGCTTAATTCCAAATACTTCTGGAGCTCTTTCGTATTCTTCAACAAAGCGACGGGCACCGCCACGTATTCCTTCATGACAACTCCGTACGCCTTAAATAGTGTGGTCTTGTATTTTTTTAGGAATTCCTCGCGCTTGTCCTCGGGAAGCCGGATGGCCAAGCGGCGAGAATCATGCAGCAGCGTAAACATGTTGCCGTTCAGGGAAGTGTAGGGGTTGGCCGCGCCCTTGCGTTCGATTTCGGGATGAGTCGCGATGAGCTTGTCATAGAGATCTACTGTAGGATCTGCTTTGGCGGGCGGGGGCGAGGTCTTTTTCGGTGAGCGCAAGGGCGTTCCCCATTGCAAAACGAGAATACAAGGGTAGCAGAATACACCATTGAGGGGAGCAGGGGGCATCCTGGCTGCCATTCCTCGCTCCCATTCTGGCAGGGGGAAGCGGGTTTTTTCCGTAACCCGGACGTACACGCCCTTTCGGTAACCCCCGGTAATCGTCGGTAACCATCGGAACCCGGGTACCCGGCCTTACAATTACCTTACTCCGCGATCCCCCTGCGCGGTTTGCGGTGTCTCGCCTGGGAATCCCCGGCGAGGTTCGGCCCGTTCGGCAACGCTGGCGGAAATCGCGGGCGTTCGGCGGGGAAAAGGCTGGAGTCCGCACATCCTATGGCGTTTGGTTTTGGCTTTAACAAACAGAAGGTTCTCAGCGCCGCGGAAAAGTTTGTCCAGCAGGGCAAGCTGCAGAACGCCATTGCTGAGTACGACAAGGTTCTGAAGCACGACGCCAACGATCTTACCGTCAACAACACCATCGGCGATCTCTATGCGCGTATCGGCGACAGCGCCAAAGCCATTGAGTGCTTCAAGACGGTTGGCGATGCCTATGCCGCGCAGGGCTTCACCGTCAAGGGTATCGCCATGTACAAGAAGATCACCAAGCTCCAACCGAGCATGGATTCTTCTCTGAAACTGGCGGAACTCTATACCCAGCAAGGGTTGTTCAACGACGCCCGCGCCCAGTACTTGCAAGTCGCCGAAGACTTCATGAAGAATGGCGACCTCGAACAGGCGGTTCGCCTTTTCCGCAAGGTCCTCGAAATGGACCCGGAAAATGTGCCCATGCGAGTCAAGCTCGCCGAGGTTTACGTCCGGCTCGGAAAAAAGAAAGAGGCGTGGGAGATTTTCAGCGCCGCCGCTGAATCGTTGCGCGCTCGTGGTTCACTTACCGCCGCTGAAGATATTCTGAGACGGATGCTGGTCCTCGATCCCGGCAACAGTTATGTTCTGCTGCTGCGCGGCCGGGCCGCCGTCGAGAGTGACGATCCCAAGCACGCCATCGAGTATTTGGAGAAGGTTCCCGACCTCGATTCTCATCCCGAAGGTTTGCGCGATCTGCTGAAGGCGTACCTGCAGGTGGGAGCGCTGCCCAAGGCCGGCCCCATCGCCGAAAAGCTGCTCGCGGTGCACAACGATCCCGAAGGGCTGTTTTTGATGGCGGAGGGTTCCACGCGCCTCGGCCAGTATCACGAAGCACTCGACGTTTATACCCGGCATGCCGACCACCTGTTGGCGACGGACTCGACCAAATTGCTGAGCAGCCTGCATAGCATGATCAGTCATGTGCGCGACGATGCGGGCGCGCTCGACGCGCTCATGGCGCTGCTGAACAAGGCCGGTGACACCACCCACGTCAACGAAGTCACCGAGCTTCTGGCTCACACCTCCGTCAAGGACGGAAACCTGGCCCGCGCTCGCGACCTCTACCAGGCGCTAGCTACCACCGAGCCTCAGAACCAGTTGCACATGCAGAACTATCAGCAGGTGGTGGAGCGCATGGAGGGAGTTGCGCCCGCCGCCGGGATCACCGCCGAAGAAGGGGCGGTTATCGTCGAGGAGTTGGAAGCGACTGCACCGGTCATCGATCAGTCTTATCCCGATCACATCGCGATCGCAGTACGCTCGGCGGTCACCGATGCTGACCTGTTCCTCTCTTACAATCTGCCCGACAAGGCGATTGTCCCGCTGCTGGGCGCTTTGCCTCAGGCACCGCGCGACGCGCGCCTGAACCAGCGCCTGGCCGCTCTCCATACCCGCTTCCAGCGCTTTACCGAAGCTGCCGTTTGCTGCCGCACACTGGAAGGTGTGTACCACGATGCGGGCTACCCTGATGAAGCCGTGCGCTATGGAGAATTGGCCGCGCGCTACGAACAGAGCGCCGAAACCACTGTTCCGTTGCCGGCCACATTCACTTCCGCGTCATCGACGGTCGGTCCGCCGATGGTTACTCCTGCGCCTGCTACTCCTCCAGTCGCTGCTCCACCGGTCGCTGCCCGGACCGCTGCCGGCGCTGCCGCTGCGGTTCCGTCCGCGCCCTGGCCGATGGCTCCGCCCACCGCGGCCGGTCACGAAATTGCTCCGCCCGCGCATCCGGAATTCGCCGTCCCGGAATTGCCCATACACCCGCCCTCCGACCCGCACGACCTTTCTTCTGAGTGGGAGCACTCCCTCTCCGTTGACGAGACTGCGCCGGCCGCTGAACTGTCGGCTACCGTCGAAGCCGAAGCTCAACCCGATGCCGATGCTTCCAGCAATCCCGAAATCGCCGAGACAGTCGAAGAAATCCGCTTCTACCTCGAGCACTTCATGACGGACCAGGCGCGCACCGGGATCGAGAAGCTCGAATCCCTGACCAGCGATGCCCGCATTCTCGATCCGTTGCGCGCCGCCGTCGAATCCGCCAGCCAGCCGGCAGCCGAGCCGGAATCGGAGATGGCGGAGATCAACGCCGACGAGATCAATGCTGACGAAATCAACGCCGACCAACCCGCGGAATTCGAAGTTGCAATGGAATCTCCGGACGGGCCCGAAATCGCCGCATCCGCCGACTTGATGGGTGGTTACGACCACGAGATCCGCAGCGCGCCGCCAGCGAAATTGGCGCCAGAACCTGAACCGGCGTACCCAGAACCCGCTCACTCAGAGCCCGTACATGCGGAGGCCAACGACCTGACCGCGCTGGTGGCAGATCTGGAAGCTTCGCTCGGCGATGCCTTCCCGCAGGCGCCGCCCGCGCCCGAGCCTCCTGCAACTCGTTCGCCCGCAATCCAGTCACCGGCAGCGCGGCCACCGGCAGCTCAACCTTTGCCGGGTCGGCCGGCCGCGCCAGCGCCGAAGCGCCCCGCGGCAACGTCCGTCCCCCGAAAGCGCGAGCCGGAACCCGAGCCGGTGGCAAACATCGAAATTAAAACTCCGGCTGCGCCGACCATGCCCGCGATAGCAGCATCGGCTGGAGGCGCCGCAACCGCCGCCGCTCCTGCACAAGTTAAACCTGCCATGAGCTACAGCTCCGCTGCCGTGCGCCCCTTGGGCGCTGGTGCGCAAGCCATGCATGCCTCCGACAGCGTCGATCTTTCGGAGATGTTCGGCGAGCTGAAACAGGAACTGGAAGAAGACGTTGCCGCCGGCGATGACGATCCGGAAACCCATTACAATCTGGGCGTTGCCTTCCGCGAAATGGGCCTGCTCGACGAAGCCATCGCCGAATTGCAGAAAGTTTGCAACTCGATTGAGCGCGGCAAAGCATTCTCGCAGCCCGTCCAGACCTACACCTGGCTGGCCCAGTGCTTCCTCGATAAAGGAGTCCCTGACGCCGCCATCCGCTGGTATGAAAAGGCCCTTAACATCCCGGGACTCGACGACGAGGCGCGCCTGGCCATTAACTATGAACTGGGCTCGGCCTGCGAAACTGCCATGGACAAGCCTGCCGCCCTGCGTCATTTCACCAGCGTGTACGGTTCGAATATCGATTATCGCGACGTGGCCGAGCGCATTCAGGCACTGAAGTCGTAGAATGCACCCAGTGGGTTCGAAATTTGCGCGGCGGATGCCACTGGATCCCGCGCCCACCCCACGGCCTAACTAATAACGACGCGTGCAATGATTTCCGATCCCAAGCTACCCTTTGCCAGCAACTCCACCAGTGTCGGGGAACTCAAACCCCCAGCCGAAGCATGTGCCCCGGTCGTTCCCGTACCAGCGCTGGTGCCAGTCTCCATTCCAAGACCCTCGCCTTCGGTCGCGCGTGTGTGGCTCCGTCGCGTCGGCGTGCTTCTGTTCGTGTTCTTGTGCGCAACGCTTGGGGTCATGCTCATGATCCTGCCCTGGCGTCCGGAGTGGTCCGACAACCCGCTGCTCCTGCCGTACCCGCAGCTGCGCGCCGTGGTAGCGAGCGGGTTCGCGCGCGGCGTCTCGACCGGCCTGGGCGTGATCAATGTGTGGATCGGGTTCTGGGAGGCCATTCAATATCGGGAAGAGGAATAAACAATTGAGACATTGAATGATTGAGTCATTGAATCATTAACCCCACCGCCCAATGATTCGATTTCTCAATGACTCAATACCTCAATGATTTAATGTCTCAATACTTATATGACTGATCAAAAGCTCAAATCCGCTCCCCTCGCCTATCAGAACGAACCGTTTCTCAACAGTCCTGACGGCAGAATTTTGCGCCTGCTGTCAGAGTATAGCGAGCCGCTCTCGCGCTTCCGCCGCGAACAGATTCAGGACACGGTCGTCTTCTTCGGCTCCGCCCGCATCCATAGCCACGACAGCGCCAGCGACCGGCTGAACGAAATCCGCGGCAACGGCTCTCGCGTCTCCCCCACCCAGCAAGCGCAGGATATGAAGCGCGCCGAGGCCGCCGTTGACATGGCTCGCTATTACGAAGACGCGCGCCGGCTGGCCCGCCTGTTGACCGAATGGTCCCTCCAGATCCCCGCCAAACGCCACCGCTTCGTCGTCACCACCGGTGGCGGCCCGGGCATCATGGAAGCCGCCAATCTCGGCGCCCACGAAGCGGGCGGAAAAACCATCGGCCTCAATATCGCCTTGCCCTTTGAGCAGAATCCGAATCAGTACATCACTCCGTCGCTCAACTTCGAGTTCCATTATTTTTTCATGCGGAAGTTCTGGTTCGCGTACCTGGCCAAGGCGCTGGTGATCTTTCCCGGAGGTTTCGGTACGCTCGACGAATTTTTTGAGATCCTCACCCTCGCCCAGACGGAGAAGCTGGCCAAGAAAATTGTCATCGTCATGTATGGCAGCGAGTACTGGAAGAAGATCATCAATTTCGAAGCCATGGCCGACGCTGGCATGATCGCGCTGGAAGACCTCGAACTATTCAGGATGTCCGATTCGCCGGAAGAAAGCTTCGAGTTCCTGAAAGAAGGACTGACCAAGTACCATCTCGGCGCGCAACAGCCCAAGCGCACCTTCGACGCGGCTGTCCCCGAAATCGCCAAAACGCGACCGTAAATCGCGTGGCGCGGGCGCCCCCGCCCGCGTGCCCTCACATGAACGCCCCAGCGACGGGTTCCTGCGCCCACTCAAATTGAACTCCCATTAGCCGGATTCCTTATACACTCCAATCGGCCACTGCTTTTCCGGAGACAGAATTAACATGCCCTCAAGAACATCCCTGGCGACAGCGCTCTTTTGCTTGATTTGTTTCTGCGCAGCTCTCGGCACAACTCCCGCGCTCGCCCAACCGCCTGCCGACAACCAGATGCCATCCGTGATCCAGGTTCCCGCGGAAGCGCAGGCCTCGTCACACTTCGATGCCACCGCGGCCACCAATGCTTACCTCGCGCAGATTCCTCCTAGCAAGACAGCCCGTTCCGATGCCTATTTCGAAGGCGGCTACTGGCTGATTCTTTGGGACTTTCTATATGGCGCCGTGGTCGCGCTGCTATTGCTGAATCTGCGTTGGTCCGCCCGTATGCGCGATCTGGCGGAGCGGGTCACTCGCTTCAAACCGGTGCATACGTTCGTGTATTGGTTGCAATACCTCGTTCTCACCAGCGTCCTCATTTTCCCGCTCACCGTTTACGAAGATTATTTTCGCGAACACAAATACGGACTCGCCACGCAAACCTTTGGCCCGTGGATGGGAGATCAGATGAAGCTTCTGGCGGTAAACCTGGTGCTGGGCGGCGTGCTGGCGATGCTGCTGTTCGGCGTTGTGCGGCGCCTCCCGAAAACTTGGTGGATATGGGGTGCGGTTGTAACCATCCTGTTCTTGATCTTCACATCGCTGATTGAGCCGGTCTACCTTGTTCCCATCTTCAACAAGGTCACACGTCTCGACGATCCGAAGATTATCGATCCCATCCTGAGCATGGCGCGGGCCAATGGAATCCCCGCCAAAGACGTGTACGAGATCGATGCGTCGCGGCAGACGACAAGGATGAGCGCCAACGTCAGCGGCTTCGCGAATACCATGCGCATCACTCTCAACGACAACCTCCTGCGCCGCGGATCGCCGGAAGAAATTCAGGCCGTCATGGGACACGAGATGGGGCACTACGTCATGAACCACATCTACAAGATCATTACGTTTGGGCTGATCGTCACGGTGCTGGCCTTTGCCTACTTGCGCTGGGCACTCGACTGGACGCTCCAGCGCTGGGGCGAGAAGTGGCAGATTCGCGGCGTGGGCGACACGGCTGTTCTTCCGCTCGTGGTGCTGTTGGCCCTCGTGTTTATTTTCGCCATCACTCCCGTCATGAAAACCTTCGGCCGTACTCTGGAATACGAAGCCGACATGTACGGTCTGAACACGAGTCGTCAGCCCGATGGCGAGGCCCAGGCGGACATTCATCTCGGCGAATACCGCAAGATGAGTCCTGGCCCCATCGAGGAGTGGATTTTCTTCGATCACCCCAGCGGCCGCAACCGAATTTATGCCGCTATGCGCTGGAAGGCTGAGAATTTGAAGTTGTTCACTGCCCAGCAGTAAAGCATGGGGAGACGGGGCTCTGCGCTCTCGTAGTAGGCTGAGAACTGATGGCCGACCGCTGTCTGCTCTACTACATCACTGACCGCAGCCAGTTTCGCGGCGACGAACTCGCCCGCCGCCGCGCTCTGCTCGCCAAAATCGGCGAAGCCGCGCGTGCCGGAGTCGACTACATCCAGCTCCGCGAGAAAGATCTGAGCGTGAGAGAACTGGAAACGCTGGCCAGGGACGTCCTCTCCGAAATGCGCAACAGCGCTCCCCTGAGAACTGCGAACCGGGGACTGAGTACTGGGCCTGAACTGAGAACTCGTCTCCTCATTAACTCCCGCACCGACGTCGCACTCGCCGTAGGAGCCGACGGAGTTCATCTGCGCGCCGACGACGTCGCGCCTCACGAGGCGCGCCGCTTGTTCGAAGCTTTTGCGCCACAGCCCCTGGCCACTGACCACTTTCTGGTGACCGCCTCCTGCCACACTGCCGCCGATGTCTTCCGCGCCGAAGCAGAGAAAGCTGACTTCGCGGTATTCGCTCCGGTATTCGGAAAAAGAGGCGCTGCCGAAACGCCCCCGGCGGGCCTCGCCGCCTTGCAGGAAGCCTGCCGGGCCAAAATCCTAGTCCTCGCTCTCGGCGGCGTCACGATGGAGAATGCGGCATCATGCCTGAACGCGGGAGCGGACGGAGTCGCCGGCATCCGCTTATTCCAGGAGAATAAGATTGATGACGTGGTCCTCGCACTGCGGGCGCTCTGACACCATGGACCCGACATATTCAACACAGCCAATGCAACTGTTCTCCCCACGCCGAGCGCAAGAAGACAATTACGTTCCCGCACTCGTCCGCATTCCTTCCGGGTGGTTTCTGATGGGCTGCGCTGCTGGGCAGGACAACGAGAAGCCGGTGCATCGTGTCTGGGTTGACGAATTTCTGCTCGCCGCCCGCCAGGTCACCAACGCCGACTATGGTCGCTTTCTGCGCGACAAAGCATCTTTATTTCTGCCGCCGCCGTTCTGGAGTGACCCCGCGTTCAGTCATCCCGAGCAGCCCGTCGTCGGGGTATCGTGGCACGAGGCAGTCCGCTACTGCGAATGGCTAAGCGCAATCACCGGCAGAACGTTCCGCTTGCCGAGTGAGGCCGAGTGGGAATGCGCGGCTCGCGGAGGCAATCACGACGCGGACGCGGACGCGAGCGCACTATTTCCCTGGGGCGCCGCGCCTCCGCAGTCATTGCCCGGCTACGCCGATCGCTGCGCCGGTTATTGGAAGACCGGCCCCGAACCCGTAGGCCGCGCCGAACCGAACGCATACGGCCTCTACAACATGTGCGACAACGT
>DATFZT010000059.1:0-4744 GCA_035314185.1 Terriglobales bacterium
GTAGTTCTTCAAGCATGATCTGGCGTAGATGGGTCACAGAGAGTTCCTCCTCTGCGACACAAACTAGCTCAGATCACCTCGACCGTCGGCCCCGCAACACGCGAATGCGTCCGCCGCAAAGCGGCTTAGTTCAAGTCGGCTACTCGGAAGTAATCCAGATTGGGATATGCGGATCGGTAATGATAGGTTGGCTTATGGGAAGTGATCACGATTGCTCCGGGTTGACGGACAATCCGGAAGTTGAGTAGAAATCAGCGTGGAATGCGACGATTTTCATCCGCTCCGAATCGCTTACGATAGAGCGCGGGCGATATTCGCAAACGGGACTGCAAACTCCGTCGCAACGCTTCGCCATCTCCGAAGCCCGCGCTGAGCGCAATCGTCTCGACTTTTTCGCCGGTTTCTTCCAGCATGCGGCGGGCTGTTTCCAGCCTTTGCTGGGCGACGTAGCGCGCTGGAGTAAGGCCGATTTCTTTCTGGAAGATACGGCCGAAGTTGCGTTCGCTCATACCCGCGCGGCGCGCCAGGGTGGGCACGGAAAGATCGCCATTCAGGTTGTCCACGATCCATGCGATGAGTTCGCGAATTGGGTGATGCTCGGCAGCCTGAGCCGCAAGTTGCGAACTGAACTGGCTTTGTCCACCCGGACGGCGAAGAAACAACACCATTCGCCGCGCGACCGCGAGAGCCAGTTCGTGCCCGTGATCTTCTTCAAGCATGGCGAGAGCAAGGTCGGCACCCGCCGAAACTCCGGCGCTCGTCCAAATGTGGCCATCTCGCGTGTAGATGCGCTCGCCATCGACCCGCACCTTCGGGTACATCTGTGCCAGTCTTCCGGCGGCACTCCAATGCGTCGTGGCCCGGCGTCCGTCGAGCAATCCGGAGGCTGCAAGAACAAACGCACCCGCACACACCGAACCTAAACGGCGCACATGTTTTGACGCCACTTGGACCCACCGCAACAGTTCGCTGTCGAAGGGCATATGACTGCGGATCGCACTGGTTGTGATCAGCAGCGTATCGATAGGACGGCTTGCTTTCTTCCACGCTTTGGCGCCGGTAAGCGAAATGCCTGAGGCCGTAGGAACAGGTGAATCGTCACTCGATAGCAGTTCGATGTTGTAAGCGGGCGTGGTGCGCCGTCCGGACTGCTGCAGCACATCCGACGCGAGTGTGAATACGTCGATCGGACCTGCGATGGTCAGCAGGTTCGTGGTCGGCAAAACCAGGAAGGCAATGCGGCGAGTTGGAGACTCGCGGAGCAACGAGGTTAGACCGCGTCCGTTTCTCATACCTGACAGATGTCAAAGCGCGTGTCGTGGCTGCAGAATGTTTGGCGGAAAATGAGGAATCATTGTCGGTTCCGCCAACGGGTCACTGCAATCTGATGTCTTGTAGTTCAGAAACGGAGGATTGCGATGAAGAAGACGAGGATTTCACAAACAATCGTGTTGATGGTGATGATCATATTGGCAGGGCTGGCCACTGCCAATGCGCAGAACGTGCTGCCCGATGCACAAAATCAAGCATGTTGGCAGGATTTGAATTCACTGCGGCAGTGCGTTGCAACACAGCAACAGCAGCTGGCCGATGAGGCTGCACGCTGCACGTCGTACCCGGAATATCAGTGTGCGGAGCCGGAGAATGCCCGGGAGGTTCCCGCCAAGAAGGTTACACAGCAAAAGGCACGCGTAAAGAAACAGGATATTAAGGTTGAGAAAACAGCGACAGCTGCGGTCGGTGAAGCACGGCGAGGTCAGTAAAGCAGTTCTTCGGCGAATTACACCTTGGCTCAGCCTCCGGAGGCTTTCCATGAAGTACCTGGTTCAAATGAAGCTTGCCGATTCCAGCCGACCCGCTAGTCCGCAGGAAGGCATCACCTTTATGGAGCAATTCATCCTTCCGACGTTGGAACTCTGCCAGAAGCTGGAGGCTGAGCTCAAGATTCTTGCCGGAGGAGCGACGAGCGGATCCGTGGCCCTTTCTCTAATTGTGAGTGCCGAATCAGTCCAGGAACTGGATGACATGATCATGGCCCTTCCCGTGTGGCCGCGGATGGAAACGACCGTCACCGCACTCACCAGCTTTGAGGGTCGGATGGCGGCGGTTCGTGCGCGACTGGATCACCTCAAAGCGCAGACCCAGAACGACGCTGGAATGCCCGCCTGAGTCTCCTACTTCTCGGTGCCGATCAATCCCAGGTCGGTGGAGGTGAAGGACCATGAATACGCTAGCAATATCCGGAATCAGTGCGCTGATGAGCCTTGTCAGCTCCAGCATCGCGGCAAAGCTCTACGCCTGGCCTAGGCTTCGCATTATGGAACGGAACCGGGCGCTCGCTTACCTGGTATCGCCTCATATGTTCCTTCGGTTCATCGGCCTCAGCTTCTTGGTACCAGGAGTTGTCTCTGCGTCGCTGCCAGCCGGATTCGCCATCCCCGCGGCCTACGGCGATCTTGTGGCGGGGATCTTGGCCATTTTGGCAACCATCGCTCTGGTCGAACGCACATCCTCGGCCCTTGCAGTCGTATGGTTGTTCAATATCTGGGGCGCCGCTGACCTCATCTTCGGCTTTTACGAGGGCGGTCACCTTCGGATCCAGCCGGGGGGCTTAGGAGCTTCGTTCTTCATAGTGACAACCGTGGTGCCAGCACTGCTTGTCTCGCATGTCCTCGTTTTTCGCCTTCTTGTCGGGCGTGAAACGAGTCCACTAAGCCGCTGACTCCCGGATCTTCGGCTAACCGGAAACTATGCAGTCGTTGTTGTAATATCGCTGCCCTCGACTCTTGCGTGGCCAGGAGCCGATTATACGGAGGGCAGCAAGATGCTCAGCTACTCGCGCGGACCGAATGAACCGCTCTGGGAGAAGACGATTGGGCAGGTGCTTGATCAGACGGCAGAACACTCGGGCGACTGTTTAGCCTTGGTCTCTCGTCATCAATCGAAGCGGTACAGCTGGCGCGAATTGCGCGAACTGGTGGATTGCGTTGCGCGCGGGTTGTGGTCGCTCGGGATCAAGCCCGGAGACCGCGTTGGCCTGTGGTCCACAAACTGCGTGGAATGGGTGATGGTCCATCTGGGTTGCGCCCGGGCGGGAGCGGTCCTGGTGAACGTGAATCCGGCTTATCGCGCACATGAGCTTGCATTCACGCTGCGCAAGTCGCGAATGAAGGCGCTATTTCTGTGGGAGCGCGACGGCCGTGCGGAGTATGCGCAGATCCTTGAAGAGGCGCGGCACGGTCAGGCGCTGCCCCTCGAACACGCGGTTCTATTCGGGACGGCGGCATGGGACGAGTTCCTGCGATCGAAGCTCGAAGTGTCGGTCCCGATCCAGCCTGAAGACGTCGCCAATATCCAGTACACCTCGGGGACCACCGGCATGCCCAAGGGAGTGATGCTGACGCATCGCAATCAGATCAACAACGGCAAGTTGCTAGCGCAAGGCATGCGTTACACGAACCACGATCGCATCTGCGTTCCCGTTCCGATGTACCACTGCTTCGGGTGCGTAATCGGGACGATGTCGGCTCTAGCGAGCGGAGCGGCGATTATCCTCCCCAATTGGACCTTTGATGCGCGCGCCACTCTCGATGCAGTACAGGCGGAGAGTGCCACCTCGCTTTATGGCGTGCCCGCCATGTTCATCGCAGAATTGGGCCTCCCCGAGTTCAAGAACTTCAATCTGGCGAGTCTGCGTACAGGGATGATGGCAGGTGCGCCGTGTCCAGTCGAGGTCATGAAGCAGGTCATGACCGAAATGCACTGCCCGGAGTTGACAATCGGTTACGGCCAGACGGAGAGCACGCCTGTAGTAACGATGTCGGCGGTGGATGATCCGGTGGAGATCCGAGTCTCGACGATTGGCAAGGCGTTGCCGTGCACGGAGATGAAGATCGCGTCGATACTGGATAACAGCACTGTGCGAACCGGAGAACGCGGTGAAGTCTGCGCCCGTGGATATATGGTCATGAAGGGTTACGATGACGAGCCTGAGGCGACAGCGCGGGCAGTGGATCGCGAGGGTTGGCTGCACACGGGCGATCTGGGCGTGATGCGCGAGGACGGATACATTCACCTCACAGGCCGGGCTAAGGACATGATTATCCGCGGCGGAGAGAATGTTTATCCGCGGGAAGTGGAAGAGTTCTTGTACACGCATCCAAAGGTGGCCGAAGTGCAGGTGGTAGGAATCCCCGACGAGCGCCTGGGTGAAGTCGTGCTCGCGTGGATACGGTTGAAAAATGGCGAGAGTGCTACGGAAGACGAGGTCCGCAAGTTTTGTGAAGGCCAAATTGCGTATTTCAAGATTCCTCAGCATATCCGGTTCGTGGATGCGTTCCCGATGACGGTGACCGGGAAAATCCAGAAGTTCAAGATTCGGGAACTTGAAACCAAGGAGCGCGGACTTGAACGCTTAGCGAAGCGGGAGACGGCGTAAGAGCAGAGACATCAGGGGAAGTAATGGCGCGATCAGGATCTCCCGAAATCATGGACCTGTTATTGGACCCAAATGGCCCAGATTGAATCTCGGAGAGTCTCCGAGAGATTGAAATATGTAGTACCTCCAGGAGACGCGAACCCGAGACGCGTACCGGAAGGCGGTAGCACTCTTGGATTTCCTCGCCGGTCGACCTAGCCTCGCTTCTTAGCGCGGACTCTTGCCCAGCGTGCTCTCTGTGCGGCCGCGACTCTCTTGCGTCCTGCAGCCGACATGGTCCGCTTCCTCCGACCAGGCTTATTTCCC
>DATFZT010000060.1:0-22382 GCA_035314185.1 Terriglobales bacterium
GGCTCCGTGTGGAGCCGGTTCCAGACTGGTTTTCCAGACTTGGGTTTCCAGATCACGAGAGCCTTAGCAAAGTGCGTTCCCAACCGCCGCCTGGCATCCGCCTGCTCACGCGAACTCCGTGCCCGCGCATGCCCTTCTGCCCACAAAGGATGATCTATGAAGCCTGAAGTCAGCAAAGTAACCGTCGAAATCGCCGGCGGGAAACAACTCTCTATTGAAACTGGAAAACTTGCCAAGCAAGCGGGTGGCGCTGCCGTCGTGCGTTTCGGCGAAAACGTAGTCCTCGCCGCCGCTACCGCCAATCCCGAGCCCCGCACCGGCATCGACTTTTTCCCGCTCACCGTCGACTACCGCGAATACACCTATGCCGGTGGACGCATCCCCGGCGGCTTCATCAAGCGCGAAGGGCGCATGAGCGAGCGCGAGACCCTCACCTGCCGCCAGATTGACCGGCCGATCCGTCCGATGTTCGCAGACGGCTTCCAGTGCGAGACCCAGGTCATCGCCTTCGTTCTCTCCGCCGATACGGAAAACGATCCCGATGTCTGCGGCATCAACGCCGCCTCCGCTGCCTTGACCCTTTCCGATATTCCGTTTCTCGGCCCTATCGGCGCCGTGCGCGTCGGCCTGGTGGAAGGCCGCTTCATCGCCAACCCCACCTACACCGAAATGCGTGACGGCCTGCTCAACATCATGGTCGTGGGCACCGCCGATGCGATTGTCATGATCGAGTCGGGCGCGAAAGAAGTAAAGGAAGAGACGGTAGTGGACGCGATCGAATTCGCGCACACCGAAATTAAGAAGATTTGTATCGCCATCAACGAACTGCGCGGCAAGGTTGGCAAGCCGAAGCGCCAGGTGACCCCGCCGGAATTCGACGAAGTTTACTTCAAAGGCCTGGAAGCGCAAATCGGCCGGCGACTATCCGACGCTCTTGACACCGCGAAACATCCGAAAGCCGAGAGTTACGAACTGGTTCGCGTGCTGGAGAAGGAACTGCTGGCCGCCGTGCCCGAAGACGACGTAGCGGGCAAGGCGAAGGTCAAGAAGTATTACGAGATCCTGCGCGAGCGAATTTTCCGAAACCAAGTAATCGATCACAAGCGGCGTCCCGACGCGCGCGCTTTCGACCAGATCCGCGAGATCTGGATCGAGGCTGGAGTTCTGCCGCGGGCGCACGGCAGCGCCGTGTTCACTCGCGGTGAAACACAGGCGTTGGTTACCACCACACTTGGCACCAGCGACGACATGCAGCGACTCGAAGGATTCGAAGGCGAAGCCAAAAAACGCTTCATGCTGCATTACAACTTCCCGCCGTTTTCCGTCGGAGAAGTCGGGTTCATGCGTGGCGCTGGACGCCGCGAGATCGGCCACGGCGCACTCGCCGAGCGCGCTGTTTCGGCCGTGCTTCCCAGTTTGGATGACTGGCCGTATGCGATGCGCGTCGTCTCCGACATTCTGGAGTCGAACGGATCGTCGTCGATGGCCACAATTTGCGGCGCCTCACTCTCGCTGATGGATGCCGGCGTGCCCTTGAAGGCTCCGGTGGCCGGCGTCGCGATGGGATTGGTGAAGGAAGGCGACAACTACGCCATCCTGACTGATATCGCGGGCGCGGAAGATCATTACGGCGACATGGATTTCAAGGTCGCCGGAACCAAAGACGGTATCACCGCGCTGCAGATGGATATTAAAGTCGCCGGCATCACTTCGCAGATCATGCGCGAGGCGCTAGCACAGGCGCAGCGTGGCCGGCTGTTCATCCTCGGAAAGATGGACGAGGTTATCACCGAAGGTCGCGTGAAGGTTTCGGCTTACGCTCCTCGTATCTACACCCTGCAGATTCCAGTGGACAAGATTCGCGACGTGATCGGGCCCGGTGGCAAGATGATTCGCAGCATCATCGAGCAGACCGGCGTGAAGATCGACGTGGAAGATTCGGGCAAGGTCAACGTGGCTTCGAACGATGAAGTTTCGGCGAATAAAGCTTTGCAGATTATCCGCGACCTGACGGCGTCGGCCGAGGTGGGGAAGACTTATCTCGGGAAAGTCAGCCGCTTGGCGGACTTCGGGGCGTTCGTCGAAATCCTGCCGGGTCTGGACGGTCTGCTGCACATCAGCGAAGTCGCCGAGCACAGAATCAAGGATGTTCGCGATGAACTGAAAGAAGGCGACCAGGTGCTGGTGAAAGTGCTGGCCGTCGAAGGCAACCGCATCAAGCTGTCCCGGAAGGCGATTCTGAAAGAGCAGCGCGCCAAGATGGGCGGGGCTCCGCCTCCGGAAGCAGCGGGCGAGGCAGCGGATCTTTCATCGTCAAGCCAGGCTCCGTTAACGCCACAGGGTGCACCCACGGCGGTAATCGAAGGCGGCGCGGAGTTCGATGCGGATGATGAGCCGAACTTCAACCGCGTGGATGGAGTGGTAGCGTCGGTAGAGGCGGGTGCCGCGCGTCCGGAAGGTTCGCGTGACGGACGTCCCAGTGGCGGTGGCGGTGATCGCGATCGCAATCGTCGGCGGCGCGGTCGCGGCGGCCCGGGTCGCGGCCCCGGCGGCGGTTCGGGAGGCCACGGTGGTGGCCACTCCGGCGGCGGTGGCGGACGCGGAAGACGCTAGGACCAGTTCTCGGTTATCAGTCCTCAGTTATCAGTGAATTGAAGGGCCGCAGCGATGCGGCCCTTTTATTTTGCCTTTTGATTTTGCCTCTGCTGGTCAGAACGACAGGCGCTTGAAGATGCCTTCGGGAATCTGCCCGACGGCAGTCATGACGTAACGCCAGATTCGTGGAGTGTAAAGGACGTCGGGAGAGCGGCGTTCCAAGGCGCGCATGATGTCGCGGGCAACCTGCTCCGGATCGGCAAAGTGTGCCGAGTTCGGCAAATGATCGGTCATTGGTGTCTGCACCGGTCCGGGCTTGATGGTAATGACGCGCACGCCGGCGGGATGCAGGCGGCTGCGAAGTCCCTGAAGAAATAAGGAGAGCGCGCCCTTGGCGGAACCGTACACGTAGTTGGAGCGGCGTCCTCGATCTCCGGCGACGGAGGTGATGGCGGCCAGGCATCCGGTGCGTCTCTGCTCAAGATCGGCGGCGAAAAGAGTGAGCAGCGCGGTTGCGCTCACAAAGTTGACGTTCAGTTCGTTGAGGAGCGCGTCGACAGAATCTTCCGAGTCCTTCTGGTCCTGCATGGTGCCGTAGGCGAGCAGGACGGTGTCGAAGTCAGGGAATGAACGGCGCACGAAATCGAAGATTCCGGCATGGTGAGGGATGGAAGCCAAATGGGCCGCGCAGGTTAGCACCTGTTTCGCGCCACGGGCCATGAGGTCCGACTGCAGCGCCGCCAGGCGTTCGGGAGAGCGAGCTACCAGGAGCAACTCGCATTCCTGCAGCGCGAGTCGGCGCTGGACTTCGAGCGCAATGCCAGAAGTAGCGCCGAGGATCACGATCTTCTGCATGCGCTTGATGCGAGGTGTCGAGGAACTGGTGGTTACCGTCATTGTGCCTGCGCCTCCGTGACCCGCCGCCAGAAAGATGACGACATCTTGGGGTCAATGAAGGGGACGAAACTGCGCCACTGCGGAAACGATGCTTCGAACAAAGCGGGGCTCATGCGCGCGTCTTTTGCGGGGTAAAGAGCGCCGCCGCTCTCGAGGACGATCCGGTCAAAGGATCGCAGCAGTTGGAGCGTGCGGTCGCCGCGCATGGCGAAGTCGAGAGCGAGCGTCAGTCCGGCGCGGGGAAACGAAAGCATGCCCGCCGGTGGCGCCGAGCCGAACTGCTTCAGGACGCCAAGGCAGGATCCCATGCCGGAATGAGCGATAAGGTCGAGTAACTCCTCGAAGGCCTCGAAGTTACTCTCCGGGATGACGCACTGGTATTGCAGGAATCCATTCTTGCCGTAGAGCAGGTTCCATTGACGTAAGGAGTCGAGTGGATAGAAGAACGAATCGTAGGGAACCACCGACGTGCTCTGCCTCGCCGCGTGCGCACGATAATAGGCGGTGTTGAACGCCTTGACGGTGTAGCGGTTCAGCAGCCAACTGGGCAACGCGAAAGGCACTTTCGGGCCGCCTTTCGATCGGATTATCTTTCCAGATTCGGCCGAGTGATTGCCACGGAAGAAGATGCCGCGCGCGTTCCTCCCGGCGAAGCAGTCGAGCCATGCAACCGTGTATTCAAAGCGGCCGTCGCTTTCGCGACTCAAGTCGAGAAAAGATTTCAACGAGTGAAAGGGGATGGACTCAGCGTCAATCCACGAGCCACGCACGCGCTTGAGTTGGATGTCTGCCGACGCGGTCACGCCGGTCAGGCCGAGGCCACCGATGGTGGCGCGCAGCATGTCCGGATTTTCTTCGGCATTACAAACTACCAGGCCGTCGTTGGAGCGATGCAGGCCGATTTGGCGGACGTGAGCGCCGAAGGTTCCAGCACAGTGATGGTTCTTGCCGTGGACGTCGTTGGCGATGGCTCCTCCGACGGTGACGAAGCGGGTTCCGGGTGTAACCGGAAGGAACCATCCCTTAGGCAGGAATACGTCGAGAATATCGGAAAGGCTAACGCCGCTTTCGCAACTGAGCATCCCGGTGGATTCGTCGAACCCGAGGATGCGGTTGAGGCGACGGCAGTCGATCAGTTGGCGGCCGTCGTTGAGACAAGAGTCACCGTAGCTGCGGCCGAGTCCGTACGGAAGCAGGGAGCCGGGCGCTGCAGCCTTGAGAATATCCGGTACCTGGTCGTTCCATGCAGGTCTGTGGACGTGCTGGTGCGCGGTCTTCGGGTAACGCCCCCACGAGAGAATTCTTTTCGTGGGCTGCAGGGTCGCGGGTTTTTTGCGCAACGTTGCCGCTGTTTGACCTGACATACTAAGTGTGTCGAAAACAAGTGCAGTAACTTCGAAGGCCAATTGGCCCAGTATCTTCTTATTACCCTACCAGTTCATGTGGATCATGCTCGCGGCGATGACCGCGGCCGAGGCCAGGGCCACTCCGTAACTGGCTGGATCCCGGATGGCGAGTGTGACAGGGTCTTCCTTTAATTCTCCGCGATGTGCCAGCAGCCAGGTTCGGCTGAGCCAATAAAGAACGATGGGGCAAAGCAAAAAGAGAACCTCCGGCGAGGAGTAGAGCAAAAGCACATCCTGACTGTGAACGTAGAGGCTGAAAATGACGACAGCGGAAAAACTGCTGCCGACGCCGAGCGAGAGCAGGAGTTCACGGTCGCCGGTATGGTAGCCGCGTCCCGAGTTACCGGCCTTCACTAAGTCGCTCGCATGCAGTAACTCAGAATACCGTTTCGCCATCGCCAGACTAAGAAAGAAGAACATCGAGAACGCGATAAACCACTGCGACAGTGGCGTGGCGGAAATCAGAGCGCCGGCAAGAATGCGGAAGCTGTAGAAGCTGGAGAGAACGAATACGTCAAGCAGAGCAATCTTTTTGAGATAGAGCGAATAAAGCATAGTAAGTGCGGCATATCCGAGCAGAGCCAGCCCGAATGGCACGTCAAGGAAGAAGCCCAGTCCGAGTGCCACAGACAATAAGATGAACGAGGCTACTAAGCCTCCGGGGATCGAGATTTCGCCGGTGGCAAACGGGCGCCCTTTTTTCCATGGATGCTCGCGATCGGAATGGAGATCGAGGAGGTCGTTGAGAATATAGAGTCCTGACGCGCAACATCCAAAGAGGGCGAAGCCAACGAGAGTGCGGACCAGCGGCTCGGCCGCCAGATTGTGAGATAGCGCCAGCGGCAGGAAGAGCAATAGGTTCTTCGCCCAGTGATGTCCCCGCAAAGCGTTGATCCACACATGACACGACGCGATGAACGATGCCCGCGGTTCTAGGATCGTCTCTTTGAGCGTGGTTACAGAGGCGGCTTGCTCGGCACGAGCTTCGGTGCCCACCACGTAAGCTCCTCGAGCGCTGCGCCAGACTTCGATATCGGCGTGGGAGTCACCCACGTATTCGAAGCCGGTCTGAGCGAAGCGCTCGGCCAGGAACGCAGCCTTGTTCGCCCCCTTGAGGTTAAGTTGGCCGTCGCTGGCATGGACCTCGTCGAAGAGGCGGAGATGACTGGAAATTGTTTCAGCCAGTTCGCGGTCGGCGGCGGTCACGAGCGCGATGCTGCGGCCGGCGGCTTTTTCACGCTGCAGAAGATCAAGAACCTGCTGCCGATAGGGAAGCCGGGCAGGGTCGAGTTTGATCCTAGCGGAGATCTTGCGCTTGAGCGAGGCGCGTCCCGAAAGCAGCCAGAAGGGCAGCAGCAACAACGTGATGGGGCGGGTCTTAAGGAGGACGAGGACGCACTCCCAAAGCACGTTGCCTCGGATCAAAGTGCCGTCGAGATCGACGCATAAAACCGGCGGCGACACCTTGGCGGTTTTGGCTCCTGTGACAGACCCCATGGGATGATCGTCGCATAGATAAGAGGACGAAATGCCTGAATAAGTGGCACACCTAGGTAACCTGAGTAACATGCACTCAAAGGAGTGGGAGCTTAGTATGAGCTGATTGAGGGCGGAGTGTCGACTCTGGACGCGAAACACATCAGCGGGACCTCAGAACATCCGGAACCTGGCGCGTTGGAATTGCTGGCCCGGTATCTGCGACGGCCGAGCGTTCTGCTGCCCTTGCTCGGACTGGTCACGTTTGTGCTTTACAGCGGCTCGCTGTCTTTCGAGTTTGTGTGGGACGACTGGCCCCAGATTGTGAACAGTCCGATCATCCGGACATGGAGCAATCTGCCGCGGGCGTTCACCAGCGACCTGTGGTATCACGTGGCGCGCCACCAGGTGTATTACCGGCCACTGTTCGTGGCGTGGTCGATGCTGAATTACACACTGTTCGGGTTGCGGCCGTGGGGATGGCACCTGGGAGCGGTTTTGCTGCACGTGGGAGCAGTGTTGGCGGTGTTCTGGCTGGCGCGGAAGCTGGGATTGGAATACTGGACGGCCGCGCTGGCGGCGCTGATTTTTGCGTTGCATCCGATTCATATTGAGCCGGTCACCTGGGTTTCCGCGGCTTCGGACACGATGGTGACGACGTTTGCGGCGCTGGCTTTTGTGGCATTTCTTAACGGGCGGGATCCCCAGCGTAATCTCGAAGAGAAGAAGAAGAGAACGGCATGGTGGATCGCGTCGCTGGCGCTGCTCGCCTGCGCGCTGCTGACTAAGGAAATGGCGGTAGTGTTTTCAGCGCTGGTGGGTATCTACGCTTGGCTGAACCCGGCGGAAAAGAAGTCATCGACGGCGAAAAGAGCTATTGCGGCGGTGTTCGAGGCGGCTCCGTACGCGGTGGTGACTCTCGCTTATGCGCTGCTGCGTAGGCACGCTCTACTGCATACAACCGGGCAGTCCAATCCCGATCACGGCATGATTGACGTGGCGCGGACTTTGCCGCTGGTGATGTCCATTTATCTGCGGCAGTTGCTGGTCCCGCTGGGCATTACGGGACTCTATTACACCCCATATGTAACGGGCGCGGGCGCAATTTTTAGCCAGGTGGTGGCGCCGGCAGCGGTGTTGGGGGCGGCGTTGCTGGGATTGTGGTATTGGAATCGGCGCGCAGGGAATTCCATCGTCGCGTTTGCGGGATGGTGGTTGCTGGTGGGGCTGGCACCCGCGCTGTATTTGCGCAACTTCAGCAACGGCGATTTTGTGCGCGACCGTTACATGTATTTGCCGTCGATCGGATTTGCGATTCTGGCGGCCATGGGGCTGCGGCGGCTGCCGTCCATCAAGGGTTGGAGTGTCCAGACCGTGCAGACTTGCGCGGTGCTTGTGTTGTGCGGTGGCTATGCGTGCGCATCGATTGCACAGCAGGTGTATTGGGCAAACGATCTGATGGTGCTGCTGCGCGGGCAATCGCTGTATCCAGGAAATCCGTACACCATGGTGGGTTTGGCGAAAGAGTACAGCAAGGGCGGCGCGAACGATCGCGCGATTGAATTGTCGGAGGCGGTGGTAAGGGACCATCCCGAGTATGGCTATGGGCCGCTGACGCTGGCGGAGGTCTACATCCACGCCGGTCGATTCGAGGAAGGTCGCGTTTGGCTCGACCGTGTGAATCCGGATTACGCCAAGTCGGAAGTAGGGATGGCGGGGGTCGCCGGACTATATGGCCAGATGGGTGATTATGAGCGCGCGTTCGCGCTGTGCTCGGAAATCTTGCAGAAGGAACCAGATCTGTATTCGGCTCTCTACAACTGCGGCAACATTCATCTGGTCGACGGCCAGTATAAGGACGCAGAACAACTGCTGTCGCGCGCAGTGCAGTTAGTGCCCGAGCAAGCGGCGCCAAAACATTTTCTGGGGCGCGCACTTCTGAAAGATGGGCGGAGCGCGGAGGCCCAGCCTTACCTGCTGCAAGCGGTGGCCATGGATCCGAAGGTTTGGGACTACCACTATTGGCTGGCGGTGTCGTTTGAAGGCAACGGGAATGTGTCCGCCGCGCGGACGGAGTATCAGCAAGCATTGCAACTGAACCCGGACAGTAAAGAAGCAAAAGTGCGGCTAGCGGCGCTGGAGGCGAAGTGAACGAGGAAATGGACAAGACCCCCGCGAAGCCGTCTGCGCTAATCGATCCCGCATCGACCGCCAAAATGTTGAGCGTGGAAATAAGGGTTCACGAGCAGAGCGCGGAACCGCTGGGGGTCGCTAGCGAGAATGAGACAGCAGCGCTGACCGCTGGGCAGGTTCGTTTGACAGTGCTGGCTGTGGTTCTGATAGTTGCTGGGCTTTACGCCGGGTTTCACATTAGCCGGGGCTGGGCGCCGTCCGATGACGGGACTCTTAGCCAAAGCGCGCTGCGCGTTATGCAGGGGCAACTCCCGCATCGCGATTTTGCGGAGATCTACACCGGGGGCCTCAGTTTTATTCATGCGCTGGCGTTTCGAGCGTTCGGCGTGAATCTGATGTCGCTGCGCATCTGCGTCTTCCTCTTTTTCATGGCCTGGCTTCCGGCTGTTTACTACATTGCGCTGCGCTTTACATCGGCGCTTGCCGCGGGAGCGATCACGCTGCTGGCAGTGGCTTGGGGTTATCCGAATTATCCAGCGGCCATGCCTTCCTGGTACAACCTGTTCTTCGCGACGTTTGGAGCGGCGGCGCTGCTGCGCTACCTGGACGTGCGGAAACGGCGATGGCTGTTTGTCGCCGGAGTATGTGGTGGCGGATCAATCCTGATCAAGGTGATTGGGGCGTACTACGTTGCCGGGGCGCTTCTGTTTCTCGCCTTTCTTGAACAGAGCGAGAATCAGAGCGAGAGTTGCGCAGGGGAGAGTTCGAACAACAGCTGGCCGTATCGCATCTTCAGTGTGAGCGCGCTGTTGCTGTTCCTGGCCACTCTGCTCGATGTGCTGCACGCGCGGTTGGGCATGGCGGAGTTATACCACTTCGTGCTGCCCTCCACAGCGTTAGTGAGCCTGATCTTGCTGGGAGAACGAAGCGTCCGGACAGGATCAGCGCAGCGATTCAAAACAATATTCCGGGCGGTGCTTCCATTCCTCGGCGGGGTCATAAGCCCGGTGATTGTTTTCCTGGTGCCGTATGCGCGCTCGGGAGCGATCGGCCAGTTTCTTTCGGGAGTGACGTCAAGCGCCGTCACACGCACGATCGCACTGGGACTGCTCCGTCCAGTATCGGTCGAAAAAAGCATCTACGCGCTGGCATTAGTGGGATTGGTTGCGGTGCCGATGTACCTGCGCGAATTTCAGGGGAAAATCGTAGGCGCGGCTGTCGCCCTGGGTTTGACGGTGATGCTCGTGAAGGCTGAGGCGTCAGACCGGATCATCCTGGGATTTTGGTACTCGGCCGCGACACTGACTCCGTTGGTCGTGTTGCTAGGCGCGGCGGTCGTGCTGACGGCAGGCAAGCAGAGCGGCCCTACGAAACTCCAACAGCAGCGCATCATGCTACTGATTTCCCTGGCGGCGGTGTGTACCCTTGTCCAGTATCCTTGGGCCGCGTCGATTTATCTGTCCTACTCGTTGCCGCTGACGTTGCTGGCAGCGGTGGCGATTGTGGCGACCGCCAGGAAGCAACCGGGCACCTATGTATTGGCCGCGGTGACGGGATTTTATCTGCTCTTTGGCGTGCTTATGCTGGTTCCGGATTATGTTTATGAATTCACCCACAAAGTGGGACGGATGGATGAACTCCATCTGCAGCGAGCGGGCGGCTTACGGATCAACTACGCCGCGAATTTTGAGGGCCTAACTCGTTTTCTGCAGCAGCATTCGCCCAACGGATTGATGTATGCGGCCAATGACTGTCCGGAGCTGTATTTCCTCTCCGGGCTGAAGAACGTAACAAACAACGATGGGGGCGCGCCGCCAGAGGAAGTGTTGAAGGCTCTGCAATCCGGCGATCTGAAATTGGTAGTCATCAATGAAGGGCCACTCTTCCCCACCGCCAGGATGAACCCGGAGATACGCGCGGAAGTCATGCGCAAGTTTCCGCACAGCCTGCAGACGGGAATCTTCCACATCTTCTGGCGGGAGTGATCGTCCTTCAAGACTGTCTTCGCGACTGCCTTCACGGCTGTGCAGGGGCTGCGGCTCGTTTGGGGAAGATATTGCCTACGCGGCGGATTTCGGCGCCCACGGCTTTCAGCTTTTCTTCGATGTTCTCGTAGCCCCGGTCCAGGTGATAAACGCGGTCAATAATGGTTTCGCCGTCGGCGACCAAGGCAGCGAGCACGAGCGAGGCCGAGGCGCGCAGGTCCGAGGCAAGCACGGCGGCGGCGCTGAGCGGAGTTCCTCCGCGGACGATGGCGCGATGGCCTTCGATCTTGATGTTGGCGCCCATGCGCACCAGTTCCTGCGCATGCATGAAGCGGTTCTCAAAAATATTTTCCGTGATAATCGACGTGCCTGCGGCCTGCGTGGTGAGCGCCATATATTGCGCTTGCATGTCGGTGGGGAAGCCGGGATATTCTTCCGTGTTCAGGTCGGCGGCTGCGAGCGGCTGATCGCCCATGACGCGCACGGAGTCGGCTTTCACCGAAGTCTTCACGCCGGTCTCCGCGAGCTTCTGCAGGATGGCGGTGAGGTGCGCGGGGTCGCATCCGGCAACGTTGACGTCTCCGCCGGTGAGGGCCGCGGCAATGATGAAGGTTCCCGCTTCGATGCGGTCGGGGATAATGCGATGCCGCGCTCCGTGGAGTTTGCTGACGCCTTTCACGCGGATGGTAGACGTGCCAGCGCCGTGAATTTTGGCACCCATGGCGTTGAGCAGTGCGGCGAGGTCCGCGACTTCAGGTTCGCGGGCGCAATTCTGCATGATGGTCTCGCCCTCGGCAAGCGTGGCGGCCATCAGCAGGTCTTCGGTGCCGGTGACGGTAATTTTGTCGAAGACAATTTCGGCACCCTTGAGCCGGTTGCCCTTGAGAGGATCAGTGATGGCCTCGACGTAGCCGTGCTCCTGCGCGATCTTCGCGCCCAGACGTTCCAGACCTTTGATATGCAGATCGATAGGGCGCGCGCCAATGGCGCATCCGCCAGGCAGCGAGACGTGGGCGCGGCCACAGCGCGCCAGGAGCGGTCCGAGAACAAGCGTCGAGGCGCGCATGGTCTTGACCAGTTCGTACGACGCTTCGGGAGCGTTGAGCGTGCGCGCGCAAATCGTCGTCCGATGATGGGCGCGTCCATAGCCAAGTTCGACTTCCGCGCCCATGGCGGCAAGCAGCTTGCGCGTAGTCTCGATATCGCGCACCTGCGGGATGTTTTCGAGAATCACCGGCTCGTCGGTGAGCAAAGCTGCCGCCATGCATGGGAGCGCGGCGTTCTTCGCGCCACTGATTCGGACCGTCCCCAGCAGGGGATTGCCGCCGCGGATTACCAGCTTGTCCATGTCGTGATGACTCTGGTCGCGATGAGTTCCTGAGGATACCCCGCGAATAACCCTTGCAGACGGGGCACTACGAATATTCTAGCGGGGAATGCGCGAGCACGGGATGTGGAATTCAGAGTGGTGGTTCCGTTTGTAACTTCCCCAAATCCCGGCGACGAGCGCCTCCGGCTTTCACTTTTGCTTGGCGGTTGCGATGGCCTTGCGCACCCGGCCCGAGGATTCCTCAAGTGCAGCTACCGCGCGAGCGCGGCTGACCCCGGCCTTGGCCATCACCATGGCTGTGGGGACGAGACCTCCGGCGGCGGCGAGAAGCTTGCGTGCTGCCCGGGGGTCGAGTCCGACGGCTTTTTCCACGATGCCCACTCCGCGTTCGATCAACTTCACGTTCCTCGGGCGGACGTTGACCATCAGGTTGCCATAAACGTAGCCGAGACGAGTCATAGCCCCGGTCGAGAGCATGTTCAGAATCATTTTCTGCGCGGTGCCGGCTTTCATACGTGTCGAACCTGCGACCACTTCGGCGCCCACATCGGCAACAATAGCGACGTGCGCGGCTCTGCCGAGCGCGGTTCCCGGGTTGCACACGACGGCAACGGTCCTTGCGCCGTGAGCGCGCGCGTATTCGATGGCGGCAATGGTGAAGGGAGTGCGTCCGCTGGCGGCTATGCCCACGACCACATCTTTATGAGTCGGTTTCTTTTTCGCGATGGCCTGGCGGCCTAACTTGCCCGAATCCTCATCGGCTTCCACGGCTGAGGCGAGCGCCTTTGGGCCACCGGCGATGATGAATTGGACCATACGCGGATCGACGTCGAACGTAGGCGGACATTCGACGGCGTCGAGCGCGGCGATGCGTCCGCTGGTGCCAGTGCCCACGTAGATGAGGCGCCCGCCTTCGGAGAGCGCCGTGGCGATCAGGTCGATCGCCTGCGCGATTTGCGGGAGCGCACGTTTCACCGCGCCTGCGACCTTGGCATCTTCAGCGTTGATGATGCGGGCGATTTCGAGCGCGGACTTGCGATCGAGATCGGCGGAGGCGGAGTTTGCTCTCTCGGTGCCAAGGCGGTGGAGTTCCAGGTTGCTGATTTTTCGGTTCGAAGCCTTGCGATCAGAAGCTTTGCGTTTCAAGCGTTCTTCCCCAGCGATTCGATCACCGCGTCGTGAAACGCAGGACGCACCTGTTTGATTGCCTGGTTCTGGCAGTCAGGCCAGGTGCGGTTGGTCAGCAGAGTTATCGAAAGTTGGCGGTCCGGGTCGATCCACAGGGATGTGCCGGTGTAACCGAGGTGTCCGAAGGAACGGGATGAAAAGTGCTTTCCGGATTGCCAGTGCGCCGAGGGTGTGTCCCAGCCGAGCGCTCGGGAAGTGCCTTCGGGCACGGATTCCCGGCGCGAAAAAAGTTCGACGGTCACGGTCGAAGACCGGAGGATGGGGTGTCCACCGTTGAGCAAAGCGTGCGCGAAGATAGCTAAATCCTCGGCGGTAGAGAACAGGCCCGCGTGCCCGGCAACGCCGCCGAGGACGCTTGCGTTTTCGTCCTGCACTTCGCCTTGGATGATGCGGTGGCGGAAGCTGCGATCGTCGGCGGTGGGCGGGATGGAGTCTTTCAAGGCTCGCGCGGGATTAAAAGTTGTGTGCGCCATGCCGAGCGGTCCGAAGACTTCGCGTTGGCAGAACGCGTCGAGCGATTCGTCGGCGAGGGACGCGAGCGCGACGCCGAGAATGATGAAGCCGATGTCGCTGTATGCGGCGCGGGTGCCGGGCGCGGCGGCAAGCGGGGTAGCGAAGGCGGCTCGCAGCGGGGCTTCACGAGTCTGGGCGCGCAGGAAAAGCTTTTCGTAAGCCGGCAGGCCGGAACTGTGTGCGAGCAGCATGCGCACGGTGACGTCGCGGCGGCGAGGTTCGCCATTAGCGAATTCGGGGACGATGGCCGTGACCGGAGCCTCCAGATCGAGCAGACCGCGTTCATAAAGGATCATGGCCATGGCAGTCGTGGCGAGGACTTTGGTGAGCGAAGCGAGGTCGAAGATGTTCGATGTGGTCACTTCCGTCGAAGCCGGATCGTAAGTGAAGCGGCCGAGGGCTTTGTAGGCGACGAGTTCACCTCGGAAGGTGACGGCGACCGAGCAAGCAGGGAAGGCGCGGGCAGCAACGGCTTTTTCCAGGATGCTGAAAGCGTCGCGAAACCGATCGTCCTGCGCAACCGAGTTGCGCACGAGGAAGGAAAAGCCGGCGGACGGATTCTGGGTCGTGGTCAAAGGCAATCTCAAGGGCCTGCTCGGGTTATAGCAAACTGAAGGGGCTGAGGCAAAGTGATCAGCTTTGTCACACGCTAACTGGATCACGTTTAAGCAAATCTCCACAGTGATAAAATCCAGCTCCGTGCTCACAGTAATCCTTTTCGGAACCATACTCTTGCTGGCCGCTGCCGGCGTGCCTCTAGCAAGGAAGTTCGTGCATGGATATTTCCATGGGGCGAACATTTTCGTATTTATTGATTCCGACGGGAAGACTCTGCTCTATAAGAATCCAAGAGAAATAATTGGACTGGAAGATCCACCGCTGGAGGTAATTCCACCTGAGCTCCTTAATCCCGACCTCTACGAGACTTATTACAACGTCTGCTGGTTTGACAGCGGAACACTGATCCGGTGCAAACATTCATTCCATCGCAAACCCCAGAATGCCCTGTACTGCGACCGAATTAATGTCGAGGGTTCGTTTATCGCGAAAGTTATGGAGGAACGATAGTTGCTTTGAGACGATGGGTGGTTACCCCAGCGCCTTGAGCCAGATCTCCTGCGTCATGTAGAGTCACAGCAGACATGAAACATTTCACAACAGAACTGCTGCTCTGTACTCTGCTGCTTTCTGCCGCCGCATTCTCCCAGGCTCCGCTCGATTCCCGCCTCGCCGTTCTCGACCCCATCATCAACGTCGCCATCGCCCAGCAGCAGATTCCGGGTGCGGTCGTGGTCATCGGCCATGACGGACAAGTGGTTTATCGGAAGGCATACGGCAGCCGGGCGATTGAACCTCGGCGTGAGGCGATGACGCTCGATACGGTATTTGATTGCGCGTCGCTCACCAAGGTCATGGCAACAACTATGGCCGTGATGCAGCTGTGGGAGCAGGGAAAGTTCCGCATGAACGATCCGGTCGCAAAGTACCTTCCCGAGTTTGCGCAGAACGAGAAGCAGGATATTACGATCCGGCAATTGCTGGTGCACTACTCGGGCCTGGCGCCGGATATCGATTTGACCAAGCCGTGGGAAGGGAAGGAAGCGGCGTATCGGATGTCGTTTGAGGAGGTCCCCGAGCGGGCTCCGGGATCGGCATTTGTTTATAGCGATACCAACTTCATCGTGCTGGGAGCGCTGGTGGAGCGGCTCTCGGGTGAGTCGCTCGATGCGTATGCGGCCAAGCATGTTTTTGGACCACTGGGCATGAAGGAGACTCGGTACCTGCCTCCGCGGTCATGGGAGACGCGCATCGCTCCCACCGAAGAGGATGAAAACCATCACCTGCTGCGCGGAGTGGTGCACGATCCCAGGGCTCGCCGTATGGGTGGCGTGGCGGGGCATGCGGGAGTATTTTCCACTGCCGATGATCTGGCAATTTTTGCGCAGGCTTTGCTCGATGGCGGGCGAGGCGTCCTGACTTCGGCGACGGTTGCCAAGATGACTGCGCCGCAGCAGCCCGTGAATGCAACGGCGCTGCGGGGATTTGGGTGGGATATTGATTCTCCTCTTTCCACCAACCGCGGCGAACTGTTGCCCGTGGGAGGTTACGGCCATACTGGATTCACGGGCACTTCGCTGTGGATTGATCCGGCGACGCAGACGTATATCGTGCTGCTGACGAACGCGGTGCACATGAATGGAGTGCCCGCGAAGGAGAAGGGAACCGCGGTGTCTCTTCGCACCGAGGTGGCGACAGCGGTAGCGGCGGCGCTGGCGCTCGATCCGGCTGAAGCGGAGAAGATGCGGGTGGCAGCGATCACTGGCTACAACGAAATGCAGAGCGCGGCGCGCAGGCTGGCGGCGCGGAACGGGACGGTGAGAACGGGAATTGATGTGCTCGAGGAGACGAAGTTCGCAGCGCTGCATCCGGCCCGGGGCGGGGCTCCCCGAAGCATTGGGCTGTTGACGAATCAGACCGGCGTGGACGCGGAAGGCAGACGGACGATTGACGTGCTGGCAGGCGTTCCCGGGATTTCGCTGGAAGCGATTTTCAGTCCTGAACATGGAGTAACGGGGACGCTGGACACGACCGACGTCAAGAATACCAAGGATGCGGCGACCGGAGTCGCGGTTTACAGCGTGTACGGGGCGAGCGACGCGGCCCGCCGTCCGCCGCTGGACGTGCTGAAGCGGCTGGATGCGGTGGTGATTGATCTGGCCGACGTGGGCGCGCGATTTTATACGTACGAAGCTACGGTGGGATATTTCCTGGAAGCAGCCGCCCAGGCAGCGGTAGAAGTGGTCATTCTCGATCGGCCGAATCCGATTACGGGGTCGTTTGTGCAGGGGCCGGTTTCCGATTCCGGTGACGGCCAGGAAAAGTTTACCAACTACTTTCCCGAGCCGGTGCGCCACGGAATGACGCTGGGTGAGTTGGCAAAAATGGTGAATGCCGAGCGGCACATCGGGGCTCGCCTCGACATTGTCGCGATGGAGGGTTGGCAGCCGGGGGACTGGTTCGATTCGACTGGGGTTGGTTGGGTCAACACTTCGCCCAATCTGCGTAGCTTGATCGAGGCGACGCTTTATCCCGGGGTGGGAATGATTGAAGGGACCAATGTTTCGGTCGGACGCGGCACCGATACTCCGTTCGAGGTGGTGGGCGCTCCTTGGATCAAGAGCCGGGAACTCGCGGCTTACTTGAACGGGCGCGGTATTCAGAGTGTCCGCTTCGTGCCGATTATTTTCACTCCGTCAGCGAGTAACTTTGCAGGCGAACGTTGCGAAGGCGTAAACCTGATTGTCCTCGGCCGGAACACTCTGGACTCTCCAGAGTTGGGGATCGAGATGGCATCGGCGCTGCACAAGCTCTATCCAAACGATTTCAAGCTGGAGCGGATGGCGGATCTGCTGGTAAATCAGGCGGTGTTCGAAGCCCTCAAAGAGGGAGAGGATCCCAGGCGAATTGCGGCTGACTGGCAGGATCGGCTGGCTGAATTCGTGCGCCTCCGGGAAAAATATTTGATCTACAAGTAAATTCCCATTGTCATCCTGCGCGAAGCGACGGACCTATGTTTTTGCCCGCGCGATGCCCGGGTCTTCCACGCTACAATTGCTCTTAGTGGGCAGGGCAGTCATGGCCGAAAATCTACGTCTCATTCCAAGTCCGTTTTATCGTTGCGCCGGGCCCAATTGTGGGGTACTCAAGGGCGTGAGCGACCGCTGGTGGGTGGTGTGGAGCTCGATTAGCGATCACGAGGCGCCGGTGATGCATCTGGCGCCGTGGGACGAGGAACTCGCAGTGCATGAAGGCGCCATGCATGTTTGCGGCGAGTTGTGCGCGCAGAAACTGCAGTCGCAATTCATGGGCAATGTGCTGGAGAACCAGACGCGGCGAAGTAGTGGTTAGGGTTTGCGTAGCGACAACTGCCCCTTTCGGCAGGCTCTCGGCTGTCTACCGATAGCTGGTTTTCAGCTAACCGGGCACGCTGCTGAGCGCATCTGAGAATGCAAGTGTGATGCTAATGCTATCGATCCTGAAACGGTAGGCCTTCGATGAAGATCCGTGCTGCTTCGATTTGCTCTTTACTGCTGGCAGGTATCGCGGTGGCGCAGCCACCTGCGACCCCCGCTCCGGCCGCACCTCCCGCTGATTCTGCGAAGTCTACGCTGACCATTCCGGTGGGAGCGAGGATTCCACTATCCCTGAAGCAGGCGATCTCGACCAAGACAGCTAAAGATGGAGACCCGGTGTACGCGGAGACTGCCTTTCCGTTTGTGATCAACGAGCAGGTCGTGATTCCCGCGGGGACTTACATCCAGGGAAAGATCGAGCGCGTGCAGCGTGGTGGGCACGTAAAGGGGCGGGCCGAGGTGCTGATCCACTTCACCTCGATGATTTATCCCAACGGCTATACGGTCTTGCTCGGCGGTTCCGTCGAGAACACGCCCGGGGCCCAGAAGACGTCGATGAAAGATTCGGAAGGGACGATCCGCCAGGATAGCGACGCGGGGAAAAAAGCTGAGACCGCTGCCGGTACGGCAACCACGGGAGCGGTGATCGGTGCGGTAACTAACGGACTGAAGGGAGCCGGCATCGGAGCAGGAATTGGAGGAGCTGCTGGGCTGGCGGTAGGAATGCTTTCGCGTGGCGCCGACGTGAGGCTGGAGCCGGGGACTTCGATCGAGATGGAGATCCAGCGGGAAGTGACCGTGGATGCGGGCCGGATTTCTTCGCGGCGTGAGGTTATTGTTAAGAACGACTGACGACTAACGGCCGCACTTATTGCGAAGAAACAGCATCGTAAATCTTGCGCGAGAGTTCGATAAAATCCAGGGTATTTTTTTGTCCTTCCAGGTTTGACAGAATTACGACTCCAAATTGTCGTTCCGGCAAAAGATACAGCACACTGCTGGCGCCCTGCTGATCCCCTCCGTGACCGGCCTCCTGTAATCCGCGATGCGTGCCGATCGGGCCACCTCGGAAGAAGCCGAGGCCATAGATTGTCGGCTTCTTGTCACGAGTCGTCGCCGGCGTGAGCATCTGACCGAGGACGGCGTTGGACACCAAACTCGCCGAGTACAGCGCGGCAACAAAATTGCCCATATCTCTTGCAGTCGAATTGATTCCACTCCCGGGAGGCTTGTTGCTCACATCGACGAAGACAGAGTTTTGCAACTCGCCGCTGGCGGAAACTCTGTAGCCCCGCGCCCGGTGCGGGATAATCGCGAACACATCATCGAGACGTGTGGCCGGCATCTGTGCCGGCTCGAAGATTGCCTGTTGCATGTAGCGGTCATAGCTGGTTCCAGAAGCGCCCTCGATCACGCAACCGAGAGCGATGTAGCCGTAGCTGGTGTACTGCATCCTGGTTCCGGGTTCGAACTCCAGAGGGTCACCGGCGAACTGAGTCAATGCTTCCTTGATGCTCGCGTAGTGCCGAGTATTGATGCTCTCTTCTTCACTCCTGTAATCCCGGATGCCGCTCTGATGCGAGAGAAGCTCTCTCGCCGTAATCGGCCATGGCTTCTTAGGAAAGTCTGGGCAATATTTCTGGATGGGGACATCGAGGTCCAGTTTCCCTGTCTCGACCAGCTTCATTGCTGCCGTCGCCGTGATGGATTTGGATATCGATGCGATGCGGTACACCGTATCGGCGGTGGCAAGGACGCCGTTCTCAACGTCGGCCAGACCGTAGCCTTGGCTAAGGATGACATGCCCCCGGTCAATCACGGCCACTGACAACCCGGGTACATGGTGATCCGAAACGTAGGAGGCAATCAGGCGATTGATAGCCGATGTCTGCAGAGACGCCGTCTGCGCGACCGCCAGGGGGCAAACCACCAATAATAGAGCGGCAAAGATACCAGTCATCGCTTCTCGGGAAAGCACTGTTCTGCTCCAAGATGGGGATTAGTGCGATCGCATCGTGCGACTCCCGTTGCTGAGCAAGAAATAAAACCCGGTCTGCCCACCAGACGTGAATCAGGCACATTCCGGCGGGCACGGGCTATTTCCCCCAGAACGGCAGAACTCCGTGGTGGGGCCGTTGGAATGACTTCACTGTTTTCGTTGGATGACGCGATCGGGGCTAAACGATGCCTGGAGCCTGGCGCGAAATGCCAGTCAGAGCTGTGCGTTTTGCATCGCAATCTCGGCCAGCGCGTCGGCGGCTACACCTTGGGGAAAGACGGGTCAGACCCATTCGATTTAGGCCCGCTGATACCTTTCCGCAGGTCTTTCCAGATTTCGTCAGGCATTTCCAGGAAAACCTTGACGATCTCGGGATCAAACTGGCGACCGGACCAGAGTTCGATTTCCTTGCGGGCGGCCTCAAATGTTTGAGCGGGGCGATACGGGCGGTCCATGGTCATAGCGTCGAGGGTGTCGGCGATCGAGAATATGCGCGCGCCAAGGGGGATCGCGTCGCCCTTCAGGTTGCGGGGATAGCCTGATCCGTCGTAGCGTTCCTGGTGGGCGTGAACAATCTCCGCTGCCGCCGCTAGGAAGGGAATCTTGCTGAGCATCTTATAGCCCAAATAGGCGTGTTCGCGCATGATGTTCATTTCGTCAGCCGTAAGCTTGCCCGGCTTGCCCAGGATGTCGTCCGGAATCGCCATCTTGCCGATGTCGTGCAGAAAGGCGCCGCGGGCGATCACGTCGATCTCTTCTTTCGGCAGGCCCATTTTGCGCGCAATGGCGATGGTGTATGCCGTAACCCGTCTGGAGTGGAACTCGGTCTCTTTGTCTTTGTAGTCGAGCGCATCGCCGAGAGCTTCCAGCAAGATGTCATAGGACTTTTCAAGCTCGGAAAGCGCTCCCTTCCATTGCTGGGTGCGGGCGGCAACCAGCGACTCGAGGTTGGTGCGATAGGCATCGTTTTCGCGTTTGAGCCGGCGATTCTCCAGCGCCCGCCGGACCGTGGCCAGCAGTTGCTCGCGCTCGAAAGGCTTGAGCAGATAGTCGTATGCCCCATTGCGCAGGGCCTGCAGCGCGACCTGAATATCATGAACCGCAGTCACCATGACGATCGGCATGTCAGGGTAACGCTCCTTGGCACGCTCCAGGAGGGCAATCCCATCCATTTCCGCCATCATCAGGTCTGAGAGCACGAGATCGAATTCTTCCCCCGATTCCAGAATCGAGAGCGCTTCGACGCCGCTGGCGGCCTGGCGAGTCTGAAAATGGGCTCCGCCAAGCATGGAGGAAACAATCTCGCGGATGGTTTCTTCGTCGTCCACCACGAGGATGCGGTCGTTAGCCATAGGCCTAAGTGTAATGTATCGCTCATTCTAGGCCACGACTTCACGTTCCGAAAGTAACCATCGGGAGACGGAAATCCGGTACCGATGGGCCCCCAGCATGATATTTAAAACATAGGTGTTCGTGCGCTTATCGTGATGCGCCTATTGTTGTGCGCTTATCTATGAATCCTGCGGGGATATTTGGGCATTCGGTGGGCGTGCTGACCGTCCCGTGGTTGACGGCGCGGGAGACGGCCGCTCTGATCGTGGTCGTGGTCAGCCTGCTCTTCTTCCGGGTTTTTCGGGAGCGATGTCTGCTGGTATGGGGTGCGGGCTGGGTTGCCTATGGGGCGTTTCTATGGGTAGCCGGGACGGGCGAGTGGCACGGCGTCTCGAAGTCGATGGCGGCGTTCGCGCAGGCCGACTTTGTGCTCGCGATGGGCTTATTTGGCGCGGCGGCGCTTTTGTCGGCGCAGGCGCGGCGAGCGCTGACAACATTGGTGGCGGCTTCGTGGGTGCTGCTGGTCTGTGCCGCCATGCGGCCGTTGTATTTTCCGGATTTCAAAAACCTCGAACTGGGGTTGGATGTGGCCTGCCGGCTGGTAGCGGCCGGGGCAGTCGTCGAACTGCTGCGCTACCGGTTTGGACGTATCGGGGTGGGACCTTTCCTGTTTGGAGCCGGGCTGCTGACGCTGAACCTGAACTGGCCTCGGTTCACGAGTCATATTCCGAATGAGGGTTACCTGTTGGCCGAAGTGCTGTTCGGCTCCAGCCTCTTGCTGGTGGTGCTGGACGATTCGCGGCTGCGCACCCGCCGACTGGCGGTGCTGAACGAATTGACGGTCACCATTGCGCGCGGCCAGAATCATGCTCCCATGATGCAGACCGCGCTGGAGAAACTGAAAGCCGTAGTGGGCGCCAAGGCAGCGTGGTTCCAGTTGATGGAAGGCGACCGTCTGGTGCCCACCCAACACGCCGGCCTGTCTCCAGACATTCTGCGAGCCCTGGGGCAAGCAGGGGCGGAGCAAGCCGGGAAAGATGAAACGCGGCTCCGCGTGCTCCAGGAAAACCGGGCGGCGGTGGCGAAACTCTCGGAGCTGCCGGAGCCAGAGCAGGAACAACTGCAGAAGCGTGGCATCCATCACTTGGTCCTGCTGCCCGTACAAGGCAAGAAGTCGGTCATCGGGATGCTGTCTTTCGGCTGCTCCGGCAGCCAACACCACACTCGGGAAGAATTGGAGTTTCTGGAATCGGCGGCGCAAAAGCTGGGCATTGCGGTGGAGAATCTGCGCTTGCTGGAGCAAGTGTTGCGCTCGCAGCGGCAGTGGATGAATACCTTCGATTCCATCCAGGATCTGATTCTGGCGCACGACGCGGACTTCCGCATCCTCAAGACCAATCAAGCCCTGCTGCAGCGCCTGGAACAGGCGCCGGCGGACGTGTTGGGCAATCTATGTGAAGACGTTCTGCCGCAAAAGCGACCCTGGACCGGATGCCCCTATTGCGAACGCGGCACCGGCCTGACCGAAGGCATGGATCCGTGTTTCGGCGGCCAGTCGGTTGTTTCAACCTCATCGTATGCCGAGCAGGGAGGCCTGCAAAAGGGCACCATCCA
>DATFZT010000061.1:0-5550 GCA_035314185.1 Terriglobales bacterium
GCGGAAAAACTCGTGTAGAGACGGGGCTTGCCCCGTCTTGGATCGCATAAGAATTTTGGTCAGGCAGGATTTGGGAAGGACACGGCTTCGGATGCCGCCCAGAGCCATTAAGGATGTAGGCTTTGGGGTCCCGGCACTCGACGCTAAGGTTCCCCCGTTTACAATGCCGCTATGCGCGTCACCCTATTCGGCGCCTCGGGTTTACTCGGCCAGGACCTGGTTCAGGCACTGAGCGGCGATTCGTTGACCGCGCCATCTTCCAAAGACGCCGACCTGCGCGACCGCGCGCGTGTTCGCGACGTGACCCGCGCCTCCCGACCCGACTGGATTCTCCTGTCCGCCGCCTACACCGACGTGGATGGCTGCGAGTCAAATCGCGACCTGGCCTTAGCCGTGAATTGCGAGGGCGCCGTCAATGTGGCCGAAGCTGCCCGCGAATCCGGATCGCGCTTGATGTTCTTGAGCACGGACTACGTTTTTGATGGCAGCAAACGATCCCCTTACGAAACCAGTGATGCCAGAAATCCAACCAGTGTTTATGGCGAGAGTAAAGCCCGGGCGGAAGAGCGGCTTCTCAAGATTCTGCCCGAGGTGTGCATCGCCCGGACTTCATGGCTGTTCGGCCACGCCGGCAAGTGTTTTCCCGCAACCATTCTGAAACTGGCCTCAACCCGCCCCGAGATTTCCGTGGTGAACGATCAGCGCGGCAGCCCGACCTTCACTCGCGATCTCGCATCCGCCCTCGTCGAACTCTGCCGAGCGGATGCTCGCGGAATCTTACACATCACCAATTCCGGTAACTGCACTTGGTACGAGTTTGCCACTGAAATCGTGCGCACCTCAGGGATGTGGACCAAAGTTAATCCCGTAACAACAGCCGAATTCCCCCGTCCCGCGCGACGACCCGCCTACTCGGTTCTATCGCCTGACAGCCTGCACGCTTACAACATCCACATGCCGGATTGGAAGGACGCGCTGCAGCGCTATCTTGACTGCCCACTGGCTGCGCTTCCCGTTGTGCCGTAGAGCCGATGCATTCGCCGATGCCTTCATCGACGGTGCTGTCCAACCTTCGCCGGCGTGGTTTATCCTTACCTTTCTTCGAGGACAACCGTGAACAAACGCTTCTTCTGGACTTTGCTCGCCTCGCTCTGGGTTGTGCTTTTTCCCTTCGCGCTTCTTGCCCAGCAGTATGACCCGGCGATGTATCAGGAACTTCACTGGCGCATGATTGGCCCGTTTCGTGGCGGACGCACCGTGGCGATCTCCGGTGTTCCCGGCCAGCCGAATGTCTTCTACATGGCGCCGAACAACGGCGGAGTCTGGAAGACGACGGACTTCGGCCGCACCTGGAATCCCGTCTTCGATGACCAGCCGACAGGATCCATCGGAGCGCTGGCGGTCGCGCCATCGAATCCGAATACGATTTACGTCGGCAGCGGTGAAGGTCTGCGCCGGCCCGATCTTTCTGTAGGCGACGGTATCTACAAGTCGACGGACGCGGGCCGCACCTGGCGGCATCTTGGTCAGGATGGATCAGGTCAGGATGGATCAGGCCTGCGCGACGCGCAGCAGATCGCATCCATCATCGTCGACCCCAAGGACCCCAATCGCCTCTTTGTCGCGGCGCAAGGACATCCCTACGGTCCCAACCCCGAACGTGGCGTCTACCGCTCGCTCGACGGCGGTCAGACCTTTCAGGGAGTGCTCTACAGGGACGAGAACATCGGCGGCATGGACCTCGTCTTCGATCCTCGCAACTCGCAGGTGATCTTTGCCAGCATGTGGGCCTCGCGCCGACCGCCGTGGACCACAGGCGTCGGCTACACCGGAACCGGCAGCGGACTTTACAAGTCCAGCGATGGCGGAAACAACTGGCGGCAACTCACTAAAGGATTGCCTGGCGAGGGCGAAGGCATCGGGCGCATCGGTCCCGCTGTCTCTCCCAGCGATCCGGACCGTATGTATGCGTGGGTGAACGCTAAGAAAGGCAGCGGCATCTACCGCTCCGACGACGCTGGCGAGAGCTGGCAGCGGGTGAATGACGAGGATCGCGTCTATGGACGCGGGGACGACTTCGGGTGCGTGCGCGTCGATCCGCGTAACAAGGATGTGATTTACGTCGCCAACACTTCAACCTACCGATCCATCGATGCCGGCAAGAACTTCACCGCCATCAAGGGTGCGCCTGGCGGCGACGATTACCACACCATCTGGATCAGTCCCGAAAACCCCGACATCATCGCGCTGGCTCTGGATCAGGGCGCGACCATCAGCGTGAACGGCGGCCAAACCTGGAGTTCCTGGTACAACCAGCCGACCGCGCAGTTCTACCACGTGATTACCGACAACGAGTTTCCTTACTGGGTTTATGGAGGCCAGCAGGAAAGCGGCTCGGTCGGAACCGCCAGCCGCAGCGACTTTGGCGAGATCACGTTTCGTGACTGGACAACCGTTGGGGTGGAAGAATACGGCTACGTTGCGCCCGATCCGCTGCATCCCAATCTGATTTATGGTGGCAAGGTTACGGTGTTCGACCGCAACACCGGACAGACGCGCGACGTTTCGCCGGTAGTTCTTCGCACCGGACAGTATCGCTTCAATCGCACCGCGCCGCTGATTTTCTCCTCCGCCGATCCGCATGTGCTTTATCTAGGATCGAACGTGCTGTTTGCCACGCGCGACGGTGGCAACAGCTGGCAGGTCATTAGCCCTGACCTAACTCGCGAAGATCCGGGTTCTCCAGCGACGCTTGGGCCGTTTGTCGCGGCCGATCCGGCGAAGGGCAAGCATCGCGGCGTGATCTATTCGATTGCTCCGTCACCGAAGGATGCCAACCTGATCTGGGCCGGAACCGACGATGGCCTGGTTCACGTGACCCGCGACGGCGGAAAGAACTGGCAGAATGTAACGCCTCCTGAATTGACGCCTTGGAGCAAGCTGGCGCAGATGGACGCGTCACATTTCGATACTCCAACTGCCTACGCTGCGGTGAATCGATTCCGGCTTGACGACCTGCATCCTTATATCTATCGCACGCACGACGGCGGAAAGTCTTGGCAGAAGATCGTCAGCGGCTTGCCCGATAACGAACCTGTTAACACGGTGCGCGAAGATCCCGAACGCAAGGGACTGCTTTTTGCCGGCACCGAACGCAGCGTCTATGTGTCGTGGGACGATGGCGATCATTGGCAGTCGCTCAAGCTGAATCTTCCGCCGACTTCGATTCGCGATCTGGTTGTTCATCATGACGATGTGGTGGTCGGAACTCACGGGCGGTCGTTTTGGATTTTGGATAACATCACGCCGCTGCGGCAGTTCAGTCCGGAGGTTCGGAGCGCGGCTGCGCATCTGTTCGCTCCGCAGTTGACGTATCGCTTGCGCCGCAACAACAACACCGACACGCCTTTGCCACCCGAAGAACCCGGCGGACAAAATCCACCGGATGGCGCGATCATTGATTACTGGCTCAAGGACGCGCCCTCCGCGCCAGTCGTGGTCGAAATTACCGATGAAAATGGAAATCTAGTCCGTCGTTTCTTCAGCACAGACAAGCCCGAGCCGGTTCACGAAAAAGACTTCAACGTTCCCATGTACTGGGTGCGCCCGACGCGAACGCTGTCAGCGGCGGCGGGGATGCACCGCTTTGTTTGGGATCTGACTTACTCCGCCCCGGACGTGTTGACACGCGAGTATCCGATTTCCGCGATCTATCACGACACGCCGCTCTATCCTTTGGGCGCGACTGTGCTGCCGGGGAAGTACATCGTCAGTTTCTCGAACAGCGGCGGCAAGATTGTGGTGAAGGCGCCGCTCGAGATTCGCATGGATCCGCGGGTGAAGACTTCGGCCGAAGATCTGCGCCTCCATTTCGAACTCGACCGGAAGATTGCCGACTCGCTCCACCGCGATTACGAAGCTGTACTGCAGGTGCGCAGCCTGCGCGCGCAGTTGAAAGTGCTTACGAACAAAGTCTCTACCACAGGGAGCACAGGGGGACACAGGGAAAATCCTGGGCAGGATGCGGTCCGGAAGATGGCGGCTGAACTGGAGGCGAAAGCCGCGTCGATCGAAGGCGAAGAAGGCGGATACGGCACGCGCTACCTGAGCACTCCCGAAGGCCGCAGCCTGTCTCGGCTGAATAGCGGATTCAGCGCCGTCCTCAGCGCGCTCGATACCGCCGACGCCGCGCCGACGACGCAGCAGGTCGCGATGGTTGGAGAACTGGACACGGCGCTCGAAGAGCGGTTGTCGGCTTGGGCGCAACTCAAGGCGAAAGATATTCCGGCGTTGAACGAACAGCTGAAGAAAGCGGGATTGCCGGTGATCGATCTGCAAAAGGCGGCTGCGGGCTGGGCCGATGCGGCGCAGACCACTTCGCAGGACCGGGATCAGAACGAGGAATAGCCAACCCAGCGAACCGAGACCGGAGCCAGTCTTCTTGGCGCCGGCTTTTCGCGGGCGAGGGCGCCCGCGCTACACAAACCAAGACACACGACGCGGTCTGGTTTTCTAGGGCAGCAGACCCAACACGCCGACGCCGTTCATGGTCCCGACGTAAACCTTGCCATTCGCAATCGTCGGTGTGATGAACTTGTTGCCGTTCCCAAATTGATCGCGCCCACCCGCGGCCTGATTCGAGTTGTATAACTCCACGGCCAGATTTTTAGCGCTATAGGCGTGCAGCACGGCCGGCGAAGTGTTTTCCGTGGCCCACAGAATCAAGTTGGCCAAACTCCCGGAGATGCTCGGCGTAGCGCCGGGGTATGCAAACTGTGTGGCCGTCGCCGACGCTGGAGTAGAGTTCAGCAGGCTGCTGGCGTTGAACGAGAAAGCCTTGATGTGGTCGCCCACCGCGCCATAGTAAACGCTGCGGTCGGCAAATGCCGGCGCTGAAAACACCTGACCCGCCAGCACACCGGTCAATTCCTGGTAAATCTGATTATTGTTATTGGAATTAAACTTTCCCATGTTCGTCCGATTCGCCAGATAGATATTCGCGTCTTTTCCGGCTCCCACCACCAGTTCGTGCAGGACGCCGCTGGCATCTTTGAAATTCGGTACCACCATCGCGCCGCCGGATCCCAGATCCTCGTCCTGGTTCGACTCGCTCACGGTGTTGTACATGTTGAAGTAGTCGGACACTGCCAGTTGTCCCTTCTTGGTCGAGAGCTTCATGATCGCATTCCCATAATCACCATTCACCGGGAAGCCGCTACCATTCAGAGTTGTGTCGAATGTCCCATTGGCGTCGAGAAAGTAAATATTGCCGCTCGTGTCCGCCGCCAGTCCCGCCCCAGCCGCCCAGATCGCGCCTTCGCTACCGTTCGGCGTTACGTTGATCACCGACTTCTGAGCCAGGGTCGTCTCGTTGTAGCTGATAATCCATCCGGTATACGGCCGGTCGTCGCAATGAGAAGCCCATGACGTATACACAATATGATTCAGCAGTAACAACCCAGCCCGTTCTTTGTATTGCTTCGGGTCAAAGATCACGTACCCTCCCTGACTGTTATCGCCCGTCCCCGGATACTGGGCGGCAACATCCAC
>DATFZT010000062.1:0-14104 GCA_035314185.1 Terriglobales bacterium
TTCGGCGCGCACATCGACCGCAGCCATCTGCAGTTTTTTGCCACCCAGCATTTGATCGACTTTGATTTCGATGGGCAGTCCGTGGCAATCCCATCCGGGAACGTACGGCGCATCGAAGCCAGCCATGTTTTTCGACTTGACGATGAAATCCTTCAGGCATTTATTCATCGCTGTGCCCAGGTGGATGGGTCCGTTGGCGTACGGAGGCCCATCGTGCAGCACATATGTGGGCGCGCCCTGGCGCACTTCGCGGATGCGGTCGTAGATGCGTTGCTCCTCCCATCGCGCCAGTATTTTGGGCTCATTCTGGGGCAGACCCGCCTTCATGGGGAAGCCGGTCTTGGGCAAATTGATGGTGGATTTCAGCTCCGTAGGCACTCGCAGGGTTCTCCCAACTGATTGAATCTTTTCATTATATAGGGAGCGCGGAAGGACACGTCTATCGGAGATGCCAATCTCGGAACGAATTCAAAAAGTACTGTTTCTCCTTTGGAAAAAGCGTGTACAATTTTCCGTAGATCGCTGCCTGCACGCATCTAAACTGATTGGGGAACAGTGGAGGGCAAGCTTCGTCACTTTTGAACAAAGCTCGTCCCCTTTTGAAGGCGACCTTTAAGGAGCGCTCGCGCATCTAAGTGAGCGGCTTCCAGACCACGAATTCGGGGTTGCTGCTCGGGAAAATATGGCAGAATTTGAAACACCGCTGAATCCGCAAGCGCTCGGCCCAGAGCCCGAGCTGCATCTTCTCCTGCACAATCAGACTCTGGACGAGCCCATCTGGAAATCCCTGTTCCGCAATATTGACGACTTCTTCTTCCCCAAAAGACTTCCTCCGCTGGTCCTGACCTCGAAGCCCGTCCCGGTGCGCGACATCTGGGGCTTCTATAACTATAAGAGAGGTGGAGTCGCTGGCTCGACCGCCGTCCACGTGCTCGGCGTGGCCATTATCATCGCCGTTGCACTTTGGGGACGCAGGATAATCCCGGCCAAGCCAACCGCAACCGTCATCTTGCTCGATCCCGGAGATCTTCCCGTTCTGCAGCCTTCGAAGACCCAGAGCGGCGGTGGCGGCGGTGGCGGCGATCGCGACAAGCTTCAGGCCTCGCAGGGCCGCTTGCCCAAGCAGTCCATGCAACCGCTCGCTCCACCTGCGGCAGTAGTGCGCAACCCGAATCCGAAACTCGAAGTTGATCCCGCGATTCTGGTTCCCCCAGAAGTTAAACTGCAGCAGCCGAACATGCCCGACTTCGGCGATCCGATGTCGCACCTGCCGACCGTGGCTTCGAATGGAACGGGCTATGGCAGCGGCATTGGCTCCGGCAGCGGAGGCGGCGTCGGTTCCGGCGAAGGTGCTGGATACGGCCCCGGTCACGGCGGCGGCACGGGAGGGGGAGCGTTCAAGGTCGGCGGCGGTGTTTCCGCTCCGAAGGCGATTTATTCGCCGGACCCCGAGTACTCGGAAGAAGCCCGCAAGGTTAAACACATGGGCGTGGTCGTACTGTGGCTGGTGGTCGGTCCAGACGGTAAGCCGCGCGACATCCGAGTGGTTCGAACTTTAGGATTGGGCCTGGATGAAAAGGCGATCGAAGCCGTGAAAAACTGGCGCTTCGAGCCCGCCCTGAAAGACGGCAAGCCAGTCGCCGTGCAGGTCAACGTCGAAGTCAATTTCCATTTGTACTGATTCTCAGTGGAGCGACGGGTGTCCCGCCCGTCCCGTGCGCAGCACGGCCCCGGTAGTCTATTCCTTCAAATCCACGTGCAACACATCTTCCACCGGAAGCCCCAGAAACCGCGTCCCCATCTTCCTGAATTTCTCCGCCGAATCCGTAGCAAAGAACTTAACCTGCGGAACGCCTCGAAGCTCGCTCTCGCCTGAAGACGGCAGTGGCGCGATCTGCAGTTGACGAGCCACGTCTTGCGCCGTCGATTCGGCGGAGTCCACAATCGCGACATGCTCCGGCGCCACTCGCCGCAACAGCGGCTTAATCAAAGGATAGTGAGTGCAGCCAAGCACCAGCACGTCAGCATCAAAATCGCCCGCGCCTTCTGAAAACGCTTCCGCCAGATAAATCCGCGCTACCTGCTCGGTCACCGGATGTTCCAACCACCCCTCTTCGACCAGCGGCACAAACAGAGGACAAGCTTTCTCCCGCACTGTAACTCCGCGAGCTTCAAGCGCCCGCCGGTAGGCGTGGCTGCTGACAGTCGCCTCGGTACCGATGACCACCACCTTACGCTGACGACTGGCCGCCGCCGCGGCTTCCGCTCCCGGTTCAACCACGCCGATCACGTCCACGTCCGCCGCCGCTCTGATTTCGTCGAGCGCCAGCGCCGTAGCCGTGTTACAGGCGATCACCAGTAGTTCCGCTCCCTGATCCTGCAAATAGCGCACCGCCCCAACCGCGTAATGCGCGACCGTAGCCGCTGATTTCGATCCATAAGGAAGGCGCGCCGTGTCGCCGAAATAAAGATAGCTGGCGCGCGGGATTCGCTCGAGCAAAGCGCGCAGTACGGTGAGGCCGCCCACGCCCGAGTCAAAAACACCAATCTTCGGTTTCGGTGAGGGAACCATCCTGTTCATGATACAAGGCGCTACGGCTGCGGAAGCCTTAACGCGAAGCCGTCGTGGCCGGATCCCCAGCCGTGGCTCTTTCATTTACATCCTCAAACGAAAACGCAATCGAAACATTCGGATATTCCTTTCCGCCGATTTCGACATACGGATAAACAAAATAATTCAGCGGCGCTCCGTCCTGCGCGGGCGCCAGTCGCAGATCGCGTCCCTGGGTGAACTGCACCCGGTTCACATCATGTGCGCCGAAAAAGTAGTCGTGTTTTTCCTGATGCTTCCATGCCTCCGAAATGTCCACCGGCACCCACCCCGTCGAATCCAGATAGAACTCCGCCCAGCAGTGGTATCCCGGAATCTCGGCGGAGTGCTTATCGGCCGGAAGCGGGAACCCGATCTGGAAGCGTGCCGGAATCTTCTCCGCCCGCGCCATGGAAATGAAAACCGAGTGGAAATCGGTGCAGTTGCCATGCTTCGAATCGCAGGCCCAGAGCGTGTCGCCGTGTCCCCAGCCCTCTCCGGTCTTGTCATATTTCATGGTACGAAAGACGTATTCGTAAATGTCTTTCGCCTTTTCGAGCGGCGTGGTAGCGCCTGCGGTTTCCTGCGCCGCCAATTGTGCCGGAACTCCCGTCACCGGCACCAGTCGGTCCGCCTCAAGAAATCGCGCTAACTCGACGCGCGACACCTTGGCAGACGACGCGTCAGTAAGTGGTTTCCCGTTCACCAGCACCACATGCTCTCTCCGCACCACGTCGTAATCCACGGAGAACTTGTACTCGCCCTTCTCCGCCTTCGAAGTTTCGGCATAGAGAACTTCGTTCCCATATTCCGGCTGGCGAACCTGCTTCAGCGGCAAGTCTCCGCCTTTAGAAGTAACCTTCACATCCTGGAAGCCATCGGAGTGGGCCAGCGGAATCCAAACGCGTACGCGTTCGCCCGGGCTGACATTTTTCACCGTGAAGGCGTAGTGGAAATTGAAGTGCCGTTCCTTCTGCGCAAGGGCCAATTGAGAAGGAGCGAAAGACGACAACACAAGCAGCAAAAGCACAGACCGACGCGGCATGACGCATCCTTTCGACAAGTGATCGTTTAATAAGCGTTGACTACTGACAAGCAGGGAAACGGCCAACGGACGTTTTCGGCGGGACTATCGTCAAGTAAAACCGCGGCCGGAGAGTCGAGGCGTGCACCGCATAGTTTGGCAGTCTGCCTGTTAAAGAGCCACGCTGTCAAATCCCACTCTTGGGAGGCTCTAAGGATTGCTTGATCTTGGAGATAGAGAATCCAGTCAGGAAGCCGATTAGCGCGAATATGAGACCCTGGATGAGTCCGAGCTGCAATCCGATTTGAAGCCACAGCAATGGGTGCGCAAACGCCACAAAAATATACGGGCACAGCGGACAGGCCATACGTGACTCAAACGTGTAGGGTACGGCGTAAAACAACAACGGGCCGACAAAGCCCGTTGCAAATCCAATTCGGCCAAGTAGCTTTCCCATCCTCATTCTTCGCTCCCTCGCCTCACCAACAATGAACGCGCACGCAGACCTTTCCTTGCATGATTCCCGAGTTGCTTCACCCGACCACCGCCCGTTATCCTTCAGGCCATGCCCAGCACGCTAGTCGAATGCGTCCCCAATTTCTCCGAAGGCCGCGACCCGGCCAAAGTTGATGCCATCGTCGAAGCCATGAAGATTCCCGGCGTCTATCTCCTCGATCGCGAGATGGATTCCGACCACAACCGCTCGGTAATCACGCTGGTCGGCGAGCGCGACGCCATTCAGGAAGCTGCCATTCGCGGAGTAGGCAAGGCCGCCGAGTTGATCGATCTCACCAAGCATCAAGGCGCGCACCCGCGCATGGGCGCAGCCGACGTCGTGCCCTTTATCCCCATTGACGGCGTCACCATCGAGGACTGCGTAGCCATGGCACGCCACGTTGCAGCCGAGATCGCGAAACGCTTCCAGATCCCGGTCTATCTTTATGAAGCCGCCGCAACCACGCCCGAGCGCCAGAACCTGGAGAACATTCGCCGCGGCCAGTTCGAAGGCATTCGCGCCGACATCGCCACTAACCCCGCGCGCAAGCCCGATTTCGGAGAGCCCCGAGTGCATCCCACGGCGGGTGCGACCGTCGTCGGCGCCCGCAAGTTTCTGATCGCGTACAACGTCTTCCTCAATACGCCCGACGTCGACATAGCGAAGAAAGTTGCGAAGGCGGTTCGCTTTTCAAATGGCGGCCTGCGCTTCGTGAAGGGCGCCGGATTCCTGGTGCGCGGCCTAGCCCAGGTTTCGATGAACCTGACCGACTTCGAGCAGACTCCCATCCACCGCGTCTTCGAATACGTAAAACGCGAAGCCGCGCGCTACGGCGTGATCCCGGTTTCCAGTGAGATCGTAGGCCTGATTCCAAAGCGGGCATTGGAGCAAGCCGCGGAATGGTTTCTGCAAGTAGAGAATTTCGATTCCTCATTAATCCTAGAAAACCGCCTGGCCGCCGTGATGGGAGGCAAGATGGCCATAGGCGGCCTGCGTGCCGGAGTCGAGCCTTTCATCGAACAATTGGCCGCTCCCACCGCGACTCCCGGAGGAGGCAGCGCCGCCGCAGCCAGCGGTGCCATGGCCGCCGGACTGGCCAGCATGGTCGCGTCCATGTCGCGCGGCAAGAAAGCGTACCTGCAATACGAGGCTCAGCTCAGCGCAGCCATCGCAAGGCTCGGCCCGCTTCGCGAAGAACTCAAATCCGCGATCGACGCTGACGCCGAGTCCTACAACCTGGTTATGAAGGCCTACAAGTCGGCCAAATCTCCCGACGGCGGCGCGTCCGATGGCGACGCCGCGATCAGTTCCGCTCTTAAGCAGGCGACCGGCATCCCTCTAGGAGTCGCCGAAAAAGTAGTCGAGGTGGCCGAGATCGCCACCAAGCTGAAGCCGATCACCAACCCGAACATGAAATCCGACCTGACAACCGCGGTCGCGCTGGCCAAAGCCGCCCTGGAAGGCGCGCTCGCGAATGTGGAAATAAACCTGGATTCATTAAAGGACGAAGTGTTTGTTAACCAGACGCGTAAGCGCGCGGCTGCGCTGAAAGGCTAGGAATGCTCATCCCCGCTTCCAAGCACTGGCGACACTGCTATATAACGCGGGGAAGGGCGGGTAGACTTTCCTCGGGTGCAGGCGGTCACTGCCGTCGAGAATGTCGTGATTCGACCGTACGAAGACGGCTCACTTGACCACCTGGAGCACGACGTTCGAGATACTTTTCACCGAACCTGCATCGCCTTCGTATTCCGCGGTGATCGAGTGCGAATCCACCGCGAGTCTGGATTTGGTTAGAGCGGCCACGCCCCCGCGTAATGTCACCGATCCGATGGTGGCCGTTCCATCCTTGAACTCTACTTTGCCGGTTGGCGCCGCCTGCTCCGAAGAAGTAACGGTAGCGGTGAAGGTCACGGCTTGGCCGTACGCTGAGGGGTTCAGGCTGGATACAAGCGCCGTAGTGGTTGTGTCCTTATTGACCACCTGCATCACGGTCGCAATGCTTGCCGTGAAAGTACCATTCCCTCGATAGTTGGCGCCGATGACGTGCGTTTTCACCGTCAGCGAGGAAGTCGTGAAGGTGGCCACGCCGCTAGCGGTAGTGCCCGTTCCGATCGCCGCGCCGTCATCGGAGAATGTCACTGTTTGGCCATCTGGAATGGTGCCGTACCTTCCTGTTAGGGTTGCTGTAAACGTAACCGGCTGACCTCTGAGCGAGGGCGATCCCGATGTACTGAGCACCATCTTCGATGAGACCGGCAGGGGTTTAACATACTCGGTGAGCGGGGCGGAAGTGCTCTCAGCATTCGCAGTGTCGCCCGAATACGTCGCGGTGATTACCCGAACTCTCCTCGTCGCGTATGACGTGCTGTATGACGCCTGACCGTTGACCAGCTGAACGGTTGCGACGGTTGTGCCGCCATCCTGGAACGACACCGTCCGCGTCGGCGCCGTGCTCGACTGCACCGTCACCGTAGCCGTGTACGTCACCATCTGGTTGAGACCGACTGGATTGGTGTTTGACACCAAGGTGGTCGCTGAAGGACTGTGGGGCCCGGTGTCGTTCATCAAGACGCCTGCTGCACCGGCATATCCGATATGGCTGGGGACCACGACGTCGGGTCTTCCGTCGCCGTTCACGTCTCCGACCGCCACCGAGGTGACATATGTCGGGGTACTGAAAGTCACCACCGGTTGGAAGGTCCCGTCACCATTGCCGAGCAGCACGCCTATGGAGCCAATGTCGCAGCTGCCCCCGGTGGGGCACTCATTCGCTACTATCAGGTCCGGCTTGCCGTCCTCGTTCACGTCACCTACGGCTACTGCGGAAAGAATGGAGCCTCCGGAATCGTAGATCACCACCGGCTGAAAGGTGCCGTCGCCATTACCCAGCAACACTCCCACCGCGCCATCGTCAGCTGGTCCACCCGCCGGGTCGGTCACGATGACATCGAGCTTGCCATCTCCGTTCACGTCCGCAATGGCCACCGCCTGCGAATTAAAATAATTGACGTAATCGCCGCCCGAGCTGTAGGTGACCGCCGGCTGAAAGGTCCCGTCCCCGTTGCCCAGCAGCACTCCCACCGACCCTGGCCCGGAGCACGGCATGAAGTCGGAGCACAGGTTGGCGGCGATCACATCGGGTTTGCCGTCGCCGTTCACGTCTGCAATTGCTACCGACGCAATGTAATTCCCTCCGGAGCTGTAAGTGACAGCCGGCTGAAAGGTGCCGTCACCATTGCCCAGCAACACGTTCACCAAACCGCGACACGGGTACTCCTCGCCACAATTGTTCACCGCTACCACCACGTCCGGTTTACCGTCTCCATTGATATCTGAGACCGCGACTGAAATCGTGCTGTCCGTCGAACCCGAGGCGTAGGTCAGCACCGGCTGAAAAGTACCATCCCCGTTGCCCAGCAACACGCCGATGCTGTCGTCATAGTAATTCGCCACGATGATGTCCGGTTTACCGTCACCATTGACGTCGGCAATCGCCACCGACATAGCGCCGGGACTGCCCGAGACGTAGGCCACCGCCGGCTGGAAGGTCCCGTCGCCATTGCCCATGAGCACGCTCACCGAGCTGGCAGAGCAAGAGCTGTTGCAGAAAAGGTTTACCACCACCACATCCGGTTTTCCGTCATTGTTCAAATCTGCGATCGCTGCCGATGCGGAATCGTAGGGCCCCGAGCCCCAGCCGTAGTTCACCACCGGCAGGAAAATGGGGTTTCCCGAGTCCAACGGTGCGACACCCGGTGCCTGCGTCTTTCCCGAGGTCGCTGGAACCTGGACCAGCGACACCTGGGACCGCGATGCGAGCGTGGTCAGAATGGTGACGATCACGAATCGAGCGACAATGTTGATAGCGTGGAGATGGCTGGAGAAGCGGCTTTGCACGGAATCCTCCGAACGGTGGGGCCCGGAAATGTTCGCAAATTTCGATTGCACCCTGGGGGGAGGTGCATGGCGGGCCAGGTCACGTGGGAAGTATAACGGGATTGGCTTTTGAATCGTCGATCGAAATAACCCGAGGGGCGCCACTTCTCGCGCTTTTAGCCATTTGGCCTCAGCACCACCTCTTTGACAGCCAGGCCGAGCGGTAATCGTTCATTGTTTTGGCGGGCCACCGGTGCGGACCGTTTATCGAGCGTTGCAAATAACGCCAGTCCTATCAATATGTTGCACTCATATTATAAACTCGCACTTGAAGACGTCGGCTAACTGATTGGTTTCCCGTGACGGGCGCTGTGAGGACCAAGTCCCCGCGCTGACGGCAAGTCCGTCATCGTGGTTGATTTCAATTAGCTGATTTCGGTAAGAAGAAAAGTTGCGCGCTCAGCAGCCTCACTTCGAGCCGTCCGTTTTCCGCGCAAGCTTCGTCGCGTCGGTCGTTCCAAGACCATAGCAAGGGACGCACCTTAGTTACGGTCCGGCGTTGCGAATTAGGGATTAGAATTAGGATCACAGCAGGTTATAGTCTGCCAAAGATCCTCGACGCGCAGTTTGCGTCTTGCATCTAAACTGGGCAGACCCATTCTGAGGACTTCGTTTTGAGGAATTTTATGAAGAATTTTTGTTTTGCGGTTTTGCTTCTCTGCGCAACGGTCGGCTACGCCATGCCGATCGCATCGTCGGCCCGTTCCATGGTGCCGGCTGAAATCCAGCAACTGATCGGCGTCGACTACCGCGCGCTCAAGGATTCACCCACCGCGCAGGCGCTCAAACAACAAGTCATGCCCGACAACATCAAGGAATTCGAGACCGCGCTGAAAGGCATCGGCATTGACATCGACAACGATCTCGACCAACTCAATTTCGCTTCCTTCCGCACCGAGAAGAAGGGTATTGAAACCATCGGTGTGGCGCAGGGTTCGTTCTCCGCCAAAAAGGTTATCAAGAAATTAAAGCTTAAGAAGATTACCGCCGTGAAGTACGGTACCGCCAGCATTTACCCGATGGATAATGGTCTGGTGATGACCTTCACCGACGACAACACGCTTGCCTTCGGCACTCCTGCGTCGTTGCACAGCGCGCTCGATACCCGCGACGGCAAGCGCGCTTCGCTCGATTCCAATTCGGTGATGAGCGACCAGATGTCCGCCGTCGATGGTGCGACCGTGTGGAGCATCCTCGACCAGAAGGGAACCCAGGCCATCATGTTCTCGGCATTGGGCGATGCCGCGAAGATTGCCGACTACGACACGCTCAAAAAGCGCATACTGGCTTCTCGCTATACCATGAACTTCTCGAGCGGGGTGAATTTCGACCTAAGCGTTCTCACCGCCGATTCGATGACGGCGGCAACGCTTTCCTCCATCGTCAAAGCCGGCATGCTTTACAAGAAGATGGGTGCCAGCCCTATTGAAAAGATCGCCATTGACGCTACCACCGTCGATTCCGACAGCTCGAACGTGCTGCTGCACTTCAAGAGCGACGACCAGAAATTCCAGTCGCTGATGCACTCGCCGCTGTTCGCCGCCGTTTCCCATTGAGGTAGAACAAGACGAGCTAGAACAAGACAACGTCCCGAATGAGGGTTCTGGTTACAGGGGGAGCGGGCTACATCGGCAGCGTGGTTGCCGACGAGCTATTGCAGGCAGGACACCAGGTTGTCGTCTTCGATAACCTGAGTCGCGGACATCGTCCGGCAGTGCCGAAGAACGCCGAGTTGGTGGTGGGCGACTTGGCGGATCGGGCTTCGCTTGGTCATCTCCTTAGCTCTCGCGAGATTGATGCCGTCATGCATTTTGCGGCATTGATCGAAGCGGGCGAATCGATGAAGTCTCCCGAAGACTTCTTCCGCAACAACACCGCCAATGCGCTGACCCTCATCGAAGCGATGCTCGCGGCTCAGGTAAGGCGTTTCGTTTTCTCCTCAACCGCCGCGCTCTTCGGCAATCCCGAGCGCACCCCGATCGAGGAGGACGATCCCGTCCATCCGACCAATGCCTACGGCGAATCGAAGTTGCTGGTGGAGCGAATGCTGTCCTGGTTCCATCAGATTCACGGACTGCGCTATGCCAGCCTGCGCTATTTCAATGCAGCCGGCGCCTCCCGCCCCGACCGAGGGGAAGCCCACCAACCGGAAACCCATCTCATCCCCCGGATTCTCGCGGTCGCTCTCGGCCGCGCCCAACACGTGAACATCTTCGGCGCCGACTACCCCACGCCCGACGGTACCTGTGTCCGCGATTACATCCACGTCAGCGATCTGGCGCGCGCGCACCTGCTGGCGCTCGATGCGCTGGAGAATCACAATCCATCGATCTACAACCCATTGATCTACAACCCATTGATTTATAACCTGGGCAGCGGACAGGGCTTCAGTGTCCGCCAGGTGGTCGAGGTGGCGCGGGCAGTCACCGGGCATCCGATTCCCGTGATCGAATCTCCGCGCCGGGCGGGCGATCCAGCGGTGTTAGTTGCCAGCTCCAGGAAAATTCAGCGCGAACTCGGCTGGCAGCCAAAATTCCCGGACCTGAAGACGATTGTGGAAAGCGCGTGGCAGTGGCATCGCACACATCCTGACGGATACCCACGCTGAGCCCTGCTTGGTGGATGCGGAAATTGCGATTTGTGAAATCAAAAATATTGATCCATAGAAGTACCGAAGTTTGTTGACTGCCCGAAGTCGGTCAACCTAGAATGGCAGGTATGGTGGGACAGAATCTTTCCGCGATGTGCATGTGCACTTGTTGTTGTTGTGCATTCGTGTGCGCTGGCGCGGGGAGGCTGCCGACCTAAGGAATTCGTTTAAATGAACGGCACTTATAACCCACCGCCAGATCAATCTGGCGGTGGGTTTTTGTTTGTGGGGACAAACAGGTGGGGGACAACAGGCGATGACAATCACAGCGACAGAAACCAAGGCACAAAGAGTCGAGCGCCTTAAGCGCTCCAAGAATCCATGGGAAGGCTTGGAAGAAATTCGCCGCTTCGCGCGCGAGGGATTCCATTCCATTCCACCAGAGTGGCTGGGAACCTACTTTCGCTGGTGGGGCGTCTACACGCAGGGCGACGGAGCCGGTGTCACCGGCGGCCAGAATGGTGAAGGCCGGGCGCTGCAATGCTTCATGGTAAGAATCCGGATCCCCAACGGTCTTCTCAGCTCCGAACAACTGCGAACCATTGCCGATCTCACCCGCCGCTACGCTCACGGAATTGCCGACATCACCGTGCGCCAGAACATTCAGTTGCACTGGGTAACGATCGAGGCGCTTCCTGAGCTGCTCGAAGCACTCGGGCGAGTGGGATTGAACACGACCAGCGCCTGTGGGGATGTCACGCGCAATGTCACCGGCTGCCCCGTCGCTGGCGTAGATGCGGACGAGATTTGCGATGCATCGCCCTTAGCGCTCGAAGCCTCGCGCATGCTGGCGGGAAACGCCGACTTCTACAACCTGCCTCGCAAATTCAAGATCTCAATCACGGGATGCCGCGTGTGGTGCCCGTATCCGGAGATCAACGATGTGGGTTTAACGGCGACAACTCGTGTGCTGCGTGGGACGCCGGAAGTGGGTTTCTCCCTGCGAGTTGCAGGCGGACTCTCCACCGAACCTTACCTGGGAGCGCGCTTGAACGCGTTCGTCCGTTGGCATCAGGTGCTGCCCGCCATTAATGGGATTGCTGAATTGTTTCGCGACTCTGACGTACTGCGCGAGCATCGCGAACGGGCGCGGTTGAAGTTTCTTTTCTTGCGCCATGGCTGGACGGCGGAAAAGTTTCTCGAGGAACTGCAGCAGCGCATCGGATTTGAATTCGATCCGGCGGTCGATGAATCGCCGCCCGCGGATGTTTATCGCGACCACGTGGGAATTCATCCGCAGAAGCAGCCGGGCTACTGCTACGTGGGAGCCGCAGTGCTCCGCGGACGAATTACTGCCGAACAAATGCACGCCGCCGCCGAACTGGCCGATCGCTTCGCCGCCGGCGAACTGCGCGCGACCAACATGCAGAACTTGCTCATCGTGAACGTTCCCCAGCTCGTTTCCGAAGACTTGGCCAGGGAACTGGATGCGATTGGATTGCGCGTGGGAGGCTCCTCCTTTTTTCGCGGCACCATCGCCTGCAGCGGCACGGAATTCTGCAAGCTGGCAATCACGGAGACGAAGAGCTTTTCCCGCTGGCTGGTGGAAGAACTGGAGGAGCGTCTGCCCGGTTTCGATCAGCACTTGAAATTGCACGTTACGGGCTGCCCAAACAGTTGCGGACAGCACTGGATTGCCGACATTGGCATCGACGGCAAGAAGATGAAAGTCGATGGCCGGCTCGTCGATGCCTATTACTTCTGCGTCGGCGGAGCGCTCGGACTCCATCAGGCGACCGCGCGGCCGGTGGGATATCGCTGCCCTGCGACGGAGGTTCCGGATGCGATCGAGAGATTGCTCCGGCAATATCTAGCCGAGCGTAAGGCAGGCGAGAACTTGCGGCAGTTCTTTGTCCGGCACTCAGACACGGAGCTGCGCGAATTTCTGGCCGGTGCACCGGTGGATGCTGTCGCCCGCGATTTGCCGCCGAGCATTGTCAGTGTTAGCGCCACGGGAGCCGGAAAGCTAGTGCATGCCGCCGGAGGAGACGGTGACTAATCTCTTCCCAATGTTTATGAAGCTGGCAGGGAAGCAGTGCCTTGTCGTCGGCGCGGGAAAAGTCGGCGAGCCCAAGATCGGTGGGCTCATCGATACGGGCGCCAACATCCACGTGGTAGCGACCGCGGCGAGCGATCAAGTCCGTGAATGGGCTCACGCGGGGAAGATCGAACTGGAACTGCGCGCCTTCTCCGAGGATGATCTCGACGGCAAGTTTCTCGCAGTCGCGGCAACCGCTTCCGAGAGTCTGAACAAACATATTTATCACGAGGCGCAGCGGCGCGGAGTGCTGTGCAACGTGGTGGATGTTCCGGAGTATTGCGATTTCTTTTACCCCGCCGTGGTGCAGCGCGGCGACCTGCAGATCGCGATTTCAACCGCCGGGCAAAGTCCGTCGCTGGCGCAGAAGATTCGGCAGCAACTGGAACGGGAGTTCGGACCCGGATACGCAGAGTGGATTAAACAGCTCGGCGAGACGAGACGCCTCATTCTGGCTAGCGATCTCGATCAAGAGACCAAGTGGGAGTTACTGCACTCATTAGCGAGCAGGGAAGCGTTCGAAGCAGCGCTGGCCAGAGTTCCAGAGTTGAGTAGAAACAGTTGAGCAGAAACAGTTGAGCACAAAAAGTTGATCGCGAAAGGTGAAGGAGCAATGAAGCTAAAAGTTTATCTGGTGGGCGCAGGGCCGGGAGATCCCGAACTACTCACGGTGAAGGCGCTTCGTCTGCTGCGCACGGCCGACGCGGTGCTGCACGACGACCTGGTCGGGCCCGAGATTCTGAAATTCGTGTCTCCGTCCGCGCAGATCCACAACGTGGGGAAACGCAGCGGGCAGAAAAAGATCAGACAAGAAGAAATTAATTTCCTGCTGGTGGAACTGGCTGGCTCGGGATTGCAGGTGGTTCGGTTGAAGAGCGGCGACCCACTGATCTTTGGGCGGGCCGGGGAAGAGATTGACGCGCTGCGCAGAGCGGACATTCCGTGCGAAATTATTCCTGGCGTGACCTCGGCTCTGGGTGCGGCCGCCGCGGCGCAAATTCCGCTTACGCATCGCCAGGCCTCGCATGCTCTGGTTTTGATCACGGGACATCAAGCTTTCGAGAACAATCCGGCGGATTGGAGCAGGCTGGTGAGCAGCGGTTCCACGCTTGCGATCTACATGCCAGGACGGAGCTATCCGGACATTGCCAATCGCTTGATTTCGGCGGGGCTCGAGCGTGAGACACCGTGCGCGATTATCTCGCGTGCTACGACCGAGCATCAACAAGTCCATCGCACCACAATTGCGGAGTTGCCGCGTGCTCCGCGATTGGCGGCGCCGACGCTGCTGGTGGTGGGTGAAGTCGTTCGTCTCGCCGATCCCGCCGTTTTGTTGGAAGAATCCGCCATCGCGGGCCTGACATCCG
>DATFZT010000063.1:0-16949 GCA_035314185.1 Terriglobales bacterium
CGCGTACGCTCAGCCTCCCGCTCGCTGCATTCTCAATCACTTTCACTCGTTGGAACTCTTTCTGACTCATCGTCACCATCCTGAGAGGGTGACAAAGTCTCGTTGCAGTTAGGGGGTGACATTATCTTGGAGCATCTACAGTGACCGCACAAAACATTGTCATCCCCTGCCCGCTGTGATACCGTAACCTCAATCCACACCTCTGGACCCACAATCACAGGCTCGAGTGTTGTGGCATATTCTGCCCGCCCGGCGTGCAGGTGGTGCGATTTGAAAGATGCTCTCGACTCCATACCAGCCGAACCATCCACCGATCAGGAAAGCTTCGCGAATCGCAAGCTGATCCGGCCCACCCTCAATCGTGCCGATCACCCGCACAATAACCACGGCCCCAACCACGCGCCCGTCGAACGCAGGGACAGGGATAGGGATAAAGATCGGGACCGTTCCTCAGCTCCGCCCAAGAAGACCGCGCCCACCGAGCAGACCAACGCCGAGAATTTTTATTATCAGAAGCAGATGCAGTCCAAGACCCCCATGGTCATCGTGTTGCGCGACGGTGAGGAAGTCCACGGCTATATCGAGTGGTACGACAAACACTGCATCAAGCTGAACCGCAACGGCGCCGCCAACCTGATGATCTACAAGCCTGCCATCAAGTACATGTTCAAGGAAGGCGAGAACGGGCGAAAGTAGGCGCGGCCCTCACAATTTCGGCAGCACGATCCCCTTCTGTGACTGGTACTTTCCCTTGCGATCCTTGTAGCTGACCTCGCAAACTTCGTCCGACTGGAAGAAAAGAATCTGGCACAGCCCTTCATTGGCGTAGATCTTCGCCGGCAGCGGCGTGGTGTTTGAGATCTCGAGCGTGACGAAGCCTTCCCACTCCGGCTCGAACGGCGTGACATTCACGATGATCCCACAGCGCGCATAGGTCGATTTGCCCACGCAGATGGTCAGCACATCGCGCGGAATCTTGAAATATTCCACCGAACGCGCCAGCGCAAACGAATTCGGCGGAACGATCGCCACGTCGGCATTCACGGTCACGAACGAGCGTTCGTCGAAATGCTTGGGGTCGACAATCGTGCTGTTGACGTTGGTAAAAATCTTGAACTCGTCGGCCACGCGCAAGTCGTATCCGTAACTCGACACGCCATAGGAAATCACTCCCGCGCTCACCTGCTTTTCCGAGTACGGATTAATCATGTCGTGCTCCTGCGCCATGCGCCGGATCCAGCGGTCACTCTTGATCATGAAACTCCTTGGGATTTTGTGATTGGTAATCTGTTTGGCTGGTGCTGCCATATTACGAGATTGGTCCCCCGGTTGACAATCTCGCTTATCCCCCTTAGCATCAATAACTTGAGGCACAACAATCCTCGAAAGACGGGGGCAACCCGTGATTAAGCTCGACATCATCAACGAAGTGGTCAACCGCACCGGGATCACCAAGACCAAGGCGGAACTCGCCGTCGAAACCGTCTTCGAGAGCATGAAGAAGGCGCTCTCCACCGGCGATCGCATTGAACTGCGCGGTTTCGGAGTGTTCAACGTGCGTCCGCGCAAGACCGGAATCGGACGCAACCCACGCACCGGCGCCGAAGTTTCCATTCCGCCCGGCAAAGCCGTCCGCTTCAAACCCGGCAAGGAACTGCAATCGATTGACTAGCTGCGCGAAAATTGCAGAAGGCAGAGGTCAGATTGCAGAGGTAGCTACTGCAATGGTTCTTCACCTCTGCAATCTGACCTCGAACCTCTGACCTCAGGTCTGTATGTCCGAACCCACATCCCCTTTACCGGCCACCCTCGATTGGGACCAGCAGCCCCAGCCCCAAGTCTGGGTCATCCCACGGCCGCGTCAGCGCTGGTGGCTCTATACACTGTTCCTGCTTCTGACCCTGTTCAGCACCATGGTCGTCGGCGCCCGCATGCAGTTCTACTTCCGGCAACAACAATCGGTCTTTAAGCTGACTGACGACTCGCTTTCTCTGTTCCCCATCGGCTGGATCGCGCAACATCCCGCGAACCTTCTGCTGGGCCTTCCCTTTTCGCTCACGCTGATGTTCATCCTCTTCGCGCACGAGATGGGGCACTACCTCTACGCCCGTCACTACCGTGTATATGCGACGCCGCCGTTCTTCGTGCCGTTTCCCAGCTTGATTGGCACGCTTGGCGCTTTCATCCGTATCAAGAGCCCGATCCCGTCACGCGCCGCTCTCTTCGATATCGGTATCGCCGGGCCGATCGCAGGATTCATCCCGGCCTGTGTCGCTTTGGCATACGGGCTCTCGCTCTCGCATCCCATAGTTGGTTCGTCCGCGTCCGACATTCAATTAGGGTTCCCGCTCGCCTTCCATCTCGCGGCAGGCGTGCTGCACATCGCCCAGCTCTCCGCGCTCTCGCTCCATCCGGTCGCCGCCGCCGCGTGGGTAGGAATGTTCGCTACCGCGCTCAACCTGTTGCCCGGTGGCCAGCTCGACGGCGGCCACATCGTATTTTCCATCTCGCCCAGTTGGCATCGCTGGATCTCGCTGCTCACCGTCGTCGCCCTCGTACCGTTTGGAAAATACCTTTGGACGGGATGGTTCCTCTGGGCCGTACTACTCGCCTTGACCGGCAGGCACCCCCGCGTCCCACGCTATCCGGATGCCTCCGGAGGCCGCCGCGCCTTAGCGCTCTGCGCCGCCCTGATGCTGGTCCTGACCTTCACCCCCGCGCCCTTCACGCACAGCTCCGGCCGCGAAGTCTGGCCTGAAATCCGCGACGGAAGTCGAGACACGTTACACGATCTCCGCGACGGCGTTCGCCACCTGCTGCATCGAAGATGATTCGCAGAGAAAAGCGTTTGCGCCCGCGAACGACCAACGACGGTTCACATCAGCCACACCGCATCCACATCCACAATCACCTGCGTGCGCGGAATCTTTCGCGCCGCCGCTTCCGCCAGCATCGCCCGCAAAAGCGCATTCATCTTCTCTCGGCTGGGAGACTTCAGAATGAAGTGATACCGGTAATCCCTCTTCAACCGCGTGATCGGAGCCGCCGCCGGCCCCAGCACGCGAATCCCCTCATGCCGCGTTTTCTCGAACCAGCGCCCAAGTTCGCCAGACCACGTCAGCGCCTCATCCAGCTTCTCGGAGCGGATCAGCACGTTCGCAATCGCGCTGTACGGCGGATAGTGCATCCAGGCGCGGAACTGCAGCTCCTTTTCATAGAACCCGGCGAAGTCATGTCGAGCCGCGAACTGCACCGCATAGTGATCCTGAAAATAAGTCTGCAGCACGACCTTCCCCGGCGTCTGCCCGCGCCCCGCGCGCCCCGCCACTTGCGTCAATAGTTGAAACGTTCTCTCCGCCGCGCGGAAATCCGGCAATTCCAGCGCCATGTCCGCCCCGATAACGCCGACCAGCGTCACCCCGTGGATGTCGTGGCCTTTCGCAATCATCTGCGTGCCCACCAGCATGTCGAGCGCGCCTTCATTCAGCGCGTTCAGCGCATGCTCGAAATCTTCTCGTCCGCGCACCGTATCGCGATCGAGCCGTCCGATTCTCGCTTGAGGAAACATGCCATGCAGCAACTCTTCCAGCTTCTCCGATCCCGTCCCGACAAAGTACACATACTCGCTTCCGCAATGCGCGCACTTCTCGGGAATGCGCTCGACATGCCCGCAATAATGGCATTCCATCTTGCGCTCGCGCTTGTGGTGAGTCATCGAGACAGCGCAATTCTTGCACTGCAAAGCCTTGCCACAAGTGCGGCACAACACCACCGGAGAATATCCGCGCCGGTTGAGCAGCACCATGACCTGCTCTTTCCTCGCCAACCGCTCGCGGATTTCCTCCGCCAGTTTGCGCGAGATCACCTGCTCCTGGCCGGTCTCCTGAAATTCCTGCCGCATATCGACAATCTCGACCTCGGGCAGCGGACGCATCTCCACCCGGTCCGGCAACTCGACAAGCGCGTATTTATTTTTCTTAGCGTTGTAGTAAGACTCAAGCGATGGCGTAGCCGAGCCTAAAACAACCACTGCTCCCGCCATCTTCGCCCGCATCACGGCGACGTCGCGCGCGTGATAGCGCGGCGTCTCTTCCTGCTTATAAGACGAATCCTGCTCCTCGTCGACAATAATGAGCGCCAGATCGCCGACCGGCGCGAACACCGCCGAGCGCGTCCCCGCCACCACTCGCGCCTCTCCGCGCCGTATGCGATGCCACTGCTCCGCCCGCTCCGCAGCCGACAGCCCAGAATGCAGGATGGCAACCTCGTCGCCGAATACTTGGTGCAGATCCGCCGCCACCGCCGGAGTCAGCCCAATTTCAGGTACCAGCAAAATCGACGACCGTCCCGCGTCCAGCACCTGCCGCATACAAGCTAGATAAACCGCCGTCTTCCCCGACCCTGTAATGCCATGCAGCAGCAGACCGGCGAATTTGCGCGAGGCGACGGCCTCGCCAATCTTCGTGAGCGCGTCTTTCTGCGCTGCGCTGAACTCAAATTCAAGCGGAGACTGCCGCGGCTTGAGCTTGGACAATTTGACCCCGGAATCCGTAAAATCCTGCGCCTCATCGACCAATTCAATCAACCCGCGCCGCACCAAAGTTCCAAGAGAAGTGCGCGGAACATCCAGCCCGCGCAAGGCCTCGACCGGCAAGCGCCCGCCCGCAGCCGCAAGTGTTTCAACCAGCGTAAGCTGGTTCTGATTGAGCTTCTTCGCCGTGCTCGTGTGGGGACGGGTGCCTCGCGAGCCTGACCTGAGCGAAGTCGAAGGGTCCAGCGGAGGCGAAGCCTCCGCCCGCTCCTCAGCCGCCAGCAACACCGCGACCTTCACCACTCGCGCCGCATCCCGCGCCGCCGACACATCCTCCCTCGCAATCCACTTCTTCCGCGCCATCCCCGAGAGCAGCGCCCGCCCCACGCGCGTTGCACCGCGCAGCCGTTCTTCGCGCACACTCTCCCGCTCCGCCAGATGATCAAGCACGCGAAACTCAACCAGTTGCTCGTCCGCAGTCCGCTTCGATCGCGCCGGAGACCCCGACATCCCCGCCAGATGCAGCGCCATGCGCCCCTGATCGGTGATGCGATATGCGACCGAGCGTTTAAATTCGGCGGAGAGCGGCAGCATGGTGCGAAACACTTCGCCGACCGGCGCGAGATAGTAATCGGCAATCCACTTCCCAAGTTTCAGCAATCGTTCATCGAGAACCGGAGAGAGATCAAGCGCTTCGATGACATTCTTGATCTTTATTTGCGAAGCATTGATTTGCGAAGCCTTGATTTGAGAAGTAACGACCTGCCGCGGACGGTCATGCAACTCAACTACAATCCCCGACAGCCGTTGCTGCCGGAACGGCACCAGCACCCGCCCGCCCACTACCGGCTCCATCCCCGGAGGAATGGCGTAGGTAAACACCATGTCAAGCGGCACGGCGAGCGCGACGTCGCAAAAAAGGGGCATGTAGATTGAAAAAACTTACGGCTTGCCATCCTGAGCGTAGCAGAACGATCCGCGAAGTGGATGGTTCGGTGGAGTCGAAGGACCCCTACAATCCGCGCACTGCCCGGATCGCAAAAGGGAGTTCTCACGACGAATGCCGACCTAAGAGGGCACGACGATCCTAAGCATTTTCCCGATCCCCGTGTGAAGGCGGCTGTGAGACGACCAGGAAATGAACCTCGTCACCCGAGTCATTCCTCATCTGGTGTGCAGTACCCGCCGGAATCCAGATCCCCTCTCCGGCGGTTAGCGCCATCGGGCGCCCATCCACTTCCATGACAGCCTCGCCCGCAAGAATGTAGAAGAACTGTTGCGCGTGACGATGGAAGTGGCGAACCTCCGCCGCGCCTGCCGGCATACGCTCCTGAATTACGCTCAGCTGCGCATTCTTTACCAGGTGCCAGCCATCACAGTCGTTGCCCCAGATGTAATGCCCGGCGGTTGCCTTGCTGATCGCGCTGATGTCCATACGTCGCTGAAACCAGTGATTGCTACAGAGCGTCCTTCGCTGGTGCCTTCATCCCCAGTTCCTTCATCACCATCTGCAAATCCTTCCATGCCTCGCCTTTTTGCCGCGGATCACGCAGCAGAAACGCCGGATGGTAGGTGACCGCCAGCTTGCATCCATCCCAGTTAGGATCGTTGCTGTGCACACCCGTCGGCCTGAACTCATAAAAGCGACCGCGCAGTTGCATCATCGACGCACTCATTGCCAGCAGCGTCTTCGCGGCGACCGCTCCGAGCGCGACCACCACCTTCGGCTTGACCACCGCGATCTGCCGCATCAGAAATGGAGAGCAAGTCTCGCACTCCTCGCGCTCCGGCGTGCGATTGCCCGGTGGACGGCACTTCACGATGTTTGCGATGTACACCTGCTCCCGCGAAATCCCCATCGCCTTGATCATGTTGTTGAGCAGTTGCCCGGCGCGCCCCACAAACGGTTCGCCCTGCGCGTCTTCATCGGCGCCTGGTCCCTCGCCCACGAACATCAACTCCGCCTTCGGATTCCCCACGCCAAATACAATCTGCTTCCGTCCCTGCTTATGCAGCACGCACCGCGTGCAGTCGCCCAGATCTTCGCGGATAATCTTCAGCGCCTTCACCGGATCGCTCACACTCTGCTCGGGCTTCAGCGCGATCGCCTCAAAAATATTCTCTTCAACTGGAATTGCCCTTGCGACCGCCGCAGCCTTTCGTGGGCTCATCTCTTCTCCTGGGTAAAGTTTGAGTTCCAAAACAGTGGTTCCAGCTTCGTCCACCGCCATCGCCGTCGCAACGTCTTCCGCGTGTTCCGCCGGAGGACGCCGGTAAAAATCGTAAATCCCCATCTCGTTGTAATAGCGAATGCGCGCGGCGAGTGCGCGGCGAAGTTCAGGATCAAGAGTGCGGGGCATTGCGGATAAGGATAACAACTTTTCACCACGGAGCCACGGAGAAACCAGAAAAGAACGATTTCCCTGTGTCCCCTGTGGTAAAGATCTTTTCTCCGCACCACAAGGAATACGGCGTTTACAAACACGCTGTGACTCTGTGGTTATAGGTTCGCTACCGGGACGGCACGCTCATTCGTTTCCGCAGCTTCACGACCTGGTCAAGCACGCGCTGCGCCACTTCCCATTTCGAGGTTTCGGGAACCTCGACGACTTCGCTCTGCGAAATAATCGTGACCGCGTTGCGGTCAGAATCAAAGCCAATGCCCTCGCGCGAAACATCGTTGACGACGATTGCGTCAAGCGACTTCGACGCCAGCTTCTTGCGCGCGTTCTCCAGCACGTTCTCTGTCTCGGCGGCAAATCCCACGACCACCTGGGAAGTCTTTCGGCGCGCCACCGCCGTCAGAATATCCGCCGTCGGTTCCAGTTCCAGCGTCATTGCGCCCTTGCGCTTGATCTTTTGCTCCGCCACCGCTTTCGGCCGGAAGTCCGCCACCGCCGCCGTCTTGATCACCACGGTGGCTTCCGGCAGCAATTTCAAAACGGCCGCCAGCATCTCTTCCGCGGTTTCAACCGGAGTCAGTTCGGCCGCACCCGGGGCGGCAAGCGCGACCGGTCCGCTCACCAGCAGCACGCGAGCTCCGCGGCGCAGGGCCGCTTCGGCAATGGCATAACCCATTCGCCCGCTCGACCGGTTCGTCAAATACCTTACCGGATCGATCCTCTCCCGCGTCGGCCCCGCCGTCACCAGCACGGTTTCCCCCGCCAGATCCTGCGCGGCGCCCAGCGCTTCCATCACCGCCGCTACGATCGTTTCGTTCTCCGCCAATCGCCCCGCGCCGGTCATGCCGCAGGCGAGATATCCCTGGCCGGGCTCCACGATGCGAACGCCGCGCTGCCGCAGAATTTCCAGATTCGCCTGCGTGGCCGCGTGATTCCACATGTTGACGTTCATCGCCGGAGCCACCACCACCGGAGCGGTGGTCGCGAGATAAAGAGTACTCAAAAAATCGTTGGCAATTCCCTGCGCAAATCGCGCCAACACATCGGCCGTGGCCGGAGCTACCACCAGAGCATCGATCGCCTGAGCAATGGCAATATGCTCGATTGCAGACTCAATGTTCGGAGACTCAGGGTTCGCCGATTCATCTCCAGACGCGGAGCCGAACATATCGGTAATAACTTTTTCTCCAGAGAGCGCAGCGAAGGTAAGAGGACGAACGAATTCCTGCGCCGCACGGGTCATCACGACTTGCACACGAATGCCGCGGTCTTGCAAAAGGCGCACGATTTCCGCCGCCTTATAAGCTGCAATCCCACCGGACACGCCCAGCGCAATTTTCATAGCAGGAAGACGGAGGCCATGGCTTCGAGATCCAGCCCAGCCCCGCCTACAGAATTGATGCCGCTACCGGACGCGAGATTCAAACCCGCGTCTCCCGCGGCGGAGACGGGGCAAGCCCCGTCTCTACACGAAAATATCTCTACGCGTCTTCCGGGAACACCTTGTTGAGGATCTCGCCGGCCGCCACTACGGGCAACTTCGGAACCTCCGGAATCAGCCATTTCACTTTGCCAGCCTTGATTTCATCCTGCGCGATGCGGCAGGGTTTGCGCGATCCGGTATCGATCACCGGCGGCGCGCCGCCTTGCAGTTGCCGTGCCCGCCGCGCCGCTACCAGAATGTACCGGTAGTTACTGTCGAACCCTTCTATCAGCTTCATACTCTCTCCCCCAAACCTTCAAGTACCGTTCACCGCCTGCGGGTTAAACGAAGCCAGAATCGGCTGCACCCGCTCCCGCGCCTCTTCCAAACGGCAAGCTTGTGCGGTCGCCACTCGCCTCGCTTCCTCGCCGGAAGGTCGCGCTCCACTGCGCAGCAACCGTTCCGCCAACACTATATCCCTCAGTTGGTCCGCCGATTGCTCAAGCAGGTTGTTAACTAGAATGTAGTCGTATTTCGAGTAATTCTCAATCTCACGTCGGGCCGTGTCCAACCGGCGACGGATAACTTCCTCCGAATCCAGCCCCCGGTTCCGCAGCCGCCATTCCAGCTTCTCCCGGTCCGGCGGAAGAATAAAGATCCTCACCGCCTGCGGAATCGTCTGCTTGATCTGGCTCGCCCCCTGCACGTCGATGTCGAGCAGCAGATCGTTGCCGTGCGCTTCGGCCTCACGCAGAAACCGCCGCGCCGTGCCGTAATAGTTTCCGAAAACGTCCGCGTGTTCCAGAAACTCGTCGGCCACGATCATCGCCTCAAATTCTTTGCGCGAGACGAAGAAATATTCCTTGCCGTTCTGTTCGCTTCCACGCGGCAGGCGCGTGGTGTAAGAAATCGAAAAGTCCAGGTGACGAACCATCTTGAACAGTTCGTTCACCAGCGTCGATTTGCCCGAACCCGATGGCGCGGAAACAATGTAAACAATGCTCATCTAAAGAAGGCTCATTCCAGATTCTGCACCTGTTCCCGCGATTTCTCGATCTCCGATTTCATCAGCAGACCCATCTCGGTAATCTTCAAAGCGTCGCCCGCCAGTCCCGAAGTCTTCGAAAGCAGCGTATTGGCTTCGCGATTCATTTCCTGCAGCAGGAAGTCCATTTTCTTGCCCACTTCGCCGCTCTGGTCGAGCAACCCGAGAAAATGTTTTACGTGCGCATTCAGCCGGACCAGTTCTTCCTGGATGTCGCTGCGATCCACCAGCACCGCCACTTCCTGCAGCACCCGTTCTTTGTCCACCTGTGCGCCCAGCAATTCCGCCATGCGCGACTGCAGCCGTTCCGAATAGCTGCGCAGAATGGTGGTGCGATGTGCTTCCACACCCGACGCCGCTTTTTCCAGACTGGCCATGCGCGCGCGCAACTCCGTGCTGATGCTCCGGCCTTCTTCTTCGCGCATCTCATTCAACCGGGAGAGCGCTTCTTCCACTCGCGCCATGACCGCGTTCTCCAATTCGTCCCCCGATTTCTCGGCTCCCGAATCCATCGCGCCCGGCATCCGCAGAACCACGTTCAGGTCGGGCTCCCCTTCGACCCCGAACTCATCGGCCGCCGCGCGAAACGCCTCCACGTAGCCGGCAATCAGTTGTCGGTTCAGCGCAACTCCGTTCGTGCCCGAGCGCTCCAGGCTCAGGATCACTTCCACATGGCCGCGTGCCATTTTCTCCTTCAGCATCCGGCGCAGCTTCATTTCCAGCGCGTCGGTATCGGACGGCAGCCGGAAGTGAAGATCCAGAAAACGATGATTCACGGATTTCAGCGATAGAGAAAACGCCAGCTGGGCATCGACCTGCCCTTTGATCTGCGCGAATCCCGTCATGGAGCGAAGTGGCATAAAAGTTAGTCTCAAATCACGTAGGGATAGCCGCCCTCGGCTGTCCGCCGCGCGACGCGCGGCAGCTTTCCATCCCTCACTCTTGCGGAGCTACGCTCCGCCGGACAGCCGCCCTCGGCTGTCCCTACGCCTACACGGCCTTCGGCGTATCCGCTTCCGCAAACTGCAATTCGTAAAGCCGCCGGTACGTGCCCAACTTCTGCATCAGCTCTTCATGTGCGCCAATGTCGCTGATCGTGCCGTTATCGAGCACTACAATACGATCCGCGCGGCGCACCGTCGAGAGCCGATGCGCAATCACAAACACAGTACGCCCAGTCATCAGATTTTGCAGCGCCGCCTGCACCAGCGCCTCAGACTCGCTGTCGAGCGCCGACGTCGCTTCATCCAGAATCAGAATCGGTGCATTTTTCAGGATCGCTCGCGCAATCGCGATGCGCTGCCGCTCCCCGCCCGAAAGCCGCACCCCGCGCTCCCCGATCATCGTGTTGTAGCCCTCCGGAAGCCCGCGGATGAATTCATACGCATGCGCCGCCCGAGCCGCTTCTTCCACGCGCTTTTGCGACACGTGGGGCTGGCCGTAGGCAATGTTGTTCCTAACCGTGTCGTTAAACAACACCGTCTCCTGGGTCACAATTCCGATCTGCGATCGCAGCGACTCCAGGGTCACATCCCGCACATCGCTCTCGTCAATCAGAATGCGCCCGCCGCTGACATCAAAGAAGCGCGGAATCAGGTGCACCAGCGTGCTCTTGCCCGCGCCGCTCGATCCCACCACCGCCAGCACCTCGCCCGCCTTCACTTCCAGACTGATGCCATGCAGGACGAGCGGCGAACCCTCGGTGCCTTCGTTGGAACTGGAATAGGAAAAAGACACGTCGTCAAATCGGACCGCGCGCGCAAACTTCCCCATCCGCTTGGCTGCCGGACGCTCGCGAACTTCGTCTTCCATATCCATGAACCGGAAAATTTCCGACGAGGCGCCCACCGCCTGCTGAAAATTATTGTTGAACTGCGCGAACTTGCGCACCGGGTCGTAGAGTTTGAACACCGCCACGATGAAAGCCAGAAATGTTCCCGCCGTGAAAACGTGGTGGTTAATCCGGTCCCTGCCCATCAGTATCAATAGGGCAATGGCGATCGAGCCCAAAATATCCATCAATGGGGAGCTGATGGCAAATGCCGCCACCAGCCGCAGATTTGCCCGGAACAGCCGTCGCGCAGCGGCGCGGAAGCGCCCCACTTCCCAGTTCTCCATGCCAAACGCTTTGACGATCCGGTTGCCTGTAATCGTCTCGTGCAGAATGTTCTGGATCTCCGCCAGCTTATCCTGCCCGCCCCGCGTCGTGCTGCGTACTTGCCGACCGATTTTTCTCGACGAGTACAGAATCACGGGAAGGAAAAGCAGCAACACCCACGCCAGCTTCCCTCCGAGTTCAACCACGACCGCCGCAATAAATACAAATGTAAAAAATTGTTGCAGGAATTCTGAAAGTACACTCGACATCGCGAATTGCACCTTCTCGATATCGTTGACGATGGTCGAAAGCAACGCGCCGGTAGTGTGTTGCGTGAAAAACGCCGCCGAACTCCGCAGGATCGCATTGTACAAATCATCCCGCAGGTCCGTGATCATGCCAAAGCCGGCGTAGTTTACGAGGAAGGTTCCGACGTAGTCGAAAATCCCTTTCAATACGGTCGCTGCGACCAGTGCGAAGGCAACCATCGTCCAGGGATTGTGAAAGTGGGACGGAACCAGTTGCTGGAGGTCCAGAAACCGCTCGCTGCCCGGGAGCTTGAACAACGGGATGGTCTTTTCCTGGGCACCGGGTTTCAATACGCTATCAAAAATTGGGCCGATCAGCAGAACCCTGCCCGCATCCAGCAGCCCCACCATCGCCATCAGCACCACCGATGCGAGAAACGGCCACCAGTAAGGCAAAACGTAACGCAACAGGCGGGTGATGGGACGAGGTGGGCGCGGCTTTTCCGATACTCCTTCATTCTTCGCGCCCGCCACTGTGGAGGTTGCCATGCGGTAAGGCTCAATTCTACATGTGATTCCCGGTAGGGATTGTGTGGAAGCGGGGCTATGCCCCGCTGGGACGGGGCGGAGCACCGTCCCCACACAACTTCAGCCGTACTTACCTCGGACTGTCCCGATGCACAACCTTCACTTTGTATCCCGCTTTCCGAAGCCGCTTGCTCACATCCTCCGCGATCATCACCGACCGGTGCTGTCCACCCGTGCATCCGAAGCTGATGGTCAGGTAGCTTTTTCCCTCGTGAATGTAGTGCGGCAGCAGGTAGACCAGAACCTGTGAGATGCGATTAATGAACTCCTGCGTCTGCGGAAACGATCGGATATATTTCGCAACGCGAGGATCGCGTCCCGTCAGCGCGCGAAACTCCGGCACGAAATGCGGATTCGGCAGAAAGCGCACATCGAACACCAGGTCGGCATCTTCCGGCAAGCCGTGCTTGTATCCGAAACTCACGCACGATACCAGAATCGTCTGCTGGCTCCCCGAGTGCTTTTTAAACCGGTCGGTCAGGTGCGCCCGCAGTTCATGAACGTTGAATTTGGAGGTATCGATGACCAGGTCGGCAAGCTTGCGAAGCGCGCGCAGATGCCGCCGTTCGGCTCCGAGCGATGCCCGCACCGTCGTGCCCGTCCCCAGAGGATGCGGCCGCCGCGTCTCGCTGTAACGGCGCAGCAAGGCGGCGTCACTCGCTTCCAGATAAATCACGCGCGTCGGGATCGTCCGCTTCACCGACTTCAGAATCGCCGGCAGTTTTTCCAGTTGCGAACCCTCGCGCACATCCACCACCAGCGCGGTGCGCGGAATCTCTCCCGACTGCAGCGCCAGTTCGGCAAAACGCGGAATCAGCTCCACCGGCAGATTGTCCACGCAGTAGTAGCCAAGGTCCTCGAAGGCCTTCAGCGCCGAAGCCTTCCCCGACCCGCTCATGCCGGTAATGATGACCAGTTCCGCCGCAGCGCGCGGCTCACCCTTGCGCCCGCGAGCTTTTCCCGCCGCGGGCTTTGCCGACGCATGCGTGACCTTCTTGGGTTTGCCGCGCTGTGGCATCCGGAAATCTTAGCATTTCGGACCGAATCGAAACGCAATGGCTCGCTGGGTTGTAGAGAATCGGGCGCCCACGCACGATACGGCCGGTCGCGGCAGGAGCGATAACTATCAAGAACAACCGCCCTTTGTTGTTATGATCTACCAGGCCGTGAGTCACCATATCCGCATTTCAATCCGTGTAGTTTCGTTAATTCTTTGTCTAATCGCTGCCGCCGCTCACGCAGACTCGGCGAGTTCTGTCAATGCGCCCGATGCGGTCACGACGCCACCGGTTATCGTCATCGGTTTCGTCGGCGGATTTGTCAAGTACGATGACATGGTCCATAGCGCCGTGCAGATCGCTGCCCATCTGCGCCATGACTACCGATCGAGCGTCTTTGTAGAGGTGATTGAGAATCATCACCGGGAAAGGGCCTACGCCGACATCGTTCGACTTTTGGATAGCGACCACAACGGCACTCTATCGGCCGAGGAAAAGCGGACCGCCCGCATCATCTTATACGGCCACAGCTGGGGCGCTTCCGAGGCCATTACTCTGGCGCGACAACTCGAAAAAGAAGGCATTCCGGTGCTGCTCACCGTTCAGGTGGACAGTGTCCCCAAACCCGGCGAGAACGACACTGTCATTCCCGCCAACGTAGCCGAGGCCGCAAATTTTTACCAACTGAATGGCTTTCTGCACGGCGAACCTCAGATCCGCGCTGCCGATCCGGCCCGCACGCATATCATCGGGAATTTCCGCTCCGACTACAAAACCAATCCGATCGACTGCAAACAGTATCCCTGGTACGACCGTCTCTTCATGAAGTCGCACACCGAAATCGAGTGTGATCCAAGGGTTTGGACTCAAGTGGAATCCCTGATCCGTTCAAAACTACCCCCGCAACACCCATAACGAACAGAAGTGGAGCGACGGGCGTCTCGCCCGTCCAGAGGATCGCGGCCGGGCGGGGACGCACGGCTCTCCTCCACGAACAAACAAGCCGATGGCTACTGCAAGGCGGCGGTAGCTGGGGCGGAGGATGGTGCGACGCCATCTGCTCTCGGCTGCAGCGAGAGCAGATGCTCGAACAGCGTCAGATCTCTTTCCACGTCACTGGGCGAAGTCTTGCGGGCTGTGGCCGGCCGCAATTCCAGGCGAATTCGCGCCTGCAGAAGTCCCGCGGCTAATTCAGACGAGTCAGAAACGAGCAGGATGTTAGCCCGCGAGATGCCCACTTGAGCCAAAGCATCCCCCAGGCGCAATTGCAGGGCAGGTCGTCCCGAGGTATCGATTCCAGGCGTGGCGCTCGCTTGCAAGCGCTCCCAGGTTTTCACTTCCTTGCCCTTCTCTTCGGTTTTTCCTTTGTTCGCCGACTCAATTGCGGAATGGATTTGGCTCAGTTCGTCCAATCGACTCTGGTAGCGAAGACGCTCGTCGCGCGTCATGGGCGCCTCCAACTCGTAGCCCGAATCAACAGAAAGGACAGGGGCATTGCGTGCCGGATCGAAGCGCCGGTGGCCAAAATACTCGATCAGCAAGCCGCCGCCGATGTAGGGATGCAGTACCACCAGGGGTACCATATATTTCTTGGCTGCCATCACCGATTCCAACACTCCGTGGACGGGTGTGCTGCGTCGGAGCGCGCCCGGAACCTGCGGCACCAGGAAATCCGAACTCTGTAACTCCGGATGGTGGCGGCTGTATTTCACCAGCATTTTCGCGATCTGCTTCGGCGTCGTGACCCCGAGATCGCCAATCAGACTGCGATGCAGCGCGTGCGGATAATAAAAATCGATCACCTCGCGCACAAAATCGGCGCAGTTTCTCCTCACGAAGTTATAGCGTTCGCGGTTGGGCTGGCTGTTGAATTTGTCGATCAGCAGCGCATCTTGCTCCGAGCTGGTTTCGATCTCGAATCCATAAATTGTCCGGTCATAAGATGACCCGATCATTTCATACCAGTTTCCCTCCGGCGTTCCGCCGTCGGCGCGATCGGGAGCCAGCGCTTCCAGGTAGTCGCGACGGTATTGATCTCTGAGGAAAGCAACCAGTTTTTCGTCGGCGAACAACGGAACGGCTTCCGGCCGGTCAACCGCGTACAGGTAGGGGATGAGCGGGATCGCAATCCAATCGTATCCCGCGATCCCGTCGTACCGGCTGAGGACGACACCGGATTCACCCACGTCACATCGACGTAGCACTACCGGCGTCACCGAACATACGTTGCTGAGATACACCGCCACGTGCCCAGTTCCGGCGAGAGCGCCATCGTAGCTATAGGGTTCTTCCAGAAGCAGCGTCGCTCCAGCTTGCGCGCGCGGAATACTGCCGAGGCAAAAGAGCAGAATGGCGCACAGCCTCCCCCGGCCCCAGGAGCCCTTGGTCCACACCGCGAACGGGTTGGCGAAGGTCTGCATCCTAAATTTGATGACCAGAAGCTCCGTGGGGCTGTCCGGCGCTAACCAACCGAACCAGAGCATCGCGATTGCCAAAGCCTCTAACTCCTTACTAACAAAGGAGGCTCTATGTGCTTCGTGGAATCTGCTACAGGAAGATTTTTTCGGCTTAGCGAAAGAAATACAAGGTTACTTCCGGGCTCGACCCGTGAGGCCATATTTTCGAACTTATCTGCAAACCCGAAGGGCGCGCAGGGCGCATTTGGACAGCTAGATGGAGAATGCCAGGCAGACGCCCGGCCGCAGCGTCAGGAGCGGGCTGGGGAGGGCTGTTGCCTCTGCGACGCCAGCCACGCCTCTGCCTCAGTGGCGGCTCGAAAGACGCGGACCACGCGAAAATAATCCTGCGTCATGACCTCAAACATTCTCAACATGCCGAAAAGCGCGTCTGTGACGGCCACAATGGCGCAAGCTTCGAATCGAACCTTCTTCTGAATCTTCTTCACTTCAAGCGAAGCCGCTCGAATCTGGCTGGCGTTCGGCAAGGACTTCACCTCACTCACGTCCAACAAAACGTCAAGACGGTCCGTGCACTCGGGATCGCGTTCCAATTCCCGAAAATGCTCCACCACTTCGGCTAACCTCAGCATCCCCATGCACCGGGTCCGAATAACTTTTCCCTTGGTATCGATTGTGTACGTCACAGGCACGCCACAACTCCTCCGTCAGACGTCACAATTTTGGAAGCCACGCGGGATTTCTTACCCAGGAATTCGCTCTCGGTCAAAATAATCACGAGTCTTGATCTGGTGGGCGCAGTAGGATTTGAACCTACGACTTCCACCGTGTGAGGATGGCACTCTACCGCTGAGTTATGCGCCCAACCCGTTCTATTCAAACAGTTGCAGCCGTTCCCGTCAACCGTCTCGGAGCGTTCCGCAACTGCGGTCGGCGCGGTCGGCGGCTTTGACTGGCCTTCAGCGCGGCGTTAGATGGAATGCTGTTTAGTGCGGGGCGGACTTTCGCTTCGACTCGTGGAGCGTTAGTTGGCGGAGGGCTCCGTCGAGTTCTTCTCGCTCGCGGGCGTCTGGGCCTTTCGTTCCTCGCTCTAGCGCCCTTTTGTTGATGGCTCTCCGAGCTTGCTCTATCAGCTTCGGGATCTGCGCGGGATCTTTTTGACGCAGGGCGGCGCGAAAGTAGATCGTCCAGTCGGAGGG
>DATFZT010000064.1:0-17761 GCA_035314185.1 Terriglobales bacterium
GGGAGCGGAAGTTTCCATGATTACCTCATATCGGTTCGTACGAACCAGTTTTTGGAATAAGTTCTGTAGCTGGTCAGAATGCCAAATGCGAGCGGCCTATCAAGACCTCGGAGGCCCAGATCCTTCCTAATTTTGCTCTAGAGGAACTTCAAGAGCGCCTGCGTGGTCGTTTCCGGTTGTTCCTCCATCACCCAATGGCCGGTGTTTTTCAAGACGACCAACGTTACATCCGACGCGACCAGCTTCATCTGCCGCGCCAGCACGTCTCCGTTTGCCTTCTCGCCTCCGATTGCCAGGACGGGCATAGTGAGCTTGGTCTGGGAGAGATGCGCAAAATCCTTCGCTGCCTGCTGAAATGAAACAAAATATTGCCATCCCGCATGCATGCGTCCGGGACGAGCATACGCTGCCGTGTAAGCGATCCGATCGGCTTCTGGAAGCGAGTGGTTTTTATCGGCGGCGAAATTGTTCCAGAAATGTTCGAAGTAGATTCGCTCACGCCCCTGCACCAACGCTTCCGGCGTCGGCCCATTAAAGCGAAAATGCCAGATGCCCGGGTTGTTGTATACGTCCTCCCATCCGGCCACGCCCGGGAGAAACGCATCCATTACCACCAGCTTTTCCGTCTCGGCCGGAAATTGCGCGGCGTAGGCATAGGCGACCATCAGGCCGATGTCGTGGCCAACGACGCGGGCTTTTTCAACACCCAGCGACTTGGCGAGTGCGTGGACGCGGATGGCAGCGGTCTTCATGTCTAATCCATCCGCCGGAATATCCGAATCGCCGATTCCGGGAAGGTCGGGCGCGATCACCGTAAATCTCTGTGCCAGCAGCGGAATGATGGGCCTCCACATCCGCGATGTTTGCGTGTAGCCGTGTAAAAGAATCACCGCCGGGCCCTGACCGGCCGTCAGGTAATTCAACTTCACGCCCTCGACGGATGCGGTACGCGAAGCGATCGCGCCGTCGCCGGTCGAGGTTTGGGCGGCTCCGAGCAATGAACTGGATAGGAGAACCGCAACCAGGGAAATAGCAAGGCGAAAATTGCAGCTGTTTCTCATAAAAACACCCCTAACGACGAAGTTGATTTTCTAAAGATGTCAGGCGGCACTCTTCGACTTCTTGTATTCGTCGAATGCCTCCAGGAACCGGTCGATATCTTGCTTCGACAAATAGTAAGGCGTGGACAGCCGCAGCTTGTGCGGGTCGGCTCCGCGGATGCGAATTTTCTTTTCTTTCCACATCCAGTTTTCGAGGTCCATTCGAACCACCGGCGGCACATTCACCGTCGCAATGGCGCAGCGCATCGAGGGATCGGGGGACGTCCACGACATCCCGCCACGTTTGATCATGGCGTCCAGAATGTAGTCGCAGAGGTGGCGGTGACGGTGTTCGATCCGGTCCATGCCGATATCGTTGGCCAGTTGAATCGATGCGCGCAGTCCCCACAGGGCGGGCACGTTAGAGCTGCCGATGCGTTGGAATCGTTCGGCGCGGAGCTTTACGTCGTCCCAGCCTTCGGTTGCAATCGTGTTCCACATGCGGTCGATCATTTCGTCGCGCACGTAGAGAAATCCCGTGCCCTTGGGCGCTTGCAGCCACTTGTGCGGGCTGGCGGAATACAGGTCGCAGCCCAGATCGTGGAGGTTGAGCCGCATCATTCCCGGGACGTGCGCTCCATCGACCGCGGAAATCACTCCCCGTTCTCGCGCCAGCCTGCAGAGTTCCTTGGCGGGCAGCACTACTCCGGAGAACGTGGTGATGTGGCTGAAGAAAAGAACCCGGGTGCGCGGGGTAATGGCGGCGTTGACGAGACCCAATACCTGCGCAGGATTTACCACCGGCCTGGGCAGCGTGATCTTCTTCAGCACAATCCCGTAGCGTTTGGCGCGCAGATTCCACGGGTGCTCGCCTCCGGGATGCTCCTGGTCGGTCATGAGCACTTCGTCGCCCGGCTTCAGATCGATGCCGTTCGCAATGTAGCTATTGCCCTCGGTGGCGTTTCTGAGAAGCGCTATCTCGTCGCGGTTGCAGCCGACAAATGCCGCCAGCGGATCGCGAAACTCGTTCCACGCGGCATAACCCCAAATCGGATAGTCTTCGGGATCGGTCTCATTGAGCTTCTCGCACTTCTCGTAGCCTTCAAACACGGCGCGCAGCACGGGCGCGGGGCTCGATCCCACGGTGCCGTTATTCAGGTAGACCTCGTCCGCCGGAATCAGGAACTGCTGGCGCAGTTCACGCCAGTAGGCGTCTTCGTTCTGGTCGAAAGCGGAGCGGTCGGGGAGCTTCGTTGGCAGGGATGCCAGCTGCGCCCATAAATCACCGCGCCAAGCCAGGCCGCTGCCCACGGCCAAGGAGGAAGCAAAAGACGACGATAGAAAGCGGCGGCGGTTCATCATAGGCGGTCTCTTCTTTCTTTTTCCGATCTCTTTTCTCTTAATCTCGTAACTATCTCTCTTTGTTCCGAAATCGCTTTCCAAAATCGCGCCATAGTACACCGGCGGCTGCGGAAACGGAAAGGGACACTCGCGCTGGACTGGGGTACAGGGGGCCCCGAAAAGAGCCTCCGTTGGCATATTCCGCGAGAATAGCGGGTAACTTTCCGGCACTCATCGGCGTCCAACTAGATGGAAAACTCCGTCGGTCCCGACTTGCTATCGGGGGTATAATCGTCTTAACCGAGCGGGTTTTCGCGGGGTGTCCAAATGTTCTTCCGTAAATTGCTGATCTCCCTGAGTTTACTGGCGCTGCTGGCAATACCGGCGCTGGCGCAGGATCAATCTTCCCAGACACCAAGTGCGCAGCCGCAAGCTACGCAACCGCAGACACCGGCAAAAGATCAGACGACGCAGACTCAGAGCACGCAGCCGGCGAGCGGATCGACAGCGGGATCAACGACTGCATCAACGCCAACTCCTCCGCAGAATCCCCAGGCAAGCACCAGTTCGACTCCGACTCCGCCCGCGGACTCTTCTTCGAGCAGTGGCGGCGGGAGCAGCAGCGGTACCGGCACAGACGCGGCGCCCAGCGGACCGCCTCCCATCCAGGAACCCGACGAAAGCAAGGTCAAGCACACCGGCGGCAAGGACGATGTGGACGCCATTGGCAACCGCGGCATGGGCAAGCGCGGCCTAGGCGACTGGTACTCGCTTGAAAGTGAAATCAGGATGGGCAAGCAGTATGCGATGCAGGTCGAGAGTAGCGTGAAGTTGGTTCAGGATCCGGTCGTCAACGAGTATGTGAATCGTATCGGCCAGAACCTGGTGCGGAATTCCGACGCGCAGGTGCCTTTCACGATTAAGGTTATTGACTCCGACGAGATCAACGCGTTCGCGCTCCCCGGTGGATTTTTCTACGTGAACTCCGGCTTGATTCTGGCGGCGGACGAAGAAGCGGAACTGGCCGGCGTGATGGCGCATGAGATTTCGCACGTTTGCGCGCGCCACGGGATGCGTCAGCTGACGCGCGCGCAATGGGCGCAAATCGGCACCATCCCGCTTATTTTCATTGGGGGTGGAATCGGCTACGGGATCTACGAAGCAGCCGGTCTGGGCTTGCCGCTCACGTTCATGAAGTTCCAGCGCGATTTTGAAGCGGAAGCAGACTACCTCGGCCTGCAATATATGTATAAGACGGGATACGATCCGCAGGCATTCATCAGCTTCTTTGAAAAGATTCAGGCGAAAGAGAAGAAGAAACCGGGCGCCGTAGCCAAGGCTTTCGCTTCGCATCCGCAGACGCCCGACCGAATTGAGGCGTCGCAAAAGGAGATCGCGACCATTCTTCCAGCGCGCCCGCAATACATCGTTTCCACGTCAGAGTTTGACGACGTGAAAGCGCGGCTGGCCACCATCCAGAACCGGCACAAGGTGATCGAAGAGAAAGATGGGAACAAGCCCAGCTTGCGCCGTGCCTCAACTACTGACAAGACCAGCGGCACGGGCAGCGGTAGCAGTAGCGACGACGATCGCCCGACGCTGAAGCGCCGGGACGACAGTCCGGACCAGACTCAACAACAGCAGTAGCGGGAATTGCGGAGAGAGAAGACAAACCGGCGGGCGTCCGCCGGTTTTTTATTGCTGCCTGTCCCTAGCTAATGGAGAGCCGGGCGTCCCCGCCCGGCCGCGATGCTTCTGCACACGGGACGGGCGAGATGCCCGTCACTCCACCACTGCCCTCACGATCCTGCGGCCACCGACTTTACCGTGATCGTGGTGCCGTCCACTTCTCCGGTCACCTTGGCTTTCGCTCCCGCCAGATCGTTCAGCTGATCCAGCGCCGCTTTATCCGAGGTCTGCAACGTATAGACCTTGCCTCCGACCACGAGTGCGTAATTCGCGCCATGCTTCACGCACGCGCGCGTGCATTCCGCCGGTTTGCTGGGCATTTCCTCATGCTTCGCCCCACACATGGCGTCGCTCACTACGCCAGTCAAAGTCTGGCTCTTGCCGGCGGCCAGCGCCGTAACCGCCGTCAGCCCGACCAACATCTGCATCCCGAGAATCGCAGCCGCCATTCGATTTACCTTCATTGTAATTTTCGTCTCCTGTGAAACGGGGTGTGGTTCGACGTTCAAGAAGCGGATACTCGCAGTCTCACCATCATGATGTCAACATCGAGGTCCTTGCGCAAGCTCCGCGTGTAAAATATTTGTCTCCGACCAACTGCAGTCTTCAGCGCTACTGCTGTTTGAAACGAATCTCCACGTCCACGGTCTTGTCTTTCGCGTCCGGTGTTTCATGAATGCTCACAGCCCAGTGCACGCCGTGGGGAAGAAGCGGTTCGGTATCAACCAGAAACTTCTTGAGATAGTCGGCGTTATAAGCCTGACCTTCGTGTAGGGTCCACGCCGCCCGCATGCGCGCTGTGGCCTGCGTATCAAGTCCTGTGATCTCCAAGTCGCCCATCTTGTAGAGGTCGCCTTCGACAACGTTCAAGCCGTAGTGCACGGTGCTTTTCTCGTCGTCGAACTGGGCGTCGGGCTTGATCTGAACCATCATGTAGCCGCGGCTGCGGTAAAGCTTGGTCACGTTCTCAAGGTCGCGGAGCAGGCGAACGGCGTCGGCGGGCTGGCCGGTCGGCAGGTGGAGGAGAGGCGCGAGTTCGCCGGCGGTGAGGGCGGAGTTGCCTTTCCATTCGACGCCGGAAGTTGAATACACTTTGCCCGGTGTCACCGGCACGATCGCATCGACCAGAACATCGGCGAGACCTTGAGGATCGGCTGCAACTGACGATTGAGGCACCACGCGCGCGTCTGACAGCCCGAAGGCGGCCTTCAGATATCCGCGCTGCAGGTACACCGGCAAGAGGTCAAACTTGGCGGCAGCGGATAGAGTAGAGCGTCCGTACTCTGCGCCCGCGAGGCGATGCGCCGCGGTTGTGAGCAGAGCCGTCTGCTCCGGAGAAGCTCCGGGGAACTCGACGTCGCGAATTCGAATGCTGACTTCGTCGACCCGATAATCGATCCCATTTAGGGCGCCGCCAGACGCGTCTCCCGCGCGCAGGTAATCCACCCGTCCAGGAAAGTGCTTTTCGGTGAGGATAGATTGCAGCGCCTCGGAAACGTGGTCCGGAAGATTACCAGAAAGCGGCAGTAACTGCTTGAACAGCGGAACCCGGCTTTGCAAAGCGATTTGCAGTTCGGCGTCGGTGAACCAGACGAAGTTTTCGAAGCGCGCGGGAACCAGCTTGCTCTGGTCGGCATCCGCCAGCTGCAGTTCGAGTTTTGTTCCCGCACTGGAGGAGGAATAGGAATAGACGACGTTGCTGAACAGGCCGGACTCGCCGAGGCGCTGCACTGCCTCTTTGAAATCGCCGTCGGCGGCATTCTGGCCGAGTTGCAGGCCGCTCGCTGCCAGGATTTCTTTGTCGGTGTAGCGCGCGGTTCCCGTGGCTTTCAGCGCGATGAGCTTGTAGGCGGAGACTGAGGACGCCTTGCTGGTGGACGATTTCTGGGCTGCGGCAGCCGAAACGAGCAAACAAAGGAAGAGCGCGAAACGCGTCACCCTGCTCATTTGGATCGCTTCCCAGCTCCGGCAGTGGAAAAATTCTTCTGCTTTACCGCGATTTCCATGAAGGCTTTGGCGGCACGGCTTAGCGATTTGTCTTTGCGGAAGACGATGGCCAGGTCGCGCCGGATTTGCGCATCGGCAAGCGTGATCGCAACCAGCGCCTTGGCCCGAATGTCTTCCTCGATATTGGAGCGTGCGATGAATCCCACGCCGACATCGGCCGCCACAAAACGCTTCAGCAGTTCGCTCGAATCCAGTTCCATGGCCAGGTTCGGCTTCAGGTGATGGTCATAGAACAGTGCATCGAGTGCGTCGCGGGTGTGGCCGAGTTTGGGTACAACGAGTGGATAGGTCGAGACCTCGGCCACGGTGACGCTCTTCTTCGCCGCCAGCGGATGACACGGGGCTGTAATCACGACGAGTTCGTCGCGATGAATCATCTGCGCTTCGAGCCGGTTGTCGGTCACGGGTAGCGAGACCACGCCAAAGTCCACCACGTTTTCGATGATCGAATCGAGAATCCGGGCGTAGTCGGAACGCTTGATACTCACGGAGACGTTTGGATAGTCGCGCTTAAATTGCGCGAACACCTCGGGCAGGATGTGCAGGCAGGTGCCTTCATTTGCTCCCACTACGATTTCGCCGCGGGGTACGCGCTCGGTCTCGGCGATTTCGGTGAGGATCGTCTTGCGCCGCTCCAGAGTCTCCTCGGCATACTTGAAAAATAATTTGCCGGATGCGGTGAGCGAGACGCGGCCTCCGGAGCGGTCGAGCAGGCGAGCGCCCACTTCTTCTTCGAGCGCGCGAATCTGGGACGAGATGGCGGGCTGGGTGCGAAAACGCTTTTCCGCCGCGCGCGAGAAGCTGGAGAGGCGCGCTACTTCCAGGAAGATTTCGAGCTGATCAAAATCCATTGAATGCTGTGCCCATTGGGTCGTCGGCCGCTCAGACTATAACATCTTCGACCTGCCCGGAGAGTAGTGGTGTGTTGCCAAGAAGCGAACTGGACATGATAAGCTGTCAGGCGATTTAGGCTATGTCTAGATCACAAACATTTCTCGGCATGGTGCTGCTGGCCACTTCGATTGTCGCTTTCTCACAGACAACCGATACGAAGCCACCGGATTCGGGCGACGTCGTTAGAAGCCAGGGGCCGACTCCTACTGCCATGAACCCGTGTGCGGTTGATGCGAAGCGGTTCGAACAAGGACAAATTCTGACTGACACGATGGGCGTAGACTTCGGACCTTATTTGACTCAGGTTGCGAAAACCGTGCGCCAGAACTGGTATAGCGTGATGCCGCCCTCGGTTTACCCACCCGTTAAGAAGCAGGGAAGAGTTTCGATCGAATTCGTAATTCAGAAAGATGGCAAGGTCACCGGCGAGAAGGTAGGAACATCCTCAGGAGATGTGGCGCTGGATCGCGCGGCGTACGGCAGCCTCAGTGGGTCGAGTCCGTTCGCCCCCCTACCCAAGGAGTTTCCCGGTCAAGAATCTAGATTTCGTTTTTACTTCTTTTACAATTTGACACCCGACACTACGCTCATCTACATTTCGCCTTGCATTGATGTTCGAGTTCCGGTTGGTTCAACATTTCAGTTCTCGGTTCCGATTGGCGGGATCGAGCGTGCCGCTGCCACTTGGAGTGTTTCAGGTCCCGCATGCGAGAAAGCGGCCTGCGGCACAATCTCTGAAACCGGGCTTTACACGGCGCCGACGGACGTTCCTAACCCTCCAACAGTATTCGTGGAGGTGACGCCGCGGAGTGACAGAAGTTTTCCCGCCCAAGTTCAGCTAACGGTTGTGCGGGCGGGCCCGTCGCATTAGATCCGCGCAACTAAACGTTGATCACGGCAATCAATTCCTTCACTGCGGCAGCGCTCTTATCGAGAGCCGTTTTCTCTTCCGGAGTGAGTTTGATCTCGATGATCTGTTCGATCCCTTTGGCTCCGAGCTTTACCGGGACACCGACGAAGAGTCCGTGGATGCCATATTCTCCGTTAAGGTAAGCGGCGCAGGGAAGAATCTTTTTCTTGTCTTTGAGGATGGCCTCGACCATCTCGGTAGCGGCGGCCGACGGAGCGTAGTAAGCGGAGCCGGTCTTGAGATACTTGACGATTTCGGCGCCGCCGTCGCGGGTGCGCTGCACGATGCGATCGAGAGTGGCTTTGTCCATCAATTCAGTGATGGGAATGCCGGCGACGGTGGAATAGCGGGGAAGCGGGACCATGGTGTCGCCGTGTCCACCGAGGACGAAAGCGGTTACGTTCTCGACGCTGACTTTGAGTTCCTGGGCGATAAAAGTGCGGAAGCGGGCGGAGTCGAGCACGCCGGCCATGCCGATGACGCGCTCACGCGGGAATCCGCTGAGTTTGTAGGCGGCCTGCGCCATGGCGTCGAGCGGGTTGGAGACTACGATGAGGATGCAATTCGGTGAGTGGTGCACGACCTTGCTCACCACGTCGCTCATGATCTTGTAATTGGTATTCAGAAGATCGTCACGGCTCATGCCGGGCTTGCGCGGAATTCCAGCGGTGATGACCACAATGTTGGAGTTGGCGGTGTCGGCGTAGTCGTTGGTACCGAGCACGGCAGAATCGCGTTTCTCAATCGGCATGGCCTCGAGCAAGTCGAGACCCTTGCCTTGCGGAACTCCTTCGATGATGTCAATAAGGACGACATCAGCCAGCTCTTTGGATGCGATCCAATGAGCGGCGGTGGCGCCTACGTTTCCGGAACCGACTATGGTTACTTTATTGCGCATGAAGTATTCCCTCAGGGGCTAAAGCCCGCATCATTTTTGACTTTCAGCGGCACGGCTGAAGCCGTGCCCTGTCAAACCTTCTCAGTCAGCGGCCACTGCGACCCTCATGTTTTCGATCATGCACGTCGCAAACTCACTGGTCTTCACTTTGGTGGCGCCTTCCATCAGGCGTTCGAAATCATAGGTCACTTTTTTCTGTTCGATGGTGAGTTCCAGGCTCTGCTCGATCAGATCGGCGGCTTCGTTCCATCCGAGGTGGCGGAACATCATGACGCCCGAGAGAATCACCGAACCGGGATTGATGACGTCCTTGTCGGCATACTTGGGGGCGGTGCCGTGGGTTGCCTCGAAAATAGCGTAGCCGTCGCCGACGTTCGCTCCGGGCGCGATGCCGAGGCCACCCACCTGCGCGGCGCACGCATCGGAGATGTAATCGCCGTTCAGGTTAGGAGTGGCCAGAACGCTGTATTCGTCGGCCCGGGTCACCACCTGCTGAAAGATGGAGTCGGCGATGCGGTCGTTGATCATCAGCTTTTTCTTCCAGGCGCCTTTTCCGTGGGTGGCGTAGATGGAATCGAGACAGTCTTTTACTTCTTTGTAGATAGTCTGGCGGAAGTCCTCTTGCGCGAACTCAAGGCCGGGTTCGGTGAGGTTCGCGTTCTCTTCGATGGTGATATTGGGATTCTTATCCTTGTTGTCGATGATCCAACTCTCACGCTCGGTCACGACTTTGTCGCGGAACTCTTCGGTGGCAAGTTCGTATCCCCACTTGCGGAACGCGCCTTCGGTGAACTTCTGGATGTTGCCTTTGTGGACGAGAGTGACTGCTTTGTTTTTGTTTGCCAGAGCATGCTGGATGGCCATGCGCACCAGGCGTTTGGTGCCGGTCACGGAAATCGGCTTGATGCCGACGCCGGAATCGAGGCGGATTTGCTTCTTGCCGCCCTTCAGCATGTCTTTGTTGAGGAATTCGATCAGGCGGGCGCAATCGGGCGTGCCCTGCTCCCATTCGATGCCGATGTAAACGTCTTCCGTGTTTTCGCGGAAGATGACAATGTTCATGCGCTCGGGATGCTTTACGGGTGAGGGCACACCGGCGTAGTACTTCACGGGACGTATGCAGCCGTAGAGATCGAGGATCTGGCGCAAAGCGACGTTGAGCGAGCGAATGCCGCCTCCGACGGGCGTGGTCAGCGGGCCTTTGATGGCGACGCGAAATTCGCGGATGGCGCTGACGGTGTCGTCGGGCAGCCAGTTCTGAAAGCGAGCTTTCGCCTTCTCGCCGGCAAACACTTCGTACCAGGCTACGGAGCGCTTGCCCTGGTACGCCTTTTCGACCGCGGCGTCGAAGACGCGGACGGATGCTTTCCAGATATCGCGACCGGTGCCGTCGCCTTCAATAAAAGGGATGATTGGGCGATCGGGAACACGGTACTTCCCGTTGCTGTATTCGATCTTCTGTCCGTTGGATGGGACGGGGACTCCATTGAACGATGCCATGAGACTTGCCTCCAGAAGGCTGGGAAGGAACCTGATTATTATACGGAATATCGGTATAGGGGACGCTAGGTTGGCGGTCACAGGAGGTTGTGACGAACCTCACGGCGAGGTGGACGGGCGAGGACGCCCGTCTCTCCAGTGACGTGTCCTAGCGTTCGATTTTTACTGACTTCACTACTACGTCTTTGTTGGGACGGTCCTGGCGGTTCTTGGCGGCTTTCGCTATGGTTTCCACAACTTCGTAGCCTTCGACCACCTCGCCGAAAATTGTGTGTTTGCCGGTGAGCCAGTCGGTATTGGCAACGGTGATAAAAAACTGCGACCCGTTGGTGTTGGGGCCGGCGTTGGCCATGGCCAGCTTTCCTGCCTTGTCGAAACGATGCGGCGAACCTTTGGTTTCATCCTCGAACTGATAGCCGGGACCGCCGAAACCCGTGCCCATGGGGTCGCCGCCCTGGATCATGAAGCCGGGAATCACCCGATGAAAAATAGTCCCGTGGTAGAGGGGTTCGCTGGTCTTCTTGCGCGTGGTGGGATGCGTCCACTCGCGCTTGCCTTCGCTCAATTCGACAAAGTTGGCAACGGTCTTGGGTGCGTCCTTCTCAAACAGGCGGCAAACGATGGTGCCCTCGCTGGTTTCGAACACGGCGTAGGTTCCGGGTGTGCGGGTCATAGTCTCCTCAAACTTCTAAATTGATCCTCTTCTCACTCTTCACTGTGGAAACGCGAATGCCTCGTCTTACATCTGCTTCTTTACCCCCGCCGATGGCTTAGGCTCGACCTTGGCGGTCGATGCGCCGGCGCCATGGATTTCGATATGTGTGATCTTTACGGGATGGACCGGAGTTTCTCCGCTCGTCGCCATGCGAGCGATCTTCTTAACCAGTTCGACGGCGGCGTCATCACATTGGCCGAAGATGGTATAGCCACCATTGAGGCTGGGATAGGGAACCTCGGTGATGAAGAATTGCGAGCCGTTGGTGTTGGGTCCAGCGTTAGCGTAGGCAAGACGGCCGGGGCGGTCGAACTTGACGCTGGGCGAAGTCTCATTCTTGAATGCGTATCCGGGATCGCCTGAACCAGTGCCCGCGGGATCTCCACCCTGAATCATGAATTCCGGAATCACACGGTGAAAGATAGTGCCGTCGTACAGTGCGACGCCGTGCTTCTTGGCATGAGTGACGGGGCTGGTCCAGTCTTTGGTGCCGTTGGCCAGGCCGATGAAATTCTGAACTCCGATCGGCGCCACTTTCGGAAAGAGGGTACAGTGCAGGTCGCCGGCCGTGGTGTGGATGATGGCGGTGGGCTCGGCGCCAGCGGCGGAGGCGGGCGGCGTTGTCGCCGTTTGTGGAGTTGAGGCCGCCTGGGCAGCCGCGAGCAGGGACGTCGAGATGATCAGGACAAGCGTATGCAGTAGGGTTCGCATGGGTGCTCCTGTAGGTATTTTGGCAAACGTTAATTGTACGACAGTCGATCCTAGCTTGCCGATGGAGCGCCGGGCGTCCTCGCCCGGCTGTCGAACTGCTGCAGGGCATCGGGACCCTTCGACTTCGCTCAGGGCAGGCTTGCGAGACGCCCGTCGCTCCATCGAATCATTCATCCCGCCGTCACGGCGGCGAGCGCTTGTTTGAGGCATTCCTCAAGCGATTGGTCGGTGGAGATCGTCGTTCTGGGATACGTGATGGGTTCGAAGCGGGCTTTCATTTCCATGTAAAGTGCAAACGTTCGGTTGTGCGCAGGGTGCGTCGGGTTGGACTCGAGGTCAAGACGACGCCGAGCGGATTCATCGGAACAGATGCACTCGATGATCGTCCAGGGCTGAGCGAGTTCACGCGCGAACTTGAGAACGCGGTCGATCTGGTAACGGCGAGAGAAGGTGCGGCCGTCGAGAAAGATTTTACGCGCCGGAGTTTCCTTCAGCATATAGCGGGCAGCTTCGAGCATGACCTCCATGACGAAGTCGTCTTGCTTGACGGAGTATTCGATATCGTTTGGTGCGAGGCCAGTCGGCGAGAACAGGGCGGCGCGGATTTCGTCTTTTCCGAGGAGCGCGCCTCGCGTGCGGCGAGCCAGTTCGCGCGCGATCGTGGTTTTGCCGGTTCCTGGGAGACCGGCCATCAGAACAATCATGCTGCGGAGATTGTAGCGGAGGCAGAGCCCAACGAAACGCTTAGTGGGGTTCAGTTGGCGGCAGTCAGCGCAGCAGCGGCGACGGGCGCGACGATGGGCTGTTCCAGCGGTGTGACCGGGAAAATCGTCTGCGTCTGTCGCCAATCGCTGTAGTGGCCGGAAACCGCCACGTGGAAGCACCAGTGCCGGCGCTCTTCTTCGGGTTCAACCAGACCGAGCGCGTTCAGATAGAACAAGTAGTGTTCGACGAATCGAATCTGCTCGTTCGTCATGCCTCGGCGCTGGAGGTCGACCGTGATGCCGGCGAGATGAGACGACGCGGTGTCGCCATCTACTGGAGCAGCGTTGCGATTGCGCCGGCGAAGCTTCTTCTGCACCTTGACGGTGCGGACGGCGGAGTTGACCTGGATTTGCGCGTGGAACTGGCGGTAGTAAACTTCGGAAAGATCCTGCACGAAATCGCGGGTCCACGGACGACAAAAGCGGCGTGAGGGATCGAGGCTGGGCTCAATCTTCAGAGATTCGCTTGCCTCGATGGGTACCAGATCGCCCGAGGCTTTCAGCGCTTCCAGTTCAGTGTCGTCCTGAATACGGGGCAGATCGAGGCGGTCGATTTCTTCGTTCTGCCGGAGCAGGGAATCGTGCGACGGACGGAACAACGGGTTCCAGAGTACGCCACGAAGGCGATGCAGTATCCGGTGGTGGTGAGGGTCGACGCGGTGCAACGCGAAGGCGCTTTGGGGCGCTGCGAGCGCGAGGACCACCGCAAGCATGATCGGTGTGATCAGCACCATTCCCGGCGATTTGGAGCTTCGCTTCATTGCAGTTACATCATTCGTCGAACACCCCAGGCTGTGAAAAAAGTGCCCATTTCCCATGAGGCTCTCGAATTGTAAACCAGAGATGAAGAATTGTGTGAAGCAATTCTCGCTAAGCCCGCTTACTTAAGGGAGTTACCGTTGGTTACCAGCGGGCAACCTGCTGATTTCAGGTGTCACTTTCGAAAGCGTGCTGGTTGGGGAAACGTCGGGACGTGGCTCCGATTTCCCGTAGAGACGCGGCTTGCCGCGTCTTGCTTGCAGCGTGTACGAACTGGCTTCAGGTCCCGAAGTGGCGCGAACAGAGACGGGGCAAGCCCCGTCTCTACCGGAGGGCGTTGTTACTTGCGGAACAGGTCGCCGAACGCCTGCTTCATGACTTGGCCACCTACGTCGGCTATTGATGTGGTCAGCGGAATATCTTTGGGGCAAACCTCTACGCAGTTTTGCGCGTAGCCGCATTCCTGTATGCCGCCATCGCCCATGAGAGCGGTCAGGCGCTCGCGCTTCAAGGCCTGGCCCGTAGGATGCGTGTTGAAGAGGCGTACTTGCGAGATGGTGGCCGCGCCGACGAAGCCAGTGTCCTCGGTGAACTGTGGACAAGCCTCCATGCAGCAGCAACACGAGATGCAGCGCGAGAGCGGATAGGCAATTTCCTGATCCTCGGCGCTCACGCGCGGGCCGGAGCCGAGGTCGTAGGTTCCATCCACCGGAACCCAGGCCTTGACCTTCTTCAGGTTCTCGAAGATCACACTGCGGTCAACCGCCAGGTCGCGCACCACGGGAAACTTCGCGAAGGGCTCGAGCTTGATGGGCTGATCGAGGTGGTCGAGCAGCGCAGAACAGGCCATGCGGGCGCGTCCGTTGATGAGCATGGCGCAGGAGCCGCAGATTTCTTCGAGGCAGCACGAGTCGTAAGTGATGGGAGTGGTCTTCTTGCCGTCACGGGTGACGGGGTTGGCCGCGATCTCCATGAGCGCCGAAGTGACGTTCATGTTCGGCTTGTAGGGAATCTCGAACTCTTCCCACGACGGCTTGGCGTCGGGAGTGAGTTGGCGTTTGATCTTGATGATTACGGATTTATTGTTTGCCATTGATTGTCTTAAGCGCCTCGAACTCTCTTGCAGAGGTAGTCGTCAAAATATAGGCGTGGCCACTACCAAACTCGTGTTCGACGACGTACTGCAAAGCGGCTTCGTTGTTCGAAGAAACGAATTTGACCCAATCGTCCGCGAGCTTAAATTCGTAGCCGCTATATCCTTCAGTGATCAGCCCGCCATTCGAAACCCTAAAAATTTCCACGCCGAGTACAGCAATCCGGTGCTTGGTAGCAAGACCAATTGCTTCTTTCGCTTGAGGCAGCGGAATCAGCCACTCGTTACCCGTCCGGACTGCCGCGCTGCTAATCTCCGCGGGGAGGATTGCGGCAAAATCGTCCGTCTCCGGCTCCACTTCAGTACTTCCTTGGCCGCGGCGGAATCAGACTCGCATCCACCGCTTCGAACTCGAACTTCGGCTCGTCCAGATCGGGCGCGAAAACTGCTTTCGTGGTCTTCATCCAATTCTTGTCGTCGCGCTCGGGGAAGTCGGGCTTATAGTGCGAGCCGCGAGATTCGTCGCGCATGGCCGCTCCCTGAGCGATTACTCGCGACAACTGCAGCATGTTGTAGAGCTGCCGCGCGAACGCGATGGTCGTATTCGCCCATTGCGAACGGTCGCTCAGGTTGATCTTCTGGAAGCGATTCAGCAGGTCGACTATTTTGGCGTCCGCTGCTTCACACTTCTTGCTGTAGCGGATGACGGTACAGTTCTCGGTCATCAACGCGCCGAGTTCGCGCCAGAGCAGGAACGGATTTTCGTTGCCGTCGGCTTTCATCAGCGCGGCATTGATGTCCTGCTGTCGTTTGCGCTCTGCCTCAAAATGACCGTTCGCGGGCGCCGCTGGCACGTTCTTCGCATACTGCACGGCTGCCGGACCGGAGACGAAGCCTCCATAGATACACGACACCAGCGAATTCGCGCCCAGCCGGTTGGCGCCGTGATATTGGTACTCGGCCTCGCCTGCGGCGAAGATGCCGGGGATGTTGGTGGCTTGCTTGTAATCGACCCAGAGGCCGCCCATGGTGTAGTGCATACCGGGGAAAATCTTCATGGGCACGTCGCGCGGATCGTCGCCAACAAACTTTTCGTAGATTTCGAGGATGCCCTCCAGCTTGCGGTCGAGGGTCTTGCGGTCTATGTGGGTGAGGTCCAGGTAAACCATCGGCTTGCCGTCGATGCCGAGTTTGTCCTCGAACACCACTTTGAAAATTGCGCGGGTGGCCACGTCGCGCGGAACCAAGTTGCCGTATTTCGGATACCACTCTTCGAGGAAATACCAGCGCTCCTTCTCAGGAATGGACTTGGGATCGCGCTTGTCCCCCTGTGTCCTGGGAACCCAGACGCGCCCACCTTCTCCGCGCGCCGATTCTGACATGAGGCGCAGCTTGTCTTCGCCGGGGATGCAGGTGGGATGAACCTGAATGAACTCGGCGTTCGCGTAATAGCAGCCTTGCTGGTAGAGCGCCGACTGCGCTGACCCGGTACACACCACCGAATTCGTGGACTTGCCGAAGATGGCGCCAATGCCGCCGGTGGCGATGATAATCGCGTCGGCGGGGAAGGTGCGGATTTCCATGCTGCGCAAATCCATCGCACAGATGCCACGACAGACGCGGCTTCCGTCGAGCACGGCCGAGAGGAACTCCCAGTGCTCGTACTTCTTCACCTTGCCTTCCGACTCGTAACGGCGGACCTGCTCATCGAGCGCGTACAGAAGCTGCTGTCCGGTGGTGGCTCCGGCGAAGGCGGTGCGGTTGTAGAGCGTGCCGCCAAAGCGGCGGAAATCGAGCAGACCTTCGGGAGTGCGATTGAAGGTCACGCCCATGCGGTCGAGCAGATCGATGATGCCGGGAGCAGCCTCGCACATGGCCTTGACTGGCGGCTGGTTGGCGAGGAAGTCGCCACCGTAAATCGTGTCGTCGAAGTGGATCCAGGTGGAATCGCCTTCGCCCTTCAGGTTCTTGGCGGCGTTGATGCCGCCTTGCGCGCACACCGAGTGCGAGCGCTTTACCGGGACGATCGAGAACAGGTCAACCTCACCGCCCATTTCAGCGATCTTAATGACGGCGGCAAGGCCTGCCAGGCCGCCGCCCACTACGATAATTTTCGGAGCTGCCATGCTGTATGAGTCCGATCTTTTGTCAATTTGGTTCCCGGGCCGAGCCCGGGCCTGCTTGTACAATTCCGCACAATCTCTACCGCATTACGATATTTTCAGAACCCGAACCTGAATCCAAAGGCTGTAGCGGAGTCCGCAGGAATCCGTACATGCTGGCCGCGCCAATCGAAACCAGGCCGAGAGCCAGCGCCAGGCAGATATAGCCAAAGCGGCGTCGCGCCCTTTCGCCGGTGGTGATGCCCCACTTTGCGGCGAACAGCCACAGTCCGTAGCTGAAATGCCAGGACGCGGCGATGATACCGACTGCGTAGAAGGCCACCATCCACGGGTTCTGAAATTCTCCCTGAACCTTGGCGAATGATTGCATGGGGTGCGTCGGCAGGTGTATGCCAGTGAAGCGCAGATGATAAGTATGCTGCACCATGTAGGCGAGCGCGATGATGCCGGTCCAGCGCTGCGAAGTGTAAAGCCAGTTGCCCGTCCAGGGATAAGCGCCGACGTTGGTCGCGCCTTGATACCAGATGTAGATGCCGTAGAGCCCGTGGTAAAGAATCGGAATCCAGATGAAGAACAGTTCCAGAAAAAAAACGAAAGGCAGGCTGTTCAGAAACTCGACTTGTTTTCCGTAGGCGATAGGGCCTTTGAAGGCTTCGGCATTCGAGATGAAGTGTTCGAGAAGAAAAGCTCCGATCGGTACGACGCCGCTGAGCGAATGCAGACGGCGGAGCAGGAACGACGTTCCCTCGCCAGCACGGAGGGGAGCGACTCCTGATTTGATATGGGGAGCGACGGGACTGGCAGTTGCTGCCACGATAAATGCTCCTTAGGCTGTCAAATGTTGAAACCCGTTATTATCGTTTTTCGCGGGATGTGAAGTCAAGGAGGGGCTGTGGTAGTGGCTTAATTTGCCGGAAATAAGTTTTCCACAGAAGTATCTAAATCAACCTAATAAAAAAAACTGAGGAAAGGGGTACCCGATGAAAACGTTAAAATATGGGCTTGACAGTTCCCTTTGGCGTATGTACTATGCCTTAAGGAACATAGATGGAGCGGTTCTTATGGCAATTGAGTTCATGCACAATGGCAGACTGTGGAGGGCTGATACGGAAGATGAAGCTATCAAGCTCCGTCGCAAGCTCGAAGATCAGGACCGCGTTGCCGAACAAATGGGACAAGAGCCGGACAGTGTTCGGGAAAGCATATGGACTCCCGACATGGCAATGGAACTTTTGAAAAACGCGGGAGAACTACAGAAGAAATTCCTGCGCGTGCTGTATGAGGGTACTGAGGTTACCAGCGATAAGGTAATTAAGA
>DATFZT010000065.1:0-13126 GCA_035314185.1 Terriglobales bacterium
CGTAAAGGTGCCCTTCGACGTACCACCAGTGTCGCGTCTCGTCGCGCAACCCATCGTTTGGAAAGCCCGCCGGGAAGAAATCCTGCGCCTCGCGAACCGTGATCTCCGGCGGAGTAGCTTGCAGAGCCATCACCTTCCCGGACGAATCGGCGAGCAGAAGCAAGTCGCTGCCGGCCAGTTGCCACAGATTACGCGATGCATCCTGGATGGTGGCCGGGTCGTGCGTGGTCATCAGTGCCCGCACATCCGGCAGGTCGGCCAAGAGCGCTGCCGAGCGTTCGAGAGTAACTTCTCTTTGCTGCTGAAAACTGTGGAATGCGGAAACCGAATTCTCCAGGTCGCGCTGGATTCCGACGCGCACCTCTTGCTGCACGGTGTGCCGCACCACCAGCAGCGTCGTCAATGTCAATGCCGCTGATACCACCACCATGGAAAGCAGGAACTTGGTCCGCAACCGAATTCCGCCCATGGTCAATCCTCGAAGGGGTTATGGGATGGATTATAAAAGGTCAGAGGTGAGAGGTCAGATTGCAGAGGCAAAGTCGTCGTGATTTTCACCTTTGCAATCTGACCTCTTGCCTCTGACCTCGCTCCACTACGGCACAAACTTGTAGCCCGCACTATGTACTGTCCGGAAGTGTAACGGGTTCGCGGGAGCTTTCTCCAGCTTCTGCCGCAGCCGCAGGATGTGATTATCCACCGTCCGCGTACTCGGATAATTCCGGTATCCCCAAACGAAATTCAGTAACTCCTCCCGCGATAGCACGCGCTCCGCATTTTGGATCATGAACTTCAGCACTTTGAATTCTTGCGAAGTCAGCGCCACCAGGTTCCCTTCGCGCCACAATTCCATTTTCGTAAAATCAACTTTCACATCGCCAAACATAAAAGTCTCGGTCAGCGGAGTCCGCAGCGGTGGCGACCGCCGCATCGCCGTCCTCACCCGCGCCAGTAGTTCCCGCGGACTAAACGGTTTCGTCACGTAGTCGTGCGCGCCCAACTCCAGCAGCAGCACTTTATCCATCACTTCGGTTTTCGCACTCAGAATGATGATCGGCAACGAAGGAGCCGCCTGGCTGATTTCCCGGCACACGTCCTGTCCCGGCGTCCCCGGCAAACTCAAGTCCAGCACCAGAACGGACGGCGTCGCTGCCCGAAACATCTCCAGACCCGCAGCGCCGTTCCCCGCAATATCCACCGCAAAGCCTTCAGCTTCAAACAATCGCTTTAGAGCTTTTTGTACCGCGCGATCGTCCTCGATCACCAGGATCCGCTCCGAACCAGCCGAAACCGCGTCCACCGTCGTGGTCCCTGTCGTTGTCGCTAAAGATACGCCCTTGTTCACGACCACCCCCGCGCCGTAATTGCCATGAATCATATCCCTAAACTCTAGCCTGCTATCGGGTTAATGACGCATTTCGGGCAAGAAAGTGACATCAATTTGACAATTTGTTGACAAAGGTCAAACCTCGGAGACGACGGGAAGAATGAAAGCAACAGCTTTCCTGACGCGAGACGCATTGCAGAGCGAACCTCGCCTCAACTTAGCCCGTTCCTTGCCGGCGGCAACCTGCGTTACCCGCTCATTATATGAAGCTCCGGTCGGTTTCAAAAGCTCAGGTCGACGAAACGGCAGTACAATGGGTGTTGTTTTTGTCTCGAAGAAGAAAATCAAGAGGGGAATTCCAACTCCCATGTTCCGGCCGCTGAGCATCGCGCTTCTTGCAGTGACCGTATCCGCGCCGCTCTCAATCGCGCAGAGGCGCGGGGCGATGGGGATGCCGGTTTCCGCGGCGCATGCCGGCTTTGCACGTGGGATGGGCCTACATCATGGAACGCGACCATTCACCAGAGGAATTTTTCTCGGCTCGCCCTGGCCCTATTCGGACTACGATCTCGATGAGCCGTACGTGGTTGAAGGCGCTCCGCCCCAGTTTGTGATCGTGCAGTCGCCCTCAGCTGACGATTCTCCGCGAAGAACCCGGCCCGCACCCTTGCTGATCGAGTGGCAGGGCGATCGTTATGTGCGATTCGGCGGTACCGCGCAAACAGTGGGACGTCGAACCTCGGCGCATCCCGATTATGCGGAGCCAGCGCGAACAAAACTGCCCACGAAATCGCCGTCGAAACCGACAATGTCAGTCACGCAGAAAGAGCCGCCCGCAGTACTCGTCTATCGCGACGGTCATCGCGAGGAGATCCCCGACTATGCCATCGCGGACGGCCTCATCTACGTCCGCGGCATCGACTGGCAAGACGGTTATTGGACAAAGCGCATCCCGCTCTCCACGCTCGACCCGCCTGCCACAATCCAAGCCAACCGGCAGCGTGGCGTAAAATTCCTGCTTCCAACTGCGCCCAACGTGGTAATCGCCAGTTTCTAGCCGCCGGGAGGCACTCGACTTCCAGTGACCACCGGAGTATGCTGCGTTCGCCAGAAATACACGGCGAGGCGGATTGCCACGATGCATGTCCAAACATCACCGAGTCAACCAAGCACAGGCGAGAGAGACGCGCCCTTAACGAGAAATCAAATACGCGGCTTCTGGGCGTCCTGGGGAGGTTGGACGCTTGACGGCATGGATTCCGTTATCTATGCGTTGGTATTGGTGCCGTCACTGCGAGAACTGCTGCCCAACTCCGGGATTGCAGCCACCAAAGGAAACATTGGCTATTACGGCGGTCTGTTGTTCGCTCTATTTCTAATCGGCTGGGGTCTCGCCTTCCTTTGGGGACCAGTGGGAGATAAGTTCGGCCGCGTGCGTACCCTGATGCTGACAATTCTGTGCTATTCCACGTTTACTTTGCTGAGCGCCTTCGCGGTCACCGTGTGGCAGCTCGCCATTCTGCGTCTGCTGGCTGGCATCGGCATTGGCGGCGAGTGGGCCATGGGCGGCACTTTTGTTGCAGAAGAATGGCCCGAGCATCGCCGCGTTGCCGGTGCCGGATTCATGCACACCGGATACTACTTTGGATTTTTGCTGGCAGCGCTAGCCAATTACAGCATCGGAAGCCACTTCGGCTGGCGCTACATGTTTGCCTTCGGAGGATTGCCCGCACTCTTGCTGGCGTGGATCCGCTATGGCGTGACCGAGCCGGCGCGCTGGGTGCAGAAAGAGAAAGTTGTTCAGAGCTGGGCCTGGTGGCGTCCACTGGCCACGCTCTTCAATCCAACGTTGCGCCGTCGCACCATTTTGAATTCCTTGTTCATGCTGGTTTCGATCTGCGGCCTGTGGGCGGGCACGGTCTACGTTCCCACAGCGGTTACCAACCTCGCCGAAGCCAGCGGCCGAGTTGGACCACAAGCGGCACAGATGGCTTCGTATGCAACCATGCTGGTGGCCGTTGCCACCATTCTCGGCTGTCTTGCCATGCCGACCCTTGCCGAACGATTTGGGCGCCGCGGAGCACTGGCCTTTTACTTCACTCTGATGATGGTGTTTATCGTCGTCACCTTCGGCAAGGTTTACTATCTCGGCGGAGCCGGACTGCCGTGGTTTTTTGTTTGTCTGTTTTTTCTCGGACTTGGAGGGGCTAACTTCTCGGTCTACACGCTGTGGCTGCCCGAGCAATATCCCACCGAGTGCCGCGCCAGCGCGTTCGCCTTTTCGACTTCCTTCGCCCGCTTCGCTGGAGCCGGAATCACGTTTCTGGTTGGCGCCGGAGTACGCCACTTCGGTTCGGTCGGAACGCCGGTGGCACTCACTGGTATCGCCTTTGCTATCGGCCTGCTGCTAACTCCGCTAGGTGCGGAGACTCGCGGGCAACCGTTGCCGTCATAAGTTGGACCAGGATTGGACCACGCGCTAGATTGGGTTACTTCATCGGAGGAGTCTCTGGTTCGGCGGAGCCATCGGCGCGCGCGTCAGAAGCTCCGTAGTTTACATTGGCCTTCGAGTCGTGCATCACGGCCTGCCCCCGACCCATGGCGGTGGTGTATTCGCGCCGCACGTCGAGTTGATGTCCCATCGCGGAAAGTTTTTGCCGCACCTCGGGCGTCACTCGCGACTCGATCACGATGTTGCACCCACGCTCGGGACTGACCGTGAAACGCGCGTTCTCCAGCGCCTCCTGGATGTTCATGCCGTAGTCGACAACGTTGGAAACGAATTGTGCATGTGCAAGCGGCTGGTTCGCTCCTCCCATAATCCCGAACCCAACGTGCTGATCTCCATGCTCCATGAATGCCGGAATGATGGTGTGGAACGGCCGCTTGCGCGGGGCCAGCGCATTCGGAGAAAGGGGATCAAGCGAAAACAGCGCACCGCGATCCTGCAGCACGAATCCCATGCCACGCACCACAACGCCCGCCCCGAACGCTTCATAATTGCTTTGAATCAACGAGACGATGTTGCCCTCGCGATCCACGACCGAAAGATAAGTCGTGTCACTAGTGGGCGGCGTGCCGGCCGCAACCTTGCAGTTGGCTTTGCCGGCATCGATCAGCTGGGCACGCTGCCGCGCGTATTCCTTCGAGAGCATCCCTTTCACCGGCACCTTCGCAAAGCGTGGATCGGCGTTGTAACGTCCCAGATCGGCGTATGCCAGCTTCATGGCTTCGATCTTTTTATGCAGTTCCGCGACGCTGAGCGGCCCATCGGGCGACGCCGGAGAAGTCTCCATAATGTTCAGCATCTCCAGGGCCGCCATTCCTTGTCCGTTGGGAGGGAGCTCGTAAACGGTCCAGTCGCGATAAGTGGTCGAGATCGGCTCGACCCATTCCGGCGCAAACTCGGCCAGATCCTCCGTCACCATTGTTCCGCCCAGATTCTGTGAAGTGCTTAAAATCGCGCGTGCGATCTCACCCTTATAAAAATCAGCCGCGCCATTCTGCGCCACCAGCCGCAAGGCCTTCGCGAGATCACGATTCTGGAACACTTGTCCCACCACCGGTGGCTTGTCATTGGGCAGATAGACCCGTCGGCCTTCCGGATCCTTCGCGATCCATTCCGCCGACTCGTTCCAATAGGACGCAATGATTTCAGGAACGGGATAGCCATCCTCGGCATAGAAAATCGCCGATTGGAAAAGATCCTTCCAAGTCAACCGTCCGAAGCGTTCGTGGAGCGCGTGCCAACCCGCCACTGCACCCGGGACCGTGACCGAGTCAATGCCTGCCGGCGGCATCGAGGTCGCGCCCTTCGCCCGCAAGTGTTCGATCGTCAATCCTCGTGGAACCCATCCGCTGGCATTAAGACCGTACAGCTTGCCGGTTTTTGCGTCCCAGTAAATCGCAAACAGATCGCCGCCCATGCCATTCATCATGGGTTCCGTCACCCCAAGTACGGCATTCGCGGCAATCGCCGCATCCACGGCAGACCCGCCCCGAGCCAGTATCTGCGAACCCGCTACCGAAGCTTGCACATGGCTGGTGGCCACAATGCCATAGCGTGTGACAACCATCGAGCGTGCGGACGAGCGATCTTGTGCCGACATAGAAGACGTAATCAGGACAACAGCGAGTGTAGTTCGAATCGAGATTCGAATCGAAATGTTCATGCTACCCCTGCGCGCGCGTATTCTAACAGGCTGCGGAAAAAGTCGGCGCTGCACTTGATTCTTTATGCTGCACTTTTGATTTTGGGTGGCGCAGCGGTTTACCGCTGCGATAGCTGGCGTGCCTTCAGAATCGGCTTTAGCCGCTGAGGTGAGACTCCGACGCGGAGAACGCCTGATTTTACGGCTGCGAACTGACTTCGAGCAGCAGATGATCATTGAACTCCGTCGCCAGTTTCGCCACGCCATCCGCCGCTGCATCCACCGTGCCCAGGTCTTTTCCCTCGCCGTACTCACTCACCCGATACTTCCCGGGCTTCAATCCGCGCAGTTCGACGTCGCCTTTCCAGTTGGACGAGGTAAAGAACGCGTAATACATTTTGCCGTCTTTCGCGATCGCGTAGCCCTCGGGAGTGTCGTAGCCGGTCACGTAAAGGTCCCTGAACTCGCCCTTCGAAAGCATTTTCTGGTTATACAAACCGATCCACTTCTTCCAGCGCTCCTCTTTAGCCGAAGTCAGGTTCACATCCTTGAATTGCGGACCGGGGTCGGGCCAGACAAACTTCGTCCCCACCACGCCTCCCGCTCCAATCGTGGAAGCGAAATCGTCGCCGTGTTCCTTATAGTTATCGCCCACCTTGGTCATCGCAGAAAGTTCGACGTGATCGCCGTAGACAGCCGACTCGGGCCCGAGCAATGCTTTATACATCTTGATCCGCCGCCGCACCTGCACGGCTCCCACCGGGTCGGCCGTCACCGCCTGGTCCATGAACGGCAGCCAGGCCAGCGATGGCGGCGTGCCGCACGGGCAAGCCTGCGTCACGCTCTCTGGCTTCAGCGCGCGCGTCGTCTGGAAAATTTCCTTGTACACATCCCCCATCGCATTCACCGAATCCTGCGGCGACTTATGATGGTGCGCCGGGTTGTAACACTCCGGAACGCTGTAAATATTGTCCAGCTTGCTGCCGTCGAATCCCCAGTCGCGAATGAATTTTTCCGTCAGCTGCTTGTGATACGCTCGCACTTCCGGCACCGCCGGACACATCACCGCCAAGCCACGAGTCATGTGCGCATGCTTGCCGTTCTTGTCCAGAATCAACCACTCCGGATGCTCGTGCGCAATCTTCGAAACCGCGTACTTGTGCGAATCCCATTTTCCCTGGCCATCCTCCACCCCGAGCGGCAGCCACCACAATTGCGCCAGCATGCCTTGCTTGTGGAAGTCGTCGGTCATCTTCTTGATGGAATCTCCGGGAAAAGTATCCGCGCGGGGATTCCAGTCGCCATAAGCATCGAACCAGCGATCGTCAAGCGTCACCCACTTGATGCCCATCTCCTTCAGTTTCGGAACCGTGCCCAGCATCTGCGCCGGCGTTACGTTGAACTCGTATCCCCAGCCGCACCAACTCACGTTGTATGCTTCGCTCGATGGCTTCGGAAGGTCCCACCCCTCTTTCTGCAGCACGCTCGACCAGATTCGCAGCGGCTCATAGAAATCGCCCGCAAAGACCGAGACGAAACTACGCGGAGTGGAGTACGTCTCGCCCGGCTCCAGCGTGATATTGGCGTCGTAATCCACCTCGGTATTCACGCGTCCATCGGTTCCAACTTTTGCCGGGATCGCAGCAGAAATCGGAAGTGTCTCCACGTGTCCGACCGCTTCGCCCACCTGGCGCGTCCAGAAAGCCACCACCGGAATCCCGCCACCATAGCCGCCTTTAACCATTTCTCCCATGATATTGGGCTGCGAAAAAGCCGGCGTCAGTTTCACGACATCGTCTTTCCCCCAGTCGTAGCTCGCGCCATGAAACGACCACATTTCCCACGGATGTGCCTTCGTGTCGCTCAGCGCAGCATTCAACCGGCGCCGCTGATTCACACTTTTTTCGAGGGCCACTTCACTCGCTCCTGTGTTCTTGTACTCCACGGTGCTCAGCAGAATGTTCGGGAATTTGTCATAGACTTCGAGCGCCAGTACGCGCTGCAGTTCCGTCCCCGATGGCCCCAGCGGACGCGCCGGAATCTCCACCCGCTTCCCGGCTCCCATCTTTCCGATCGCTTCATGCACCTGCGCCTGCTGAAAATCGAGCGTGAAGTGCACATCCTTGCCCCCCAGCCGCACAAAATCGCTGTCGGCAGGAGCGCCTATGTTCGGTTCGTCCAGCGAAAGTCTCTTCCCGTCCTTCAGCAGAAACGCCTGAACGTACCCGTCTGGCCTCACCTGAAACTCGGCCGCGCCGGTAGTCAGCACCACCGGGCCGCCGTCCTTCACCTCCACGTTGATGGTAGAAGGCTGCGTGGGTTCTGGCTTAGCGGTCGCGGTCTTCAGCGGCAACTGCAGAGGCGATTTTGGCAACTTCGAGCAAGCCGCTTGCAGAACCATGAAACCAAGCGCCATGCCGAACGTTGTAGCGATCAGGGCAATCCCTTGCCTGCGGGGGATCATGAATAACCTCTCTCCTTGCCGTTCTACCTGATGTTTTACCATCTATGACTCCGCTAGCCTGTGCAACTGTGCTTCCGGCAGTTTCACTAGAATACCGCGGCGGCCAAAAGCTACGAAACGAAAGTAACAGTAATGGTTCGTAATGTCACACCGAGAGCTCGCAGTTCGATAGGTCCAAGAATCAGCGATCCGAATTTCAGCCAGCTAATGGTGCGAATAGCCCTTGACAATTCTGCCAACCATCAACGAAAGTTACTATTCGAAACAAATCGAAACATCATGCCTTCGAACGGTCTGCTCAACGAAGAACGCCGCCGTGAAATCCTTGGAGTCCTGCACCGCGACGGACGTGTACTCGTCAAGGATCTCGCCCGGCAGTTCCGTATTTCGCAGATCACCATCCGCAAAGATCTGGAGTTCCTCGACGGCCAGGGGATCATCCAGCGTACCCACGGTGGCGCGCTACCCGTGCAAGGTGGTGCTCTGCTCGATCCGACGCTGCGTGAGAAAGAGAAGCTTCACCGCAGGGAGAAGATCCAGATTGCCCAAGCTGCGGTGCACCTTGTGGAAGAAGGGCAGTCCGTGTTGCTCGATTCCGGAACTACGACGACCGCCATTGCGCGCGCCCTGAAAGACATGGCGCGACTCACCGTGATCACCAACGCGATCAACATCGCCGCCGAACTGGCAGGCACGCACATCGAAGTGATCCTTACCGGAGGCATGCTGCGCAAGAACTCGTTTTCTCTGGTCGGTCCTCTGGCCGAACAAACGCTGCGCCAGCTCAGCGCCGACATCTTGTTTCTGGGCGTCGATGGCTTCGACACCAAGGCCGGCCTTTTCACTCCGAATCTATTGGAGTCAGAAGTGAACCGAGCCATGGTCGATATTGCCCGCCGGACGATAGCGGTTTGCGACTCGAGTAAGTTCGGCCGTCGCAGCCTCTGCAATATCATGCCGCTCGCCGCGGTCCATGAAGTGATTACCGATAAGCAAATCCCGAAAGCAGATTTGCACGCGCTGAAAGAGGCAGGAGTAAAAGTAACGCTGGTGTAAGCGGAGTTGAAGACCCAATGAAATCGGTGGAAATCGCGGAACAAGGCCAGCGCACGCTGAGCGAGATTTTTTCTCAGCCCCAGTGCTGGAGCGCGTCTCTTGCCCAGTTGGCAGCCAGCGCGGAATTGCGTGCGGCCATACAACTCGCGAGGCCAGCAGCGGATCGGCCCGGATTAGATCGGCCCGGACCAGAGTGGATATTCGTCGGCTGCGGAACAAGTTACTATCTCGCGCAGGCCGCCGCGTCGAGTTTCAACCATCTCAACCTGCCCGCACGCGCCGTCCCTGCTTCTGACCTGCTGCTGTATCCTGCACTAACTCTGCACGCCGGACGGGATTATGTTCCGGTTGTGATTTCGCGCTCCGGCCTCACGTCGGAGGCAGTCCGCGCCGCGCAGGCATTGGAGAAGGATCACAATCTTCGCACCATCGCCATCACCTGTGCCGAGGGGCAACCGCTGGAGGCGGCGTGCAGCGTTACCTTGAAGCTTCTCGACGCCGACGAACAGAGCACGGTCATGACGCGGTCGTTCACGTCAATGCTGCTTGGGCTGCAATACCTCGCGGCGATTGTCTCGGGCAACAATCCGTTCCGCCGCGCGCTGACCGAACTCGCGCCACAAGTCGAGCCGCTTTTGAATGACATTCCGCAGCGTTTGCGGTTGTTTGTCGAGTCTCGCAGTTTCTCTGACTTCGTTTTCCTGGCGCAGGGCCCCCTGTTCGGCATTGCCTCGGAATGCATGTTGAAGGTGACCGAATCCTCGTCCTCTTATGCCCAGGTATTTCACTCTCTGGAGTTCCGTCATGGTCCAAAATCGATTGCAAGTCCGGACACGCTGATCACGTTTCTTATTTCGGAAACCTCTTATGACGCGGAAGTTGAGTTACTCGAAGAAATGAAAGCCCTCGGCGCGGCCACCATGGTGATTGCGAATCGCGTCGATAGCCGGGCTCAGCAGGCCGCTGACTTCGCCATCGAATTTGGCCTCCAGTCGCCCGAGTACGCGCTCCCCGCGGCTTTCGCGATTTGGGGTCAACTGTACGGCGTTTACTACGGACTCAAAAAGGGCCTCAATCCCGACTCGCCGAAAAACCTGACGCGCGTCGTCGAACTAAAGCCGGAAATAAGCAGATAGCACTTAGCGGTAGCAAAACGCAGGAAGACCCGCCTCCATGTCCAAGCTCGATATCGCAATCGCCGGGGAGATCAATCTTGACCTGATCCTCTACGGTCTCCCCGAGCAAATGCCCACGGAACGCGAACTGCTGGCCAGTGACTTCGCCATCACGTTAGGCAGTTCGTCGGCCATCGTGGCGCATAATCTCGCCGCTCTTGGCAGCCGCGTGGGGTTCATCACCAAGGTTGGCGACGACGCTTTCGGAGCCCTCGCGATGGAGCGCCTGCGTGAACCTGGTGTAGACCTCGCGAACATCGCGCATGGCGCCAAATCCGGCGTAACCCTCATTCTGCCCCATGGACCCCGACGCCACATGTTCACGTATCCGGGCACAATCTCGGAGTTGCGCTTTGAGGATCTCGATCTCGACTATCTGGCCTCCGCCCGTCACTTTCATATGTCGTCGCTGTTTTTGCAACGTGAACTGTCGCCGCGTGTGCCCGAGATTTTTCGGCGGATGAAGTCCGCCGGCCTGACCACCTCGCTCGACACCAACGACGATCCCGACGACCGCTGGGACGGCGTACTCCAAGAGATTCTTCCCCACCTGGATATCCTGCTACCGAACGAACGCGAAGCGATGAAGATTTCGAGAGCCGACGACGTGGAATCCGCGCTCTCGCGGCTTGCGCAAAAGGTGCCAACCGTCGCGGTCAAAATGGGCGCCAGCGGAGCCGTTGCCATTCGGGATGGGCACCGAGTCAGCGTACCCGCCGTGCCGATAACGGTCATCGATACGGTTGGTGCAGGCGACAGCTTCGACGCCGGATTTCTCCACCAATTTCTGCGCGGAGCCGATCTCGCGACTTGCCTGACCCACGGAAACCTGTGCGGCGCATTCTCCACCACCGCCTGCGGCGGCACGGAAGCATTCCGCGACGCGGCCCGCCTGGGGGAATTTCTCCGTCGACACAACACCAACGCCAACGATTAAACGCAATGGATTGGCAAAAAAAAGCAGTGGGACGCGCAGTTTGCGCGTCTCACTGCTGGGAAGAGTGTTGCTATGCTGCGTCACTACGCCGGGAAAGAATCCGCCGCAGTGTTACCGCCCATGTCCATGTCCGCCACCACCGCCACCGCCATGCGACGATCCGCCGCCGTGCGATCCACCTCCGTGCGACGATCCGCCGCCGTGGCTGCTCGGCGCCGAATGCCCGCCCCCGTAGCTAGGAGCAGATCGTCCGCCACCGTAACTTGGGGCTGACCGTCCGCCGCCATAAGGACCCCCGCCGTAGGATCGCTGGGTCACGATGGGCTGCCTCATGTTGAGTGGCGGGCGAGAGTATCCGCCGGAGCCACGGCCCGCGGAACCATACCCACCTGAACCGTAACTGCGGGACGAACTGCGGTCTTCTGTGCGCCCGGACGATGTGCGACCCGACGACTCACCCGCTCTGCTTGACTCAGCAGAAGCAGATGAGCGTGGAGCCATCGGCGCAAATTTCTGCCAGCCTCCGTTGCTGCCGCTCTCGCGAGCGGTGCTCGAGCCACCCGAGTTGCCGGGCCTCGCCGCCGAACCTGCGTTCGAATTGCCGTGCGATTCCAAATTTCGTTCCGAACTTTGGCTGGAATGCTGGGGCCCATTGTTCGAATTAATATTCGAATTAACGCTCGAATGAACGTTCGAGCCGGAGTTTCCGGGCCTCGCACCTCCACCTTCGCGGCCGGTTTCAGCCGACCTGCCATTGGACGCTCCTGTCGTGCCTCGGGCCGAGAAGAAGTGCTGATTCTGCGACACGTTCCGAGTCGTCGAGGCAGCCGCCGGACGTCCGCTGGCCGAGAAGCTCTCACGGCTGGGACTCATCGGTAGTTTGCCGGTAGCCAACCGCGCATTCTGGAACTGCCCGTGAGTCATCGCCTGCGCGCTCATATGGCCGGTGCCGAATTCTCTGCCCGAGACGGTCGTCCCGCCGCGGAAGTTCGCGTCATGCATCGCCAGATTTACGTTCGAGAATCGTGTGCCGCCGTGCAGCGCCGCATAACCGCCGCGGTTGTACGCGCCAAAACCAACAGCGCCGTAGCGCCCGCCGTAGGGGCCATACCAAGGATGGAAACGGTCACACGGTCCGAGGGGAAGCCAGCCGACCGATCCCCAGCCGAATCCAAATCCAAATCCGAAACCACCGCCGAATCCGAGGAACGAAACATAAGCCGGCGCCCAAATCGGACGGTAGTACGGATATCCATAGGCTGGCCCAGGCCACCATCCCCACCCGCCGTTAAGATACATCCAGCGGCCGTAGTGATAAGGTGCCCAGCCCCAGGAATCATAAGAAACCCACGTCCATCCCCAATAAGGCTCATACACCCAGCGCCCGGCGCGATATGGAGCCCAGCCCGGTGCCTCGTTTGGCCGCCACACTGGGCCGTAATCCGGAACTTCCGACCAGGTGCCGTTCGCATCGAGATCTTCGGTTCCGACGTAATAGTCGTTAGTCTGCCGCCGCGAGACCGAGTTGCGGATCATGTTGTCGCGATCGGTGTTCCACTGATCCCAGTCATCCCGAGCCGGCGCTTCGCCAATCTTGTATTGCGCCTGATCGCCAACGCCCTGAATGGTAATGAACTGTCCCGCTCCCACCCGCGTGCCGCCTTGCGGAGTAGTAACTTCGACTTCGCCTCTGCGGACCAGCACCTCAGTGTGATCGTCGGCAGTCACCAAAATTCGAAAGCTTGATTCACGCCGCTCGGTGCGAATGGCAACATTGGGCGTATCGATTTCCGTGTCCGCATCGCTGTTCTTGTAGACGGAGTAGTTCGCCATTCCGTGCCCAAGTTGAATCTGAATCTGCGAGTGCGTCAGCTGCATGATATTGGCCTGCGAATGCTCAGCCAGCCGAAGCATGTTGGCATAGTCGAGCTCAAGTTCGGTGCGCGCTTTGTCGCCGGTAGAAACGCGGTCACCCGCGAGTACAGGAGCATTGATCACAGCCGCAGACCAGTCCTT
>DATFZT010000066.1:0-3203 GCA_035314185.1 Terriglobales bacterium
TCAATATAGGTCTCGCCAATGTCCACGTGACCCAGATTGTTTACGGCAAGAGCTGGTGGGAAGAGCTCTCGAAGGAGCTCACCGACACATACCATGGCTTCCCGCGTTCGCCATTGCGTTGAGTGTCCAAAATGCTCGACTCGATATTTGCCTGGCTTCAGCCCGTACCGTAACGGGTCGTACTTGATGCCGCTGGCTGAAGGATTCGCAGATGAATGGACGCTGTACTGTGCCTGCGGGAGGCCACCCATTTCCAGTCGATGGAGTTGGAGCGACCTGAAGCTATATGCGGTCTCGAATGAGGCACACGATCGCGGTTATGGTCCACCCGAGGACATTGTGCCTGTAGACAAGAAGTCGCGTTTTTCGGGTTGAGATTGGCCGGGACTGAGATTGCTTGTCTGAACCAATTCAGTTCAGTATTTTATTTTCTTGGCTCCAGATTTGCCGGCATCAAGGAGATCATGAATCCAACCTCTGCGTTGTCCTCACTGCAGAATTCCAGCCCGCTGCTCGCAATCCTGTGGGCCGGATTCACGTGCGGCACGCTGGACATTAGCGCCGCGCTCGTCGTCTACCAGTATTTCGGACGCCCGCCGATGCGGTTGCTGCAAGGGATCGCCGCCGGCGTGCTGGGCTCGCGCTCCTTCCAAGGCGGCCTTCCGGCGGCGTTGCTCGGCCTTTTCTGTCATTTTTTCATCGCATTTTCTGCCGCTACCGTCTATCTTACGGCGAGCCGCTGGATACCTTTCCTTCTGGCGCACGCCGTAATCTCTGGTGTTTTCTATGGCGTGGCTGTTTACTTCTTCATGAATCGCGTCGTGGTACCCCTTTCGGGCGCCATAAAATATCCGTTCTCTCTACAGATGTTGGTTATCGGCGTCGTCATACACATCCTCTGTGTCGGATTGCCCATCGCTCTAGTAGTACGACGATGCTCAATGCAATGAAATAAGTCGATGGGCACGGCCTTGGCGAAGCCAGTCTCCTCGGACTGATCACGGGATCACTTGAGCAACGTTTCACCAACGTGCGCATGGGCCTTTCGGCACACCTGGAGGGTGTGATGCAAATTCGTAAAAAAAAGCATTGAACTCTTATTGACAAGAAAAGTTGTCAATGGTACCGTCTCTTCGTGCTCGACCTCCAAGTTATCGACGATCCGGCAGCGGCGACCGTGGCTTTGGAGCCTATGCGCAGTCGACTCCTCTCCGAGCTAGTCGTGCCCGCCTCGGCGGCGACGTTGGCCTCGCGGGTTGGCCTGGCTCGGCAGAAAGTCAACTACCACCTGCACGCGCTGGAAGCGCACGGGCTGGTGCGGCTGGCCCAGGAACGCAAATGGGGCGGGCTGACGGAACGGCTGCTCGTGGCGACGGCCGCTTCCTACGTCGTTTCGCCGAGCGCCTTGGGTCCGGTCGCCGCGGATCCGAATCGGGAAATCGATCGGCTGTCCGCGAGCTATCTCATCGCCCTGGGCGCACGGGTCGTCTGCGAGGTGGGCGATCTGGTTCGTCGTGCGAAAGAGACGGGCAAACGCCTGGCGACCCTGGCGGTGGATACCGAGATTCGCTTTCGGTCGGCGACGGACCGGGCGGCTTTCAGCAACGAACTCACCGAGGCCATCACGAAACTGGTTTCGAAGTACCACGATGAATCCGCCCCCGGCGGCCGCGCGCATCGCCTGGTGGTCGTGGCGCACCCTCTGCCCCAGAAACCCGATCCCAAGGAGCCATCATGAGCGTGAAGAAAGAAGCCTCCGGACGCCGTTCAGTCCAGGTCGAAGTCGAGGTCCCCGGCACGCCGGAGGAAGTCTGGCAGGCCATCGCCACCGGGCCGGGTATTTCGTCCTGGTTCGTGCCGACTGAGTTCGAGGAGCGCGACGGGAAGCCCGTTGCGGTGAAGTTGAACTTCGGCCCGGGCATGGAGTCCCGTTCCGTCGTGACGGCCTGGGATCCGCCGCGGAGGTTTGCCGCTGAGGCTCCTGGCTGGGCCCCTGGCTCGCCGGTCATCGCGGACGAGTGGAGCGTCGAAGCGCGCGGGGGAGGCATCTGCGTCGTCCGCGTGGTGCATAGCCTCTTTGCCAGCACGGACGACTGGGACAACCAGCTGGAAGGCACCGAATCCGGCTGGCCTGGCTTCTTCCGTATCCTGCGGATCTATCTCACGCACTTCCGCGGCCAACGCTCCGCGATGATGCAGTGGATGGCCCCCGCCGCGGGGACCGAAGCGGAGGCCTGGGAAATGCTGACCGCGGCATTGGGGCTGAAAGGCGTGAGCGCGGGGCAACGTTGGACCACCCCGGCGGGCGTCCCGCCGCTCAGCGGCGTGGTGGAGCACGACAGCCATAGTCCGTACAACGCCCTGCTGCGGCTCGACAAGCCGGGGCCGGGCACTGCCGCGCTTGGCGCCGTCAACTTCGGCGGCCAAAGCATGGTCACGCTAAGCTTCTACCTGTACGGCGCTCAGGCGGCCGGGACCGTCGCCCGCGAGACACCTCTCTGGCAAGCGTGGATTCAAGAACGCTTCCCGACGCCGGCGGAGACGAGCAAGAGTGAGTGATCGCGTGGTCATGGGAGCACACTCCCGTCGTTGCACTCGCTGCCGGGTTGCCATGCCGGAGCTCGGTGGGATGTCTCGATCGCGTAGTGGTCAACCTACTCTTGATGTTTAAGCTGTGGCTCTCGAAAACCTCGAAATGTCTGAACGGGAGCCATTTATACTGCTTTCTTAAACCCTTCTCCGATGCTCATTTTTCTCACGACACTCCTCGCTGCTGTGCGTGCTATCTTCCGCTCGCGCGCTGCCCTCAAACTCGAGAACCTGGCTCTGCGCCATCAAATCGGCGTGCTTCAGCGGTCGGCGACAAAACGCCCGAAATTGACCGCTGAGGACCGCGTGTTGTGGGTCGTTCTGTCCCGCGTTTGGCGTGGCTGGCGCTCGGCGCTGGCCATCGTCAAGCCCGATACGGTCGTGGCCTGGCATCGTGCCGGCTTTCGCCTGTTCTGGACCTGGAAGGTCCGCCGCGGCCAACCAGGACGGCCGCTCATTTCCTGCGAGGTCCGAGACCTGATCCGCAAGATGTGCCGGGAGAATTCCGGGTGGGGTGCACCCCGCATCCACGGTGAACTGCTCAAACTCGGCATCGACATCGGTGAGACCAGCGTGAGCAACATCTCCGCTCAAGGCCGCCCGCGGTCTAAACG
>DATFZT010000067.1:0-3731 GCA_035314185.1 Terriglobales bacterium
GGGCGGCCATTCCCGGACATGCTCGCTCCTGGTAGATCGAGTATACATTGCTTTTCATACCTCTCGATAAGGCTTTGGTTCCCTGCGGCTTAGCCCGACTTTCGCAGATAGGCTGAGATTCCCGTCGAAATCGACGCCGAGCGGCGCGTAAGTGCCGCCGGATCAATAAAACATTTGCGACTTCGCGTGTAGTGCAGACCTACCCTCTTTTCATGCGCTGGAAGTTCTGGCATTCTGCTGGGGAGCATGTTTCTGCGAAGTCACCGGCGGATGAAGGACGGCAAGGAGCACCGCTATTACAGCATCGAGGAGAGCCGGCGCTTACAGTCCGGGCGCGTAGCGCAGCGCCGGGTTGTGTACCTGGGCGAGATCAACGATAGCCAGCAGGCGGCCTGGCGCAAGACGCTGGAGGTGTTCGATGAGCAGCGGCAAAGCTACACCACGTTGAGTCTGTTTCCGGAAGACCGGCCGGTTCCAGCGGAAGCCGTGGACAGCGTCCAAGTAAAGCTCAGTGAGATGAAACTGCGGCATGCGCGGCCCTACGGCGACTGCTGGCTGGCGTGCGAGTTGTGGCGGCAGTTGGAACTGAATCGATTTTGGGAACAGAAGCTGGAGCGCGGGCGGGAAGAGGTGAGCTGGGCGCAGGTGCTGGAGTTGCTGGTGGTCAATCGGCTGATCGATCCCGGCAGTGAGTTTCGCCTGCATCGGCAGTGGTTCGATCACAGCGCCATGGACGTGTTGCTGGGCGCGGATTTCGCGGTGGCGGAAAAGGACCGGCTATATCGCTGCCTGGACCGAATCCTGAAGCATAAAGCGGATCTGTTCGTGCATTTGCAGCAGCGTTGGAAGAATTTATTCGACGTATCCTTCGACGTGCTGCTGTACGATCTGACCAGCACGTATGTGGAGGGAGAAGCGGAGCAGAATCCCAAGGCCAAGCGCGGCTATAGCCGGGATGGGCGGCCGGATTGCAAACAAGTCATCGTGGCGCTGGTGATCACGCCGGAAGGATTCCCGCTGGCCTACGAAGTGCTGGACGGCAACACCTCGGACAAGACCACGCTGCGCGGCTTCCTCACCAAAATCGAAGAGCTCTATGGTAGAGCGCGGCGGGTGTGGTTAATGGATCGCGGCGTTCCCACGGAGGCGGTCTTGAAGGAAATGCGCGACGCCGCACGACAGATGTTCTATCTGGTGGGCACGCCCAAAGCCCGCGTGAGCAAATACGAGAAGCAGTGGTTGGAGGTGCCCTGGCACAAGGTGCGCGACTCGGTGGAGGTGAAACTGTTCAGCCAGGACGGCGAGACGTATGTGCTGGCCAAGAGTGAAGGACGGCAGCAAAAAGAGATCGCGATCCGGCGCAAGAAGCTGGCGCGCTTGCTGCGTAAGCTGCGCCGGATGCGCAAGAGTTTGCCGAAGCGCGATCAACTGCTGCTGCGCATCGGGGCGGCCAAGACCGAGGCGGGCCGCGCCTTCGGATTCGTGAAAATCCGCGTGCCCGGAAAAGACGAAGAGGTCACGCGCAAGACGTTTACGTTTCACACCGACCGGGCCAAGCTCCAAGATGCCCAACGGCGCGACGGGCATTATTTGCTGCGCACCAACATGGTCGCGGAAGATCCCGCGGTGCTGTGGGATCGCTATATGCAGCTCACGCAGATCGAGGCGGCATTTAAATGTTTGAAGAGCGAACTGGGCATTCGCCCGATCTACCATCAACTCGAGCGTCGCGTGGAGGCCCACATCCTGGTGGCCTTTCTGGCCTACTGTTTGAGCGTAACCCTGAAGCATCGCCTGCAAGCTCACGCCCCGGGACTGACGCCGCGCGCCGTGTTGGAGAAACTTGCCACGATTCAGATGCTCGACGTCTCCTTCCCCACCACCGACGGCCGATGCCTGACTATGCCGCGCTACACCGAACCGGCAGCCGACCTCGCGCTGCTGCTGCATCAGCTCCAGCTGACTCTACCCGGCCAGCCTCCGCCGCGCATTACCGCTCTCTCCGATGAGCCCTTGCCCTCCCTGAAAATGTAGTGCAGACCTTTGGAAGGCGCGTATTGAAAATGAACCACTTTTACCTTCCCAAGGCCTCCAACTGCGAAAGTCGGGCTAATGCTCGGCGGCGTCTTGGGTTTGCGTTTGGGGCGGCGGGTGAGGCCGCCCCTTGCCATTCCGGCCCTTGAATCGGCGCTCGGGTCGCATCCCTGCGGAGCCCTATCCTCCGTTCAAGTGCTTTCAGTGTAAAACAAACATTCTGGCGCGAAAGCGATAAATCCCAGGGGTTCGGGGACGGGAGTCCCCGAGTCAAGCAACGATCCTTTCCGTATAGTGCGGCTGGACATCGCTGTTGATGTCACGCCAGGTAAATCGCCGACGGCGTCCGGTAGCCGAGGCTTTGGTGCAGGCGCTCGTGGTTGTAGAACCGGAAGTAGCGGTCGATGCTGGCGCGCGCTTCCGTCACCGACCCGTAGTCCTTCAAGTACACCTCCTCGTATTTGAGCGAACGCCACAGACGCTCGACGAAAATGTTGTCCATGCAGCGTCCGCGCCCGTCCATGCTGATCGCGATCTGACGCCCGGTCAACTCCCCGGTGAACTTCTCGGAAGTGAACTGCGACCCCTGGTCGCTGTTGAAAATGTCCGGCCGGCCTCGCCGCAAGGCACGCTTCAGTGCCTCGATGCAGAAGTCCACCTCCATCGTCAACGACAGCGCCCAACTCAGCACGAACCGGCTGAACCAGTCCATGACCGCCACCAGATACACGAAACCCTGTGCCATCCGGATGTAGGTGATATCGGTGCTCCACACCTGGTTCACGCGCTCCACCGTCGTTCCTCTTAACAAGTACGGGTAGATCCGATGGCCTTCTCCGGGTTGACTCAGCTTCGGCTTCGGATACACGGCCTCAATGCCCAGCAACTCCATCAGCCGCGAAACGCGCTTGCGGTTCACTGGATGGCCTACCGTTGCCAGCCACTCCGTCATTCTTCTGCGCCCATAGAACGGCGTCCGCGTGAACTGCTCGTCCAGCAGCCGCATCAGCGCCAGGTTTTCCTTGCTCTCCCCCACCGGCTCGTAATACAAACCCGAGCGGTTGACGCCCAGTAACTCGCATTGCCGCCGCACGCTGATCTCCGCGTGGCCCCGCTCCACCAATGGACGCAACTCCTCAATCGAGCATGCCGACTTTTTTTTTAAGCCAGTCCAGTTCCACTTTCAGCCGCCCAATCTCTTCGTACAGCGCGTCGCTGTCCGCTTGCCCGTTTCGCCCCTTGCTCTTCCGCCCGTCCACGAAGAGCTCCGGAAGTTGCTCCAACGCCGACTTCCTCCACTTCGCGATCTGGATGGGATGCACCTTGAACTGTGATCCCAGTTGGCTCAGCGTCTTTTCGCCGCGGATCGCCTCGATCGCCACCCGCGCTTTGAACTTCGGACTGTACTGTTTTCTCGTCGTCGTCATCGACCTCTCCTTTGTCAACGACTCCGCCGAAAATCTTAGCTTATTGCCTGGTCTGAAATCCTGGGACCACTATAGTCGGCACTAGCGGTAACCCGAGTAGTTGCGGTTGATGAGGCGTCCAGTAGTCGGATCAGTTTCCGATTGCTCCATCAGTGCCTGTCCGACACCCCAGATGATTCCCCCAATCGCTTGGCTGCGTGCGGTCTTGGGATTGACGACTTGGCCGCAATCGTAGGCGCCTACAAAGCGAGTCAGACGCACGAGCCCAAG
>DATFZT010000068.1:0-2160 GCA_035314185.1 Terriglobales bacterium
ATCTCGACGTTTTCGCCAATCCCTTCGAGATAGCGATAGCGCTAATCTTCGAACGGATAGGTCGAGGTTTCACCGCCGCCTTCAGAAGCTGGGCGAGTGTAGCTGCCTCCCGAAGGATGCGACTGAACTTCATCAGCGGGGCCCCACGTGATGTAGATTCTGCCGCGGTCGGTTTTCCAGCCGGGAATACCGGAAGAAAAATGCTCGTTGGTGTAGGCGATGCGGCGATAGTGCTCTTCCTTGAAAGTATTTTCAGCGGAATCCGGGTCAGGATTGCGGCGTTGCCAGAATGCTTCGATGAATTGCTCGCGTTCTTCGTTGGTGGAAAGATGCAGGAACGAACTGCGCTCTTCGGGCGAAATGATGTAGACGACGTCTTCGTTTAGCCATTTCTTATATTGGGAATCGAGCTCGTTGAATAGGTCTTTATCGCGTTTGGAGCGTTCCTTGGCAGCCTGCTTCGCAGTCTTCTTGTCGGTTTGGTCTGGCTGCTGAGTGGGAGATTCACCTTGCGCGGAAGCTTTGGGGAGATACACGAACCCGCAAGCTAAAACAGCGAAAAGAAACACTTTGACCGTAGAACGCATAGTTAAGCCTTTGCCCCGAGGCACGAAATTCTAACCTGTCCAAAAGTACAGGTCAATGCCGGATTCCCCTAACTGCCCTTGAACCGTTGGAATCGAATGATGGCCGTGGGGTTGCCTCGACCCTCGCAACGGTATGGGGCATAGAGCAGTTAACCGAGGCTGCGGGCGGGTTACGGCGGCGTCGAGAACCATTCCCAATCGGAAATCATGCGCCGCCGGAATTCATCCGAGGCGCTCGAGATCAGCAGTGCCCTATTCTCTTGGCGTCTAATTGGCTCTACAATGGAGCAGCGGCGAAAGGGACGCGTCTGCCGCGTGGCCGGTGCGCGCGAGGTTCGCGTCTGGGACGTGGCGTGTGCGTAGCGGCCGCCAGGGGGCCGGAGAACCACTGCACAGAGCTGCGACTTCCGAAATGTCATAACTAGCGCCTGTCTTTCTGTCCGCACGGACGTCTAAGCATCACCTAGAAACATTTTGCGTCCCCGAAACGTAGTTAAGTCATGGTAATGCTGTCGCCTCGAGGGGCGAGACCAAGGGTAAAGCAATGAAAACGTGGCAAAAGGTTACGATTGGCGCGGGTGTCGTCCTGGTACTCGGGGGTATGGCCTGGTTCAGCGTCTACCAGGTTAATAAGGGCGTCGTTGCGGTGCAGACAGGCCGTGTGTTGAAGGCGGACCTCACGTCCATTGTGACCGCTTCGGGCGAAATTCGGCCAAAGAACTATACCAACGTGCTGGGTGAGGGCATCGGAAAGATTACCGAGATCGTGGTGAAAGAAGGCGACCACGTCAAGAAGGGCGACATTTTGCTGCGGCTGGAGAACATCCAGCCCGGAGCCGACGTGCAGGCGCAGCAGGCGGCGATTGATTCGTCGGAAGCATCCGTGCGCGCCGCGGCTGCCAGCTATGATTCGGCGGTAGCCACTTTGGCTCAGCGCCAGGCGGACCTGGAGAAGGCGAAGTTCGACTGGGAGCGCGCGCAGCAACTTTACAAAGAACAACTGATCGCAAAGTCGGATTATGACGCGAGCAAAGCGACCTATGACGCCGCTGCGGCCGGTCTGAATGCGCTGAAAGCCCAGGTAGAACAAAGCCGCGCGGGACGCGAGCAATCGCGATACAACCTCGATCAAGCCAGCGCGATCTTGAAACACACCAAGGACGTGCTTCGGAAGACCACCTACGTCGCGCCGATTGATGGGATCGTGAGCTACATCGCCGTGCGCGTGGGTGAAAACGTGGTGCCGGGAATCCAGAACGCCGAAGGCAGTTTCCTGATGACCATCTCGGACATGAGCGTGGTCACGTCCGAAGTAAAGGTGGACGAAACCGATATCACCAATGTGCGCGAGGGAAATCCCGCGGACGTGACGATTGACGCAATCCCGGGAAAAATTTTCAAGGGGCACGTCACCCAAGTGGGCGAGTTGGCCATTTTGCGCTCGTCGGGACAAGCCGCCACCACGCAGGCCACAGCGAACACGCAGGAAGCGCGCGATTTCAAAGTGGTGGTGACTATTGATAATCCGCCGGCGGATCTTCGTCCCGGACTTTCCGCCAGCGCGAAAATTCAG
>DATFZT010000069.1:0-12127 GCA_035314185.1 Terriglobales bacterium
AGAAAGTCAGCTGCTCATTTTTTCACAATCGGACTGTAGCCATCGGCGATTAGCCGGGCGCGCATGGCGTCGGCGTCCTTAAAGTCGGCATAGGGTCCGATCTGAACGCGATAGAACCTGTCCACGGAAGGATTGCTGGCGGTGAAGGCCGGATACTGCTTTTTTTTCAGAGCCTCGACCAGCGCATCGGCGTCTTCCTGCCGCGTGACGGCGGCGACCTGCACGTAGTAGGCGGCGCTGGCGGGCGCGCCGTCCAGGGCGGCGCTTACGGGCGCGTCCGGGACCGCGGTCGCGCCGGCTGGTTGCGTCTGCGTCTTTGCATTTGCAGCGGCATCTTGAGGCGTGAGCGCGGAGTCAGCCTTCTTCTCGCCTACGGCCTTGTAAAAACTAAAATCGTTGGACGGAGATTGCGGCGCGGACTGGGAATTGGGGTTCTTTACTGCCGAGGGTCGAACGACGGTTGCAGGAGTCATACTGGGAGCGTTCAGCAAGCTGCCCGCGCCTGCCATGGTGGTTTTTCTGCCCAGCGAAAATCCGATGGCAAAGAAGAAAGCGCACACCAGCACAAAGCTGAAAAAAATTGCCAGCATGCGGCCAGTGCCAAGCGTGATCTCCGTATCCTGCGGCGCCGTGGGCATCAAGTACTGTTAACCTCCTACCTTCCTGCCGTCGCGGGCGGCGCAGGCACATTGGCCAGCAGCTTCTGAATGCCGGAGAAGAAATCGACGGGCACGGGGAACACAACCGTCGTGTTCTTCTCGACTCCGATTTCCGTGAGCGTCTGCAGATAACGCAACTGGACGCTGATCGGTTCAGTAGCTAACAGGTGCGCGGCATCCACCAGGCGCTGCGCGGCTGAGAATTCGCCTTCAGCGTGGATGATCTTCGACCGCTTCTCGCGTTCCGCCTCGGCCTGTTTGGCCATGGCGCGCAACATCGATTCGGGCATATCCACCTGTTTGACTTCCACGTTGGTGACCTTCACGCCCCAGGGCGAGGTGTGCTGATCGAGAATGCTCTGCAAGCGCAGATTAATCTTGTCGCGATGCGCCAGCAATTCGTCGAGTTCCTGTTCGCCCAGCACCGAGCGCAGAGTAGTCTGCGCAAACTGCGAAGTCTGATAGGCGTAGTTGGAGACTTCGACCACGGCTTTGTTGGGATCGATCACGCGCAGAAAAATAACCGCATTCACTTTCAAGGTGACGTTGTCGCGGGTGATGATGTCCTGCGGCGGAACTTCCAGCGCTTCCTGGCGCAGCGAAATGCGCACCATGCGGTCGATCGGACTGAAGACCAGAATTACGCCTGGACCTTTGGAGGCAATCAGGCGTCCAAGGCGGAAGATGACGCCGCGCTCATATTCGGCCAGAATTTTGATGGAACTGAGAACATAGATGACGACGATAACGATACCAACGGTGATGACCGGAAACCCGAGATCCATAAAATGCCTCCAGAAAATTTCCTATTCAGAGTATGAGCGGATTGTAGCGCACGCGAGCGACTGTGAGCTGTGAGGAACGGAAGAGTGGAGTGTCCAGGATGATGCGTGAGTGCGATGATTTTCGCGGCTGTTTACTATTAGGGTAATGACTCGTTAGTGATGTCCCCTCCCCCCCTCCCCCCCATTTTGCGCTAAAATATGGAAAAATAAGGATTTAGCTCCAAAATATTCATAAATAAGGAGTTAGCCTGTTTTTTCTCCGTTTTCGGGATTTTGGCGGCGGGAAGGCTCCGTCCGATCGCCTCCACGGGTTGTGAAAGAGCAGTGGCAAGAGCTTGACATCTTACGCCTTGAAAACCGCGAGGCGCGGGGTAGCCGCTCTGGGGGCCGTCCTTTTTGACGGACACACCTTGGCACTGGCACAGCAGGTCGATGCCATTGTCGCCGACGGGCGGGTTGGTGTCTGTGCGGGGGATCACTGGGCGTTTGTGATGAATAGAGGATGGGCCTCGCCCGCCGTGCGCGGTGGGCGGGGCACCCGGCCGAATGGGGGACGCGAGGAAGACTAGTCATTCTTTGTCCCATCAAATTCCCGCTGCAAGGCTTCCAAGGGCGCCAGATCGAGATTCTCCAGCATGAAAACATTGCTAAGAAAAATATGAAGGACAAGGACGCTGTCAGCGAGCACTTTGTACCCGACCTCTGCCGGCAGACTCTTCACTCCCAGCGCGGTCGACAATAGGCCACCATGGCCGAATTCATTCAACCGTTCCCCGGCGCGCTTCACAATATCTTCAAACATGCCGGTCATGAACGAGCGCCGTCGTCGCAAGGCTTCATCCACCTGCTTGGCGCGTTTGCCCATTCCGGAATGTCCCGTGCAGCGCCCCTTCAGGGCCAACGCAACGCTCTCTTCAATCTCCTTTTCAGGAGCTACGTAGCCAATGTACAGTCCGTTTAGCATGGCATCAACGAGGCTCTTCTGTAACGCATAGGCCGCAGCTAGGTGCCCTGTCTCAACCAGCAGGACGACGGCGGAGGTTAAACCCGCGCACCGGACAAAATAGTGGTACATCAACTTGTAACGATCGGTAGCGATCGCCTTCGCTTGGTCATCACCGAGCTCGGCCAGTGACTCTGCCAACTTCCGATAGCGAGAAATCTTGTCTGTCATGTATTTCCTAGCAGGTCATCGGCTAGCTTGCACCTTCTCAGTCACCCCAACCGTCTATTGCGGGCTGTAACAAAATGAGAAGGCTGACATTTGCGCCGGTTTTAGCTCAGGCTCTGGCAGGATGCTTTGGCGGCCTTGCCAACTTTTCCATCCGGAATCCTATCGCTTGATCGAACATCCTATCCTGCTCCGCGTACCATGCCCCGTTGTAGGTGACTTTGACCGCGAAAGAGCGCGCGCTGAAGTTCTCCCCCGCCAGCAAGAGGTGAAAAAGATAGGCGCCCGGCCCGTGTAGGTGGCCATTGGCTGTGTTAACTGCCTCCACATCGAGGGCCATCACGCCCTGCCCGGCGGGCACGGTGTTCAGGTCCTCGCCGGAAATGGACCTAGAGGCGGGGTCGGTGATGTGGATGAAATCGCAGAACACGGGCACGCCCCTCAGCAGCACCTTGCGCGTCGTTTCCCCCGAGTTAGTCCACTTGAGATTCATCGGCGTGAACTTGTCGACGACAGACCCATCCGCCTTCTCGACCCTCCTCAAGTAGACCTGGACATCTCGTGCGGGCGCGTCCGCGCTGTTCATGATCGCCAGGCGGAAGAACCATGCTTCCCCGATGGGCCTGTAGGCCGGCCCGACCATCTGAAAGCGCCCGACCTTCTCGGCGTCGGGCCTTCTCACCACGGCGTCGAGATCAAGTTTCGGGCGGAAGAACCACTGCCCCATTTGTTTGCCGAAAAGCGCAATCACTAGGGCGGCCGCGACGGCGCCAACCGTTCCTAGAGCCGTGATCCAATCGGGAGTGAGCAGGCAGTGAAGGTAGCAGAGCATGTTACTCCGCGATTCTAGCACTTACTCGGTCATGTGATCCGCGGGGCTGGAGCTGGATATCGTAAGGGGGCATGCGGTGGTGGCGGACTAATCGCGTCTTGGGCTAGCCTAACTAACCTTTGTCGGACGGTCGGCGGGTGCCCCACTCATTCGCGCTCTTTGCGGATGAGTGGGCCTCCGCGAACAAGAGGGACGCTCGACCCACCTCCTCACCAAACTTCTCGACCGGACGGGCCTTGAACTGCATCGGAGACTCGTGAAATCTCACACGCACCGGTCCAATCTATCCGAGAAGATAAGAACGATAGCTGCTCCACGGCCAGATTTCCGGACTGCCCAATTGGACGGACGCTCCCGGCAGTCTGACCTCAGCGGCTGAAGCCGGCGTTAAGGGTAGGCCATTTACCGCAGCGCTGAAGCGCTGCGCCACCCACAATCGTGAAAAGGATGGGACGATCGCATGGAGTGCAAAAAATAATGCGCCAGAAATATTCTGGCGCATTCGAGGGCGAGTGCCGAAAGGTCTTCAGTAGCTCATCGAGCCTTTCTGCGGCGCAACGTCGGCTGAGGTCATGTCGAAGGTGAGCAGGAACCCGTTTGTTCCTTTGAACTCGAAGGCCTTGGGTCCCTCCTTGTACGTTTCCAACTCATTGGGCATCATGACAAAGCCGTCGTTCCGTGGCGTACCCCAGTACCTAACGTTCTTCAGCACCGCAGGCTCGTCGGTCATTCCCTGAAAGCGCTTCAGCTTGATCTCGGCTGTCTTGCCGCCGTTGAGGGTGGCGTGCGCCTGGTCCTTATCGAAGGTCCAGGTATCGATATTCCCTTCGGCTGTCTGAAATGACTTCCACTTGACGGGAAAGACGTGGCCCAGAATTTCGCCGAGTGCCTGGCGTTGTTCGGCGGTCGTGCTCTTATCAAAAGTGGCTAAAACCGAGTCCATCTGACCTTGGGAGAAATCGGCTCCCAAATCGCCGGTCAGCCAGAACTTGGCGCCGGTAAGGTCGGTGTTGCCGTAATGGCCCTTGTTGACTTTGTAGGCGTTGTTGAACTTGCAGTAGTGTTCGGTCTTCCCGTTCTCATGGTGAGCCGCGGGATGTGAGTTGAAATAGCACATGCAGAAGTGTGGACAACTGCATGCCTCAATTGCGGTGGCGTTGATCGCCCAATCGGCCGGCTGAGAAGAATGACCGGCGCTGACTCCGAGCAGGGCGACCATGATAAGCAATGCCGTTCTGTGCATAGGACACCCCCCATTTCGCGAGAGTATGCACCAGCACGGGCCGTGGCGCAAGGGGGTTGCTGCCAGACCGGGACGGGTTTGGGGTGGGGGAACCCCCACTCAGGGATTTGGGGAAATCTTGCAACGTGGTTGCGGACACGCGGCGTGGCTCAACACGGGTCACGGTGAGAACGCCTTGATACAGCAGTAGGAGTGTCGGACGTGTAGGGGTCCTTCGACTGCGCAGCCGCCTCGCTTCGCGACGCGGCCACTCCGCTCAGGATGACACGGGCGGCACTCTGCCTTTAAGCCACAACTGGTCTTGCGGCTGCTACGGGATCGACGCGCAGGGTTAGTCCGTCGACTTGGCGAATTACGATTTGTTCTCCGGCGGAGACGGGGGTTGCGGAGACTGCGTCCCACAGTTCGCCGTGGACGAATACTTTTCCGGCGGGGGCTAGCTCGGTTTCCGCGATTCCGATTTCTCCTATCAATCCTTGTTCGCCGGTGACAATTTTGTTGCGGCGAGCGCGCACGGCGATGCTCATCAGGAAGGCCGTGATCAATCCGAGCGGAACGCTGACCGCGAGCGCGGTTACCAGGCGAACGCGCATTTCAGGAATGGGCGCGTCGACCAGGAGCAAGCCGCCCAAGGTTAGAAGTACAATTCCGCCGGTTGTTAGCACTCCATGACTGGCGAATTTGGCTTCGGCGGCGAATAGAAGGAAGGCGACGAAAATCATCGCCAGCGCGGCGTAGCGGATCGGCATCAGGTGCATGGCAAAGGCAGCCAGCACGATGAAGATCACGCCAATCGTGCCGGGCACAACCGCTCCCGGATGATTGAATTCTACGTACAGACACAACGCGCCAATCGCCAGAATGATCAGAGTGATGTTGGGATCCATGATGTAGGAGAGGATCTGTTCCTTGAGCGTCATCTGGTAGTTGCGCAGCGGTTGCCCGGTGAGGTCGAGGGTTGCGCTGGCCCCGTCGAAACGTTTGAAGGTCTTGCCGTTCATCTGGCGGAATAGATCCTGCTCGCTGGGCGCGACGTAGTCGATTAGTTTTTTGTCGAGCGCCTCCTGTTCGGTGAAGGACTTCGACTCGCGCACGGCGCTTTCGGCCAGTTCGACGTTGCGGCCACGCTTGGCGGTGACCGAGCGCATTAGAGCGGCCGTGTCGTTTTCAATCTTCTTCATCATGGTCTCGTCGGGCGTGCCGATAAGAGTCACGGGATGCGCCGCGCCGGCGTTGGTTCCGGGAGCCATGGCTGCTACGTCGGCGGCTTCGAGGATGAAGATTCCGGCCGAGCCCGCGCGACTGCCTGCGGGAGTGATGTAGACGATCACGGGCACTGGCGATGTGACGATCTTGTCGATGATGTCGCGTGTCGAATCGACTAGTCCTCCGGGAGTGGTCATTTCGATGAGGACGGCTTGGTCGTGCTTGGCAGTAGCCACGTCGATGGCGCGGCCAATGAATTCGGCGGTGACGGGTTGGATGGCGTCGTTGATTACGATCTTCAGGACGTCGGCGGAGCAGAGGGTGGTGAGAAGAAAGAGAACTGCTATGCAGCAGGTTGCATGGCAAATCCGGTGGTAACTGCCGAGCTTTGCTCGGCTTGGACGGGCGAGGGCGCCCGTCCCCACACTAGCGCTTTTGAGAAATGGATTCATGGCGGTGACAGGGGCTGCGCTTTCTCCGCTAGCTTGGCGGTTAGGGTGCGCTTCAGGTCCTGGGCGGCGGGATTGCCGGGCTCCAGTTGCAGCACCCGATTGATGTTCTGGGCAGCCGCTTCCATTCTATTCTCTCTCAAATCGAGCCGCGCAAGAATCAGATAGGCGTCAGTGGACTCGCGAATGCGGAGCGCGGCTTCGGCCTGGGCGCGGGCTTCGACGGCGGCGCCGCGAGAGTCGTAATCGTCTGCTAGAACGGCGGCCAGAGCGGTGAAGGGCGCGGTGCTTGAGGGATCAATCGCGGCGGCGTGACGGAATTCGGCTTCGGCTTCGGTGGTGAATCCGTGGGCCAGCAAATCTTTGCCGCGTTCGACGTGAAAACGCGCGTGGGCGCGGGGATCGGAGCGGGCAAATTGCTGCTCGACCCATCCCTGCATTTGCGTGGTCAACTGGCGGAAGGCGTCTTCCTCGTAGTTGGTTTTGATGCGCTCGAATGCGGCCTTCGAGACCGCGCTGCTAGGGACAATCGCGCCGCTGCCCGCCGGCGGCATCAGGGAGTCGAGCATCATTCTCGCTTCAGAGTCGTTGGGGCGATGGTCGAGCGCCGCGCGCAGTTCGCGTGCCGCGGCGGCGCGATCGCCGGCCAGGGTAAGAGTAACTCCCAGGTTGAAGTGGTAGTCGGGGTCGCTGGGATCGTTCTGAATCGCTCGCTCGAAATATTCGGCGGCCTTTTTCTGGCCGCGGCGGGCGGCGACCACTCCGAGGTTGTTATAGACCTCGGCCAAAGGCAGGCGGGCGGCTACGAACTCGAAGGCGCTTTCGGATTTTGCGAAGTCTCCGTGAGCGTAGGCGGCGAGGCCGAGATAGAAATTCGCCTCGCGCGCGACTGCGCCTGACATTACTGCTCCCGACATTGCTGGGCCCGACGTTAGTGCGCCCGAGATCGGAATTGAAGGGGACTGCTGGATTTGGCTCAGGGCAGCCATTGCGGGCTCATAAGCGCGCTGGGCGTAGTAGGTCTTGCCCAGTTCCAACCAAGCTTGAGCGTAGTCGGGATTGAGGCGCGTCGCTTCGCGGTAGTGCTGCACTTTTGCTTCCGCCCTGGGGGCCAGCATGCCGCGAATGTAATTCTCGAGGGCGTCCAGGCGTATGGGAGCAACGCTGGCTACGTAGTTTTCCTTGGGCATGGAGAAGCCGGCGCGGATCTGGCGAAGCAAATCCCAGGCAAGCGCGGATTGCAGGCTGCCAAGATCGGCCAGCGGCGCGGACTCTGAGACGGCGGGCAAGAGCTTCTCCGCCCGCATGTCGAGCAGTTGGGCGGTTGCGGTCAGGCGCTGCCCATCATACTTATAAGAGCCGAGCACGGCGTAGTCGACATCCATCTGCTCGGCAAGGCGGTAGAGGCTGGCGCGCGACGGGTGAACTCCGGCCGGAATGCCCTGGCGATCGCAGGCGCGGAGTCGCTCGTCCCGGCTGGCTACGTAGAGAACCGGAGAATTGAGTTGCGCGTGGAAAGTTTCGGGAAAGGATTCGCCCAGCCATTCGAGGCCTGGAGTCGGAGAATTATTCTCGAAGGGAATCACGACCATGGTCTGGCCGAGGACGGCTCGGTTCGCGGCGGCGCCGTCCTGGGCGCGAAGCGAGGGGTAGAGAAGCAGCGAAACCACAGAAACGAAAACAGCGGCGTGTTTCACGACAGGTTGATTATAGCGGCAGTCGCGGCGACCGCTTGATAACTGCCGACGCCGATTCAAGCTTGTCGGCGGAGAGGCGGGCGTCATCGCTCGGCTGGACGGGCGGGACGCCCGTCGCTCCACCGGACTCTTTTGCGGGCTGGGACTGGGTCCAGCCTGGGAGATCGGCGCTGCCGGTGATCAAGCGGGCGCCGCGTTCGTAAGTGAGATACGACCATGCCCACTGGATCATCACCAGCAGACGATTGCGGAATCCGATGAGGAAGAAAATGTGGACGAAGAGCCACGCCAGCCAGGCGAAATAGCCAGACAATTCGAATTTTCCGAACTGGGCGACGGCGGCGGCGCGGCCGATCGTGGCCAGACTGCCTTTGTCGTGATAACGGAAATTGCGGCGCGGTTGACTTTCGAGGTCGCGGGCGATGGTTTCCGCAACCCAGTCGCCTTGCTGAATGGCGACCTGCGCGACTCCGGGGAGCATCTTGCCGTTTTCGTCGTTTAGCGCGGCTAGGTCGCCAATCACAAACACTTCCGGATGTCCGGGGACGCTGAGGTCGGGTTGAACGAACACGCGACCGGCGTGGTCGACGGGAACATTCAACTTTCGACCGAGTGGCGAAGCGGCCACGCCTGCTGCCCACAAGATCACCGGCGCTGTAATCTTTTCGTTGTCATTGCCGATCCAGACCGCGCCGGGCTCGATGCGGGTGACCAGGTGGGACGTGCGGACCTCGACCCCGAGGCGTCGCAGTTGAGCTTCGGCTTTGCGGGAAAGTTCTTCGGAATAGGCTGGCAGAACGCGGGGGCCGCCTTCGATGAGCAGGATGCGGGTTTGACGCGGATCGATGTTGCGAAACTCGTGGTTCATGGCGTGGCGCGCGATTTCAGCCAGAGTGCCGGCGAGTTCGACACCGGTGGGTCCGGCTCCGATGACCACAAACTGCAGGGGAGTTCGGCTTTCGCCGCTGGTTTTCTGTCGGTCTTTCTTCTGGCGATCGGCTTCTTGCCGCTCGGCCAGTTCGAAGGCCAGCAGAACGCGGCGGCGGATTTCCAGCGCGTCTTCGATCGTCTTCAGACCGGGCGCGAAAGGCTCCCATTCTTCGTGACCGAAGTAGGCATGCGTTGCGCCGGAGGCGATGATCAGAAAGTCGTACTCGAGCTGCTGCTCCTTGGTGATGACCTTTTTTTGCTGCAGATTGAAATCGACTACCTCTTCGAGCAACACTTCAATGTTGGAGTCGCGTTTGAGTATCCAACGGATGGGCGCGGTTATTTCGCCGGGCGACAGGCCGGCAGTCGCGACCTGGTAGAGCAGCGGTTGGAAGGTATGGTGGTTTCTCCGGTCAACGACCGTGACTTGAACGGGGAGCCGGGCGATCCGGCGGGCGGCGGTCAGGCCGCCGAATCCGGCCCCCACGATTACAACCCTCGGTCTTGGCTTGTTGTTCGTTGGCATCAGTCCTTCGCTCTACTATAGAGATTCACAGACTGGCCTGATGGATGCGATGCAACGTAACCTCAATTACTTACGTCGCTATCGCTTTTACACAAAAAATGTGAAGCTACCTCATTCGGCAATTATGGAAACCACGCGGGAAAGGTGAGTGTCTGCATTTGACGGCGATTCTCAGTTAGTGCAAACGCCTGGTTAACGTCAACAATGCCGCCGCTGCCCTAGTCTTGGTTTCATTTCCGCTCTTGCGCAGGGTTCGCCGCCTCCGAGCATGGGCCACCGCCAGGGGCCACACAGGAGCAGCCGGATCCACTGTTATACCGGCACTGGTCCCCCGGGTGGTCAGGTTGGTCACAAACTGGATGGCCGCATCCGGGAAACTTGGGGATCTTGCTGCATGCGGAGGATTGGGAAAATTTGTGTGATTGTTCCCATAAACTGATTTCCGGAGCTTCGAATCGCAATTCTTCATGACTCAGCACATGAAGTTCGACCCCCTGAGGACCTGTGACCTCCTTCACGCCTCCGTTCACATCTAGCGAATACGGGCCTGAAATCGTAATTCTCGTGTCGCCTGATTTCGCTTTGCCTGGAACGAAGTTGATTGACACCACGGTCCTGCCGTCCGCCGCTCTGGTGACCGAGATATCACCTGCGGTGACAATGGTTACAGTTGGGCCACTGTCCCGTTTCAATGTCTCCTGAGGGAGTGCGATGTTTACCATGAGCAGTGCGCATACAGTTATTGTGAAACTCCATCTCAGATGTGTTTTCATTCGACCCCTGGGTAGTGTCCTAATTTGAAATCCTTATCGTTGAAGTGTGGCATGAATCGTACCCCGAATCCAATCTGATCGGGTTAGCTCACCAACGACCGGGTTCTGAGCGAAATCGCCTGATTGCGTCAAATCGAGTCTGTTCTTCCTCGACTGGCAGTTTTGCCAGTTTTCTTTCCGTTGGCCTGTTGCTATTTTCCCGAGGGTTGCTGTTCGTGAAATCAGAGGGAAATCACAGTCAAGAATTGCAGCGACCAAGAAGTGGAATGATGCCATGCCGCAAAACACTACTGTGACACCCGCCGAAGCCCGCGACATAGCCAAGGAGGCTTACATCTACGGCTTCCCTATGGTGGATAGCTACCGTATCCAATATGCCTACTTCGTCGATCATGACAACCCGGAGTTCAAAGCGCCGTGGAACCAAATCCGCAACATTCCGCGCGTCTTCACTCCTGACGACAAGGCAGTTCAGACCCCGAACTCGGACACGCCTTACTCGATGCTGGGCTTAGACCTCCGGGCCGAGCCGGTCGTGATTACCGTGCCGGTCATTGAGAAGAGCCGGTATTTCTCTGTGCAGTTGATAGACCTTTACACCTTCAACTTCGATTACATCGGCAGCCGCGCCACCGGCAACGACGGCGGCAGCTTCCTCGTCGCCGGGCCTGGCTGGAAGGGCGAGACGCCGAATGGCGTGAAGAAAGTCTTTCGGAGCGAAACGGAATTAACTCTCGCCGCTTTTCGCACCCAACTTTTTAATCCCGGCGACCTCGATAATGTGAAAAAGGTCCAAGCCGGCTACAAGGCGCAGCCCCTGTCGCAGTTCCTTGGAAAACCTGCTCCTCCCGCGGCACCGGCGATCAATTTCATCAAGCCGCTTACTCCCGCCGAGGAGCGCACATCGCCGGAGTTTTTCAACATCCTAAGCTTCATCTTGCAGTTCTGCCCGACGAACCCGTCCGAGACGGAACTCATGGCGCGTTTCGCCAAGATTAACGTCGGAGCGGGGCAGACCCTCGACCCCAACAAGCTCTCGCCGGAAGTGAAGACGAGCATCGAACAGGGCATCGTCGACGCCTGGGCTGATTTCAGCGGATTGCAGAAACAAGTTGAGGCGGGAAAGGTGACGGCAGGTGAATGCTTCGGGACGCGGGAATTTCTGAAGAACAATTATTTGTACCGCTTGGGTGCCGCCGTGCTGGGCATCTTCGGAAACTCGGAACAGGAAGCGATGTACCCGGTCTTGGGTGTCGATGCCGATGGGAAAAAGCTGAACGGCGCCAATGTCTATACCTTACGCTTTGCGCCCGGCGAATTGCCACCGGTCAACGCTTTTTGGTCGCTGACGATGTATGAACTGCCTGCGAGCCTGCTCGTTGCCAATCCCATCAATCGTTACCTCATCAACTCACCGATGCTGCCGCAACTCAAACGCGATGCCGACGGAGGGTTGACGCTGCTTATCCAAAACGAATCCCCCGGCAAGGACAAGGAAGCCAACTGGCTCCCCGCGCCGAAGGGGCCTTTCATCATGTTTCTGCGCCTCTATTGGCCCAAGCCCGAGGCGCTGGAAGGAAAATGGACCGCACCGTCTGTGGCAAGGGCGCAGGAGGCACGAGCAGCTTAAAGTCCCAGATTCTGCTTTGCTAATGAACACTTTGGGCCGTCCTTAGTTCTTGGCAAGGGACGGCCTTTTTATGTCAGTTGTCGTAAAATCCCGTCTCTAACAATGTCGGCGGCGTCAAGCACTTTTTCGAGCGTACTAATCCCTGCGCTCCGAAGAGCGCGCCATTTCGCTCTCGTTGAAGGTCTTGCCTTTGCCATACCAACCAAGGCTCGCTCGTAATCGATTC
>DATFZT010000070.1:0-5113 GCA_035314185.1 Terriglobales bacterium
GGCCCGGCTGATCCGCTGGTATATGCCGCGGCGACCGGGTTCACGGTGTTCGTCACGCTGGCATCCGCAGCGATCCCCGCCTGGCGGGCGCTGCGGGTCGACCCAGCGGTAGCGCTCCGCTGGCAGTAGAGTTGGTTGGAATTGACATACTGCCATCGGATGCAACGGTTTCTGGAAAGTTCCTGGTAGGTGCTCTCACTCGACTCTCTGTTCAGTGATCCACTTATCTAAGACCAACTGGTCGGTGGTGCCGCTGGACCCCACCAAGCTGTTTGATCTATTGGACCAGCGCCGCCCAAAATAGGTAGCCTTCAACGTGCGCTGAGAGTTTGCGCCGGAGTTAAATACCTGGAGGGAAGGGTTCTGAGCTGCCGCATTCACGATTGAGGTCGTTCCTCTGCGCTTCTTTATGGCCGATACCCATCTCGTTGAAACTATTGCTGAGGCGGATCATCGAAGGTTGTGAGCTGCACTGTGCAAAAGCCTTGGAACTGGTGTCCAACGCGGGAAGGGAAAATGCAAACGTTAAGGACTCGCACAAGAACGGACTTCTTTTGCAAGAAAAAGGCGCTTGGAACCCTTTTGCAATTCGTTGTTGTAACCGTTGGTTGGGTGTTGCCAGCGCATGCCCAGCAGCAGGTGACGCTGACGGCATCCGATGGCGTCAAAATCTATGCCGACTTCTATCCTGCGGGGAGCAATTCGCAGGCTTATATTTTGTTGTTCCACCAAGCCGGTTCGAACCGTGCGGAGTATGCGCCCATTGCCCCGCGGCTGGCGAAACTGGGTTTTAATTGCCTCGCCATCGACCAGCGCTCCGGTGGGGACCTGTGGGGCCAGCAGAACGAAACCGTCGGCCACGTCGGCCATAACGGAGAGTACTTAGACGCGCTTAAGGACCTGGAAGCCGCGCTGGCGTGGGCAAAATCCCCTGGAACCAATGGCAAAGTCCTGGTGTGGGGCAGCAGCTATTCGGCGGCGCTGGTGTTTCTCGTGGCCGCAGAGCACCGGCAAGAGGTGGCCGGAGTGCTCGCCTTTTCTCCAGGCGAGTACTTAGACGGTCCGCATGCGGTGCATGACGCCGCCGCCAAAGTCTCTGTCCCCATCTTTGTGACTTCGGCAAAAGATCGGGACGAAATCGCGGCCGCCAAGTCCATCCTGGCGGTTGCGCCCGCGCAGCAAAAGACACAGTTTATTCCACACCTTGCAGGTGTGCACGGCTCTTTGACACTGCGCGAGGACAGAAATCGCGGCGGCGCATCGGAAAACTGGCAGGCCGTGGAGGAATTTCTTGCCGCTTTCAGGCCCAGGAAATAGAAAGCCGTTCTGAGGCGCCAAGGGCTGTTTGGTTGGACACCGAAAAAGCCGTTTTGCGATATCCTCATAACCCGTGCTAGACATTGGCCATCCGGCGCCCGCGATTCCTGGACTTGATCTGGGGAAAGATCCTACGCTCGTCGTGTTTTTCGAAACGGACTGCCCAACGTGCCGGCTCGCCGTTCCTTACCTGAACAAACTTGCGGTGGGGGCACGTGTGATCGGCATTTCTCAGGATGGCGATGCCGCGACCGAGGAGTTCACGAAGCAGTTGGCGACGGCATTCCCGGTGCAGCGAGATCCCGGCTTCGCGCTGTCCCGTGGTTTCGATCTGAAGTTTGTGCCTTCGCTATTTCTGCTCGGTGCGGACGGCCGTGTGCTGCGGTCGCATTTCGGATTCGACAAGCCCGTGTTGAATGAGATTGCGGCGCAGATGAGGTGCACGCCGGTGGCCGATGAGTTCGACGGCGCCCCGCGAAGCAAGCCTGGGTGCATGTCGCGGCATTTGGAACCGCAGGTCGAAGGAGAATTCGCGCCGGCCATCGGCGCTCCGCGCGGAGCTCCGGCCTCGGTCATCGAAATTCCTGACGGCGAGGATCCCCTCGAGTATTGCTTCCGAACTTTTGGCGACGGACTGCCGGTGATTCCTCCCACCGCGGAGCGCATCGCGCGCATGCTCAGCGGTGCGCCAGTCGACCGGACCGAAGTCATTGCCCGCGTGCCGCCCTGCTATGGGGAAGCCACGGTCGAGAAGATCGCCGCCAACGCCGTGATGGCGGGTTGCGTGCCGGATATGATGCGAGTATTGCTGCCGTTGGTTCGGGCGGTTTGCGATGAACGATTCAATGTGCATGGCGTACAAGCGACCACGCACTTTGCGGCGCCGCTGGTCATCATCAATGGCCCCATTCGAAATGAGCTGGGGTTCGCTTACCGCCAGAACGTTTTCAGCAATGTGGCGCGTGCGAACAGCACGCTCGGCCGGGCGCTGCAACTCATCCTGCTGAACATCGGCGGAGCGCGACCCGATGGCATCGATATGTCCGCGCTCGGGAATCCCGGCAAGTTTAGTTACTGCATCGCCGAGCACGAGGAGGCGAATCCGTGGGAGCCGTTCCACGCCGAAGGCGGCTTTGCACCCGAGCAGAGCGCAGTGACTTTGTTTGCGGGGGAAGCACCACATGGCGTGAGCGAGCACACCGCGCGCACGCCACAGCAGGTTTTGAAGTCCATCTCCTACGCGCTCGCCACGGTTTGGACGTATCGGCTTTGCCTTGGTTCTGAAGCAGTAGTCATTCTTTGTCCCGAGCACGCGCGCACCATTCATCGCGCGGGCTGGAGCAAGCAGCAGGCACGCGAGTTTCTGTTCGAAAATACGGGCGTGCCGGTGCGTGCCTATGAGAACGCTCCCGACGCGGAAGGCACCCAGCTCGTTTCGAGATATAAAGAGGTCCTGATCGACGGCGAACGTTGCTATCAGAAATTCCGCGCGCAGGAGGCCATCCGCATCGTGGTGGCGGGCGGGACGGCGGGAAAATTTTCCGCGGTGATCGGGAGCTGGGCCGCCGGACCGCGAGGCAGCGAAATGGTTACCTATCCCATTTGACGTCTGCGGGCAGAATATTTGCGAAGTAAAGCGGGAGAAGCGGCTTAAACTAAAACATCTTCTCCAGCGCCAAGACGAGTTTCGAGAAAGGAATACAAATGCCGACCAGATTGATTAATCCGATGAACGAGACGCCGGTACGGGCCGCGGCGCCGCCCGCACGGCTGGGCAGTTTAAAGGGTAAGACCGTGGGTTTGCTGGATATCAGCAAGACCGGCGGCAGCGTATTCCTCGATCGCCTGGAGCGCCTGCTCCTTGAGCGATTTCAGGTGGCAAAGGTTGTGCGTACTATGAAACCAACGTTTGCCAAGCCGGCCCCGCCCGGAATCATCGAACAGCTTCGAGCCGTCGACGCCGTTGTCGAGGCGCTAGCCGATTGAGGGTCGTGTACAACGTGCAGTTTGCACGACACGATAAATTTGGAGAACTTGGGAGTGCCCGCGGTGCCCGTGGCCACTGGCGAGTTCCAAACGGCTGCGCGGGCCCAGGCGGCGGCACTTAATCGTCCGGATTTTGACGCGGTGTACGTGCCGCATCCCATACAAGACCAAACCAGGCAGGAGATTGAGGCGCGGGCGGACGCGGTTCTGTTCGAGATTGTCGCGCGGCTAACGCAATCGTAGAGCGTGAACGAATAGCGGCAGACCTTTCTGTCGCCAGGAATTGCCGTCCTCAAAGTGCGGGCAAGAATGACCTTCGCACAATCATCGGCGGGCCGTCTAAAGAGAAAATTCCGAATGCGAGGGGACAGAAATGGAAATCCTGAGGACGCCGGAAGAGCGGTTCGCAAGTTTGCCAGGGTTTGATTTTGTTCCGCACTTTGTTGAGAATCTGCCGGGATACCAAGGAATCCGCATTCATTACCTGGATGAGGGGCCGCAGGCCGCCAAGCACGTATTTCTTTGCCTGCACGGCGAACCAACGTGGAGCTATCTCTATCGGAAAATGATTCCGGTATTTACGGCGGCGGGCCATCGCTCCGTGGCGCCGGATTTCATCGGATTTGGCCGGTCGGACAAGCCAGTGGATGAGGCGGTTTACACCTTCACTTTTCATCGGGACATGTTGCGGCGGCTCGTGGAGCGGCTGGACCTACGGAATATCACGCTGGTTTGTCAGGACTGGGGCGGGTTGCTTGGTCTAACGCTGCCGATGGACATGCCGGGACGATTCGCGCGGTTGCTGGTGATGAATACGGGGCTGGGAACCGGGGACGTTCCGCTGGGGGCGGGATTCCTCGCGTGGCGGGAGTTTGCGGCGATGAATCCGGATCTGGATGTAGCCAAGTTGATGGCGCGGGCCTGTGAGATATTGTCGCCCGAGGAATGCGCGGCGTATGCCGCGCCGTTTCCGGATATACGGTACAAAGCAGGGGTGCGACGCTTTCCAAAGATGGTGCCGGACAACCCCGATGCGGAAGGGGCCGAACTCTCGCGGGGCGCGCGGCGCTGGTGGAACACCGAGTGGGATGGACAGGCGTTTATGGCCGTGGGCATGAAAGACCCTGTCTTGGGGGCTCCGGCGATGAACTACTTACGCGCGCAGATTCGCCATTGCCCGCCACCGATGGAATTGGCCGAAGGAGGGCACTTCGTGCAGGAATGCGGAGAGGAGATAGCCAGGAGGGCGCTCGAGGTGTTTCGCTAAGGCTTTTAGCAAGCTGCTGAAGTGGTCAAGAACAACCCCGAAGTCGCAATCATGATACCAACATCCAGGCAATTAGCATCGTGCTTTTGGAAGTCTGATTGACCGGCTGTGGTGCGCAAAAATTCCGTCCAGCGGTTTCGACGCAATGTAACGTTGTTACATTCTAATCGCCTGACTGGCGATGCTTCCATTTTCGGCTTCTAGTAGGTCGCTGATTTTAAACGCATTCGCACCCGGATAACATTTTCGGTAGGCACAGAACCTGTATCCCTGCGAGCTTGGCGTTCTAACGAAACGCGCCCTCGAAAGTTCATTTCGCGGGGGACATCGCATTCAGTCAGAAAAACGCATACAAGTTTATTCGAGCTTAGATCTACGTTAACTGATGTTAATTAACGTCCATCTCGAGTTCGCGGATCAGGTTCTGCCCCGAGAATCCGGCTATTCGTGGGAACCCAGAGCCAGTCATCTCGAATCTAGACCACAACCGAACGAGATGCGCTTCTATTCCGGAATGACTTCGATCGCGCTAATCGAGGGGTA
>DATFZT010000071.1:0-7555 GCA_035314185.1 Terriglobales bacterium
GAGGAAGCGCCTCACTAGTTCAAGTTTTTCAAATCCCTCCACCGGGTTGCTTTTCTCAGGATGGTCCGAGAGGATAGTACGACCATGATCGTGAACTTCGCCGAGCGGGCGCACAACCACAACTGGGAACTCGACCCGGTCACGAGATCTTTGCTCGACACCGATTTTTACAAACTGCTGATGCTCCAGTTCATATGGAAGCATTATCCAAAGACCCACGTGTCGTTCTCTCTCTTCAACCGCTCCACGTCTCTGCGACTGGCAGACATGTTCCCCCGCGAGGAACTGATCCACCAGATGGAGCACGCTCGCCGCTTACGATTTCGCAGGTCAGAGCTGGTCTGGCTCGCCGGCAACACTTTCTACGGACGCCGCGGAATCTTCGAACCCGCCTTCCTGGAATGGCTGGAACGCGATTTCCGGTTGTCGGACTACGAACTATCGGTCAACGACGGACAGTTCGATCTCTCATTCGATGGTCTTTGGACCGAGACCATGATGTGGGAACTCTACGCGCTCTCCATCATTGACGAGCTCAAGACCCGGGCCGGCTTGAAGAAGCTGCGCGAGTTCGGTCTCGACATCCTGTATGCCCGGGCGAAAACGAAGCTCTGGGGCAAGATCGAGCGCCTGCGCGGCGTCCCCGGTCTGTCCGTGGCCGACTTCGGAACCCGGCGCCGCCACAGCTTCCTCTGGCAAGAATACGTGGTCAACGCCATGGCAGCGAATCTCGGCAGCGCCTTTACCGGAACCTCGAATGCCTTCCTCGCCCATAAGCATGATCTGGAAGCCATCGGAACCAACGCCCATGAGATCCCCATGGTCCTCGCCGCGCTCGCGTCCAACGATAATGATGACGACGATGCCCTCCGAGCTTCTCAGTACCGTGTCCTCGAGTTGTGGCAGGCCACCTACGAAGGCGCTCTCCGCATCATGCTGCCCGATACTTTTGGAACCGCGCAATTTCTCGACAACGCCCCCGACTGGGCCGCCGATTGGACCGGCCAACGCATCGACAGCAAGAATCCCTACGTCGCCGGCGACGAATATATTCAATGGCTCAAGAGTCGCGGGCGAGATCCGCGTGAGAAGCTCATCATCGCGTCCGACGCGCTCGACGTCGACGACATCCTCGGCCTGCACGCCTATTTTGGTGGCAATTTTGGCAAGACGATTACGAACGGGGCCACTGCCGCCAACGACTTCCGCAGCGCCGCCGATTTCGACGATCCGAAAAAGTGGACTCCCGGCCGCCGCATTCGCTTCAGCGCCGGTTGGGGAACCTTGCTGACCAACGATTTCCGCGGTTGTGATCCCGCCGGCAGCAGCGACTTTGACCCCATCAGCCTGATCTGCAAGGTATCCACGGTCGAAGGCAAGCCTGCGGTTAAACTCTCCGACAACTACGCCAAGGCACTCGGCACGCCCGAAGAAATCGAACGCTACCGCCGCGTGTTCGGCACCAAAGGCCTCACCAACATTCCCGTGATCACCTGAGTAATAGTAATGAAGACGGGTGCCCCACTCATTCGCGTTCTGTGCGAATGAGTGGGTCGCCAGACGGCCAGCAGTCAAATACAACGACACAAATCATGGAAGAACTAGAAGAATACGATTTCCTCTACGGCACCGCCTGGAAAGAAGATCGCACCTCGGCCCTCACCGAACTGGCGCTGAGCATGGGCTTTCGCGCCATCGACACGGCGAACCAGCGGCGACATTACTTCGAAGAAGGAGTTGGTCAGGCATTGGCCGCCGCGTATCGCACCGGCTTGGTCACGCGCGACGATCTTTTTCTGCAAACGAAATTTACGTATCAGCGCGGCCAGGACCACCGCCTGCCCTACGATCCCGCAGCATCGCTTTCCGTTCAAGTCGCGCAGTCAATGGCCAGTTCGCTCGAACACATCGCGACCGACCATGTTGACAGCTACGTGCTGCACGGGCCCGCCTCCGACGACGACTGGACCGAAGATGACGCTGAAGTCTGGGAAGCGATGCGCAAAGAGCGCGATGCCGGCCGCACCCGCCTTCTCGGCGTAAGCAACATTTCTCTGCAGCAACTGCAACAGATGGAGGCCGCGTGCACTGAACTTCCCACATTCGTGCAGAACCGCTGCTACGCCCGGTTGGGCTGGGACCGCGCCGTGCGCCAGTTCTGCCGCGAGCGCAAGATTGTCTATCAGGGATTCTCGCTGCTCACCGCAAATCGGAAGGTGCTACAGCATCCTCTGATCATCAGCCTCGCCGCGAGCGCCAACGCCACGCCCGCCCAAGTCGTGTTCAGCTTCGCGCGCAGCATCGGGATTCTGCCGATCACCGGTACCTCCAGCGCCGAGCACATGAAGCAGAATCTAGCCAGCCGCGACGTAACACTCTCGCCCGAAGCAGTCCAGGCCATCGAGTCTCTAGCCGGCTAACCAACTTGTGAGGAGATAAGGTTGTGGTTGTGTGGGGAAGGGGCTTTGCCCCGTCCAAGCCGAGCGCAGTTCGGCAAGCCGCCGCGATCGCAATAACTCCGGACGCGCTCGACTCACTTCCCCTGCGCGACCGCCTCGCGTTCGCCAACCTGCTGCCGCCACATTGCGTAGTACAAGCCTTTCTGGTCGAGCAGTTCAGAGTGCCGTCCGAATTCAACGATGCGTCCGCGTTCCAGGACGTAAATTCGGTCGGCATGCATCACCGTCGACAGCCGATGCGCAATCAGAATCGTAATCGCCTCCTGATTGGTTGCGACTTCGCGAATGGTGCGGCTGATTTCCTCTTCGGTCAGCGAATCCAGCGACGACGTGGCTTCATCGAATACCAGTAACTGCGGGTGCCGCAACAGCGCCCGAGCAATCGAAAGCCGCTGTTTCTCGCCTCCTGAAACCTTCACGCCGCCTTCGCCAATCAGCGTGTCCAGGCCGCGGTCCGCGCGCGACAACAAACTATGTGCCGCGGCCTGATTCAAAACCTCCATGCATTCGGCGTCCGTCGCCTTCGGATTTACGAACAGTAAATTCTCGCGAATCGAGCCCGAGAACAGCTGCGTGTCCTGCGTCACGAATCCAATCTTTTCTCGCAGCAGATCCAGATCCACTCGATTTGACGGAATCCCGTTGTAAAGAATCGCGCCTGCCTTCGGAGCGTACAAACCCACCAGAAGCTTCACCAGAGTTGACTTCCCTGCCCCCGACGGCCCCACAAACGCGATCGTGTCTCCCCGAGCCGCGCTGAAACCGATCTCGTCCAGCGCCAGACACGTAGAACTCTGGTGCTGAAAACTGACGCCCTCAAACTGCAGCGTCATCAGCTCGTCAACCGATTCCGGATCGGCCGGCCTCGGGTCGCGAGGAGTATCGAGGATCTGCTGAAAGTTTTGCAGCGAGACTTCCGTCTCGCGATAGATATTGATGACGTTGCCCAGTTCCTGCAACGGCCCGAAAATGAAAAACGAATAAATCCACAAGGAGAAAAATTGCCCGATCGTTATCTCCTGCCTAAAAATCAGATAGAGCATCAAGAACAAGATGCTGCTGCGCAGCGCGTTGACCGCCGTCCCCTGAATAAAGCTGAGGCTGCGCAGGTACTTCACCTTCTTCAGTTCGAGTTTGAGGATCCTGTCCGTGATCCCGTTCAGCCGCCCGACTTCTTGTTGTGCCAATCCCAGGCTCTTCACTAACTCAATATTGCGCAGCGATTCCGTCGTCGAACCCGCCAGTGCCGTGGTTTCGGCAACAATCGTCTTCTGCATCTTCTTGATCCGCTTGCTCAGCACCGAACTGATGATTCCCAGCAGCGGCACGGTGAGCAGGAACGCCGGAGCGATACTCCAGTGGACGCGGAAGGCGTAGATCATCACAAAAACGATGCCCACCAGCGAAATGAAGAGCACATTGACGGCGGCAGTGATGAACCGCTCCACATCGCTGCGAACTTTCTGCAATTTGCCCAGGGTCTCGCCGCTGCGCTGATCTTCAAAAACTTGGTAGGGCAAATCCAGCGAATGCCGGACCCCGTCCGAGTACATCCGCGCCCCCAATCGCTGCACGATCACGTTCACGAAATAGTCCTGGAAGTTCTTGGCCACGCGCGACACAAACGCCACTCCCACCGCCGCCAGCACCAATAGCCCCGCCCCGTGCACAAATTGCCCGAGCGTGTATTGGTGATACTTGGTGGCGTAGCTGTCAATTACGTGACGAAAAATCAGCGGGTCGAGGAGGGAAAAAATCTGGTTGGTCGCGGCCAGCAAAAGAGCGACCACAAACAGTTTCCAGTACTGCTTGGAATATTGGTAAAGAAGATTCATAGGCGTCAGCGCGCGCATGCGAGCAATGCGGTTTAGATGGTACGCCAGTGTTTTCGATTCACGAAACCGTGAGACTGGACAGGCGAGGCGCCCGTCTCCACCGATTGGTCAACTATTCGGTCAACTATGCCTTAGGCCGTCCCGGTGTTAGCCAGCGCTTCCACCGCTTCCCACGTCGTGCTGAAAGTCACAAAGAAATCCTTGACCTTGGAAATTTCCATGATCTTGCGCACCCGCGGCTTCATCCCCGTCAGCACCAGACACCGTCCCGTTTTCTGATGCGATACGTACGCTCTCACCAGCGACCCCAATCCCACCGAATCAATGTAGGGAACATCCGACAAATCCAGAATCATCGTCTCCGCGCTCTCATGGCACACCGCCCGGTCGAATTGCGGAGCGGTTTCCATCGTGATCGGCCCGCGCAGCAGCAGAATCCGCTGATCGTCCGCCACTCCTTCATAGCGCTCGACGGTGAGTTCCTGCAATCCCATGGCTGCCGATTGTAGGACACCCGGCCCGCTCTGTCACGCACCAATAAAATGTTATGTCTGCCGCACTTCCCGCCCCCAGCGGCCTATTGCGGTTTCTTGTCATCCCCGTGATTCTCATAGATCGAATACTGCCCGCCCGGATGCTTCAGCTTTACCGTGATCTCCATCTCCGGCTTGTTGACCTCGTAGTCCTCCCCAAAAGTCTGGAAATGCGGCGCCAGCACCTGCACCCGCAACGGACCATACGGAATCCCATCAACGTTCGCCTTGCCCTCTGGATCCGTCTTTAACTCCATTTCTCCCTGCGCCTGCTTGCCCTTGCGTTTCACCGGATGCAGTACCACCTCCGCATTCCTCACCGGCTTCCCGTCGGAGTCGCGCACCACCACAAACCGCAAATTCGACATCGGCCCTTCATCATCCTGAGCCGAAGCCATCCCAATGACGCCCAGCCCAAGCACGATCACCAACGCCACGAGTATCAAAGCATTTCTTTTCATAGAAAAAATCCCTCTGTAGATACGGGGCTTGCCCCGTCTCCGCGTGCGCCGTCCGTGAAGGTGCGGAGAAGAAGCGGCAAGCCGCGTCTCTACTGCAAATACTGATCACTGCGGCGGCGGCGGCGCCGGCGCCGGCGGCTTCTTGTCATCAGCCTTCTTCGCGTCTCCGTTGCTCCCCAACGACGAGTACTGCCCCGCCGGACGCTTCAGCTTCACCGTAATCTGCATCTCCGGCTTGTCGATCAGATAGTCCTCCCCAAATGTCTGGAACCCCGGCGCCAGCACCTGCACCCGCAGCGGACCGTACGGAATCCCGTCGATATTCGTCCGCCCGTCGTTGTCCGTCTTCAACTCCAACCCTCCCATCGCCTGTTTTCCCTTCCGACTCACCGGATGCAGCACCACCGCCGCATTCCGAATCGGCTTGCCGTTGTAATCCTTCACCACCACAAACCGCAAGTCCGACATCGGACCATCATCGTCCTGATCCTTCTGAGCCCGCGCCGATCCAATCATGCCAACCCCAACCATAATGATCAGAGCACTTACCATCGAAAAACTCTTCTTCATGTCGTCCATTCTAGAACCGGCGTTACAAACAAGCCACGGAGGGTCACGGGCGTACTCGCGGTCGAACTCAAGATGAGCGCTGGAATAGCCCTCATCTCCAGCCGGTAAGTATAACGCGCATGTCTTTTGCTGTTGACGGAGAAGAAAACCGGGCTACCTCTTATCCACGTGAACTACCAGATCAAGACCAGGTGCGGCGTCGCCCTTCAAATATTTGGCAAAGAATTCCTCGACCAGGGATCTGGTGGTTTCGACGGTAAGCAGCGCCCGCTCCAGTTCCAGTTCCAATGACCCGCTATTCGGTCGAGCTTCGCTCGAGAACTGACTCTGAATCAGGCGCGCGTCGGTGAAACTCATATGGTCGCTGCCCGGGACCACCACGTAATACGTATTCGATTGGCTCCCGGAGTACTCCCGCCCGTGGGTTTCCGGATCCGAAGCGTGTTCCTCGGTAGTAATAAACAGCAGGGGCTTATGCAGTTCTACCGGACGAAGATCGTTGTTCATGCCCGGATAAGTGGACCCGTCCAGATTTACGCCCGCCAGGATACGCCGCTCCTCCTTGGTCGCCAACGCCGCCGTCGTGCCGCCCATCGAATGTCCGACGATTCCAATCTTCGCCAAGTCAATGTGACCGCGCCAGAACGTGTCGCGCGAATTCATTTCCTGAATCTTGTCGAGAACGAATCGCACATCGGCCACCAGGACATCTTCTGCAAACTTTCCGATCGCGACACCCTGCGTTCTGCGATCCGCATTTTCCGGCCAATATGGTTTCGACCTGGCTTCCCGTCCATCCGGGTACACCGCAATCAGAGAGTCCGGAGGATGATTGGTGGCCGCCACCACAAAGCCGTGGCTCGCCAGCCCCTCAGCAAGAATTGTGTAAATCGCCGGCACGACCCCAGAGCCGTGTTCCAGAAGAACCAGCGGAAAACGCCCGCCATGTTCCATCGCCGCTCCCAGCTTGGAATTGGTCCGGACATGGCTCGCAAAGTTGGGCTGCAATTTCCACTCGGCCGCGAACGCAGCCGCCGTCTTCCCATCCATGTAAGGAGCAACCACCGCCCCACGAAGCGCCGGATACCAGAACGTGACCAGCAGATCGCGGTTGCGTGACGCGTCGCTAAGCACCACCGTGCTCGTCCCGACAGCATGACAGCCATCCGGTGGAGGAAGCTGTAGCGTTGCTTCGCGGGTCTGGGCGAGCAAGGAAGCGAGGATTAAGGGGATCACTAGCACGAGAGACCCGACACCAAGCGAGGATTTCCCGACTATTCGCGCTTTGTCGACGCGGGTCACGGGTTCATAGACGTGCGGAGAATAGCGTGGTGAGCGCGAGACAGGAGACTACTTCATCCCCTTAACCACATACACCTGCGACAGCACCTGCATGTAGAGATAGGCATATGCACCCTGGTCACCCGAAAGATATGACCCGCTGCGGCTCACGGCTCCCGCTGGCAAGCCTGCCCCAAAGGTTTTCCATAGCTCACTTTTTCCCGTAACTGTATTCACGCGATAGATGTTCCCCGTCTTCTCCCGCCAACGGAGGGAACCGGCGTAGACCGATTCCCCGTCCGGCGACCAGCCAATGACGCGGTAGTTCGAGTCCAATCCCGGGATAAGTCGCAGACCGCTCGCGTCGAGTGGATGGGAAGGTTCCAGTGGCCAAATCCCCCATTTTCCATCCGGTC
>DATFZT010000072.1:0-3894 GCA_035314185.1 Terriglobales bacterium
AATTTTCGCGCCCTTTCTTTTTGCTCGCAGTACAATCATTGCATCAGCCGAGGATGGTCAACATGCGACACTCCCACCCCGCCATCGCTGAGTCTGAAGTCCCCCAGGCCGCTAACCCGGTCTTTCAGCATCTTCTCGACACCTATGCCAGCGAAACCAACAAAGTAATCGCCGTCTGGGAATGCTTCGAACCCGCCGACCTGGCGTTTCGCCCCGATCCCAAGTCATCGACCGTGGCCGACATTCTGAAACACCAACTGCTCTCCGAGCGCAGGTTCTTCGGGGAGTTCATCGGCACGCACGAACCTCCCGCGGCGGAGGTGCTTCCCGCATCGCTGGACCTCGATGCCTGCATCACCCGCATGGCAGAGCTGGCGCGGCCTCGGTTGAACTTTTTCGCCGGACAAACCGCCAAGTGGTGGATGGAAGATGTGCCGTTCTTCGGAGTCTCGCGTCAGCGCATCTGGGTCTTCTGGCGGCGCGTGCTGCACACCTGCCATCACCGCGCCCAGCTCACCATGTATCTTCGGATGCTCAAAAAGCCTGTGCCATCGGTGTACGGCCCGACCTCGGATGAAACCTGGGACGGCGCCGACCCAACCACGTCAGTTGCTGCTGCGGGAAGGAAATAGATCCGGAACTTGAAATAAACGTGCCGGGTGGCACGTTCTACGGGCCTTGTTTTGGGCGGTAGGGCGGGGGCCGGGTGCCCCAGAGCCTGCCCTGAGCCTGTTGAAGGGTTCGCGCCGTGCTTTTGGGCGCTAACCTGGGATGGGCGCTTCAGCGCCCGCCTCCCGCACCTTCGCAAACAGAATCTGATCCAGAATGACCCCATTCTTGATCGCACTCCTCCGCATCACGCCTTCGCGCTCGAAACCCGCCTTCTCCAACACACGAATCGACGCCGCGTTGTGCGCGAAAGCCATCGCGAAGACGCGGCTCAGCTTGTAATTGTCGAACGCCCAATCGGACATCGCCGTGACCGCACGCGTTGCCAGCCCCCGCCCCCAGAACTCCTCGCTCAGCCAGTAGCCCATCTCCGCGCTGATGCGCGCAATATCGCGTCCGATCAGAAATCCCACTCCGCCAACCGCTTCACCGGCGTACTCGATGGCGAACGAGCACTCCGGCTCCTCCGTCTGGGCATACTCAAGAAAATCGATGCCATCGCGCCGTGTGTACGGATGTGGGAACTGGTCGCGCAAATTACCGGCAATCTTTGGATTGTTGGCACGCAGCACCAGCGACTTCAGGTCGTCCTTGCGCCACGAGCGCACCTTCACATCGCCTAGATCGAGCAGCATGGGTTTATGTTAGAGCGCTTTCATCGCAACTGCATAGCAAGGGTGGAGCACGCCTTCAGGCGTGCATTAAAGTCGCCGTTTCTCCCTTGCGCTTTAGCGCCTGAGGTGATTGCTCGCTTACTTCAGCAGCTAAACCCGCTCTCGAAAGCGAGCCGCAAAACGCACCTCTGAACGCCTGCCCTCAGCGAAGTCGAAGGGCGGTTCTCCACCGAAATTGTTTGCATTGAAAATGCTCTAGCGCCCCATAATGCAAAACGGAGCGACCCTCGCCGCTCCGCAATCGAAACGCTCCAACACACCAAGGACTAAACCGACATCACTTCTTTCTCTTTCCCCTTGGCCATCTCTTCCATCTTCTTGATCTCGTCGTCAGTGAGCTTTTGCAGGTTCTCCATCGCGCCGCGCTCTTCGTCTTCGGTGATCTTCTTGTCTTTCATGGCCTTCTTGATCACGTCGTTGCCGTCTCGGCGGATGTTGCGCACTGCCGTGCGATGCTCCTCCAGCACCTTGTTCAAGTGCTTGACCATGTCCTTGCGGCGTTCTTCCGTCAGCGCCGGCACCGGAACGCGCACCAGCTTGCCATCGTTCATCGGGTTCAGCCCCAGGTCGCCACTGCGGATGGCCTTCTCGATGGCCCCAATCTGGCTCACGTCCCACGGCTGCACCGTGATCAACTGCGGCTCGGGAGCGCTCACGTTGGCCAGTTGGTTCAGCGGCATCTCCGAGCCATAGGCCTCGACCGTCACGCCGTCGAGCATGTGGACGGACGCGCGGCCCGTGCGCGTAGCCGTCATCTCCTTGCGGAAGTCCTCCACCGCCTTGTCCATGCGTGTCTTGAGCTGCGCGAAGCTTTCTTTAAGTGCGGGAATCGCCGCCATGGAAATTTGTGCCATGTATATTCCACCTTACGACCGCGAAGATGATGTCGAAAACGCTCGATTATAAACCGTCATCCTGAGCGAGGAGTTCGCCGCGGCGACCGGCGAGTCGAAGGACCTGCCGTCCGCCCTTTGCCCTCGTAGACCACCGACCCCACCTTCTCTCCCATCACCACCCGCCGGATGTTTCCGTGCTTGTTGAGATTGAAGACAACGATGGGCAACTCGTTTTCCTGGCACATCGCAATGGCAGTCGCGTCCATCACCTTCAGGCCGCGCTTCAGAATGTCCAGGTAGGTGATCTTCTCAAACTTGGTAGCGCCCTTGTCCTTCATGGGGTCGGCGGAGTAAATCCCGTCCACCTTGGTTGCCTTCAGGATCGCGTCCGCATGGATTTCCATCGCACGCAACGACGCAGCCGTATCGGTCGAGAAATACGGATTGCCTGTGCCCGCAGCGAACACCACCACGCGGCCCTTTTCCAGGTGCCGGATGGCGCGCCGGCGAATGAACGGCTCGGCCACTTCGTGCATCTCGATGGCGCTCATCACTCGCGTCTGCGCCCCGAGCTTCTCCAACGCATCTTGCAGCGCCAACGCGTTGATCACTGTGGCCAGCATGCCCATGTGATCGGCCGAAACACGGTCCATCTCCTTGGCCTGCTCCGCCACGCCGCGGAAGAAGTTCCCGCCGCCCACAACAATGGCGATTTGGACGCCCAGTTTATAGACATCGGCAATCTCGGCCGCGATTTCGTGGACGCGGTTGTTATCAACTCCGAAGCCCTGGCCCGCCGCCAATGCTTCACCAGAAAGTTTGAGAAGAATGCGTTTGTACGCAGGTGTGCTCATGAGTAGAAGGCGCCCGACAGCCGCAAGCAATCAGTCTAGCAGGATTGCGCAGCCGGGCAGAACGTGGTCTCTCCGGCTGGAAAAGGCAGTATGACCACCGTGGCTCGCCTCGGTTACGAAAGTACTGTCGCGGCCGGCAACCTAACTGGCGATTCTCGGCCGGAACGCCGTACACTGCATTCTTGAGTCCACCATTGATGTTGCGGGTTTGTCTGCGATGAAGTCTGTTGACGAGCTACTCACCGGAACTTTCCGCCTGGCGCAGTTTCGTCCCGGCCAGCGCGAGGTTACTGAGGACCTGTTGGCCGGCCATGATGTGGTCTGCGTCATGCCCACAGGCGCCGGAAAGAGTCTCTGCTACCAGCTTCCTGCCGTTGCGCTTGGAGGCTTGACCATCGTTGTATCTCCGCTAATCGCGCTGATGGCCGACCAGATCAGGCAACTTGGCGAGCTGGGTGTGCCATCGCGGTTGCTCAACAGCTCGCAAGATTCCGCCAAACAGCGGGAAACGCTGCGCGAACTCCACTCCGGCTTCGCGGGGATTCTGTATGTTGCGCCGGAACGCTTCGCCGCGCCATCGTTCCGTACCCTACTGCCAAAACTTAAGCCACACCTGTTCGTGGTCGACGAAGCCCACTGCGTCAGCTTTTGGGGACACGACTTTCGCCCGGACTACATGCGGCTTGCGGAAATTCGCGAGGCGCTGGGTTCGCCCGTCACCGCGGCGCTCACGGCCACAGCGACTCCGCAGGTTCGCACCGACATTACGACATTTCTCAAACTCCGGTCGCCGAAGATGCACGTGACCGGATTCGACCGGCCGAACCTGCGCTATGCTTCGCGTTATTTCCCCTACGATAG